>NZ_BAAACP010000006.1:0-163012 GCF_039521565.1 Paraclostridium tenue
AACTGATGGAAAATTAAAATTAGCTAAGAAAGCTAAAGAATTAGGATTAGATGCTATACATGATACAGTTCATGAAATGTGTAAAGATGAAGCTAGACACGGTAAAGCATTCTTAGGATTATTAAATAGACATTTTGGAAAATAATATATAAAGGAAGAAATCTAAATAGGTTTCTTCCTTATTTATTTTCAATATATTAAAGTAAATAGAAAGTATAAATTGCATTATCCAACGACTAAATAGGTAATTTTAGTCGTTGGATGATGTATAAGAAATTAAATTAGTAGATATATTTAAAGGAATAAATATCTTTATATTGTAATAATACTAGTTTAAATATAATATGATTAGAATATAAGGATTTAAATTTAAATAAAGGAATGTTAATATTTTTATAGAATATTGTTAAATATGATGAAAATTTAATATTTTAATATTATAGGTTTTGTTTATAAAATTAATAGGGAAAGAGGTTAAAATCCTCTGCAGCCCCCGCTACTGTTATGCTGATGAAACTTTTGATACCACTGTGACTTAATATAAGTTATGGGAAGGGAAAGTAGTAAGATGAAGCTAAGCCAGGATACCTGCCTATAATATATAAATTAATTTCTTCGGGGTGAAGGAAAATAGTTTAAAGATTATGTACGTAAGTCGACCATGACTATTTTGTATATTAATTATTAAGTTATATTAATCCTAATCCCAATATTAGGATTTTTTTATTTTAAATTCTAATATATAATTAAGCCCCTAATCTTATTAGATTAATATAAATAAAAAAATTATATTTTAGCCTAACTTTAACTCCTTAGATAAAATCTAAGGAGTTTTTATTTAATTATAAAGTGGGTATGATTTTAAATATTACAAATTATGGATATCATTAATATGTAGTATTAATAAATTTGAATTAATATAGATAATAGATTAAAATATACATATAACATTGACTGTAGGAGGTAATTAATGGATATAGATTCACTAAACCCCGCCCAAAAAGAAGCGGTACTTAAAACAGAAGGACCAGTACTTATATTAGCAGGAGCTGGATCTGGAAAAACGAGAGTTTTAACAACTAGAATAGCTCATCTTATGAAAAATAAAGGAGTACATCCTAGTAATATATTAGCAATAACATTTACAAATAAAGCAGCAAATGAAATGAAGGAAAGAGTTGAAGAAACTATAGATTCAGATGTAAAAGATATGTGGATAACAACTTTCCATTCATGCTGTGTTAGAATTCTTAGAAAAGATATAAATAGAATAGGATATAATAGATCTTTTGTTATATATGATAGTTCAGACCAAGTAACTTTAGTTAAAGATTGTTTAAAAGAACTTAATTTAAGTGATAAGGCATTTGAGCCTAAGGTTGTTATAAGTTATATATCTGGAGCAAAAGATAAATTACTAACTCCTAAAGAGTATAAGGATATGCATAGACATGATGCTAGGATGAGTAAAATTGCTGATGTATATACACTTTATCAAGATAGATTAAAAAGAAATAGTGCACTTGACTTTGATGACTTAATAATAAAAACAGTAGAATTATTAAAGACTGAAGAAAGTGTACTAGCTTATTATAGAAATAAATTTAAATATATAATGGTTGATGAGTATCAAGATACAAGCAAAGCTCAATATGAGTTTATAAAATTATTAGCTAAAGAGCATCAAAATATATGTGTTGTTGGAGACGATGATCAAAGTATATATGGTTGGAGAGGTGCAGATATAAGAAATATACTTGAATTTGAAAGAGATTATGAAGATGTTCATGTTGTAAAATTAGAACAAAATTATAGATCAACTCAAGTTATATTAGATGCTGCAAATACAGTTATATCTAACAATATAGAAAGAAAAAGAAAAAAACTGTGGAGTGAGCAAAAAGAAGGAGAAAAAATAAAGATACAAGTTGCAAATGATGAAATGGAAGAAGCTGATTTTGTAGCTGATAATATATGGAGAATCCATAGAAAAGAAAATAAACCTTTCAAAGATTTTGCAGTACTATACAGAGCAAATGCACAGGCACGTGCTATAGAAGATGCTTTAAATAGAAGTCAAATACCTTATAATATATATGGTGGTACTAAATTCTATGAAAGAAAAGAGATAAAGGATTTAGTTGCTTATTTAAGAGTTCTTCAAAATGTACAAGATGATATATCTTTAAAAAGAATAATAAATGTACCTAAAAGAGGAATTGGACTTAGAACTATAGAAAAAATAGAAGATAGAGCAAGTTTAAGACAAGAAAGTATATTCTCTGTACTTTTAGATGTAGATACTAATTCAGATATATCTACAAAGGCTAGAGCGAATATAAATGGATTTGTAGATTTAATAGGAACACTTAGAGTAATAAAGGATGCTTATTCTGTAAGTAAGCTTATAGAAAAGGTACTTGATGTTACAGGGTATTTAGATGAACTTGAAAAAGATAAAAGTGAAGAATCTCAAGATAGAATAGATAACTTAAAAGAGTTTATATCTATAGCTATAGAATTTGAAAATACTAGTGAAGAAAAAGACTTAGAAACTTTCTTAACTAATGTAGCTCTTACTTCTTCAGAAAGTGATGATGAAGAAGACGATAGAGTATCTCTTATGACTATACATACATCTAAAGGACTAGAGTTTCCTGTAGTTTATTTAGTTGGTATGGAAGAAGGATTATTCCCAATATCAAGAGCTGTAAGATCTATGAGTGAGTCAGATATAGAAGAGGAAAGAAGACTTTGTTACGTTGGTATAACAAGAGCTAAAAAAGAGTTATATATGACACTTACAAAGAAAAGAACTCTTTATGGAAAAACTAATCCATCTATACAATCAAGATTTATGGAGGAATTACCAGAAGAATGTATAGAGAAATTAAATAAAGATGAGCATGAGTTAAGTTATTCTAAAGCAAATTACAATATATTAGATAAGTATAAGCAAAAATATATGAAGTCTATGAATAAGGCGAATGTTGCAAGTAAAGTTAATGCTACTATAAAAGAAAGTAAAACTGAATCAAATGTTGATGATATAAAATTAGGTTCTAAGGTTCATCATCCTAAGTTTGGGGTAGGAACTGTAGTGGCAGCTTCTGGTTCTGATTTAACAATAGCTTTTAATAATCAAGGTATAAAGAAAATAAATAAAGAATACACTACATTAGATTTACTATAAAATTTAATATAATTAAGGGGGATTTAATATGAATTCAAAAGAATTTGCTAGAAATTTAATCGGGTTTATAGAGAAAAGTCCAACAGCTTTTCATTCAGTAGAAACCTCAGAGGAATTATTAAGATTGAATGGATTTAAAAAACTTGATGCTAGAGACAAGTGGACTATAGAAAAAGGCGGAAAGTATTACACAACTAAAAATTCATCAGCTATAATAGCTTTTACTGTTGATACTGATAATTTAAAAGAAGATGGATTTAGAATAATAGGTTCTCATTCAGATTCACCTTCATTTAGAATTAAACCAAATCCAGAGATGGAAGTTGAAAAAACTTATTTAAAATTAAATACAGAATGCTATGGAGGACCTATATTAAACACTTGGTTAGATAGACCACTAGCTATAGCAGGTAGAGTTATATTAAAAGGAGAAGATATACTAAGACCTGTTGAAACTTTAATAAATATAAATAGACCTATATGTATAATACCTAATTTAGCTATACACATGAATAGACAAGTAAATGAAGGCGTAGCTTTAAATAAGCAAAAGGATATGTTGCCATTAGTAGGATTATTAAATGATACATTAGAAAAAGATAATTTCTTAATAAAAACTATAGCTAATGAGTTAGGAAGAAAAGTAGAGGAAATACTTGATTTTGATTTATTTTTATATGAATATGAAAAAGGGATGCTAATAGGACCAAATGAAGAAATGATATCTTGTGGAAGACTAGATAATTTATCTATGGCACATGCTAGTTTACATGCATTAATAGATTCTAAACCTTCAAGAGGCGTTAATGTAGTATCGGTATTTGACAATGAAGAAGTAGGAAGTTCAACTAAGCAAGGAGCAGATTCTAATATGCTAATAAATGTATTAGAAAGAATATCTTTATGTTTAGGGCAAAGTAGAGAAGAATTCTTTAGAAGTTTATATTCTTCATTTATAATATCTGCTGATCTTGCACATGCTGTTCATCCTAATGTTTCAGAAAAACATGATCCAACAAATAGACCAGTTATGGGTAAAGGACCAGTTATAAAAATAAATGCAAATCAAGCATATACAAGTGATAGTCAATCTACAGCTGTTTATAAATCTATATGTAAAGAAGCTGGAGTTAACTGCCAAGAATTTGTTAATAGATCTGATGTAAGAGGTGGAAGTACAATAGGACCTATATCATCAACACATATAGATATACCATCAGTAGATGTAGGAAGTCCGATACTTGCTATGCATTCTATAAGAGAACTAGGATGTGTAGAAGATCATATAGATATATATAAGACTTTTAAAACATTTTATGAATTATAAAATTAATAAAAAAAGTTAAAGTTAGGGGATGTATAAAAAGTATTTTACTTTTAGACATCCCCTATAATCATTAATGAAAATAAATATAGGAAAAAGAATAGGAGTGATTTTAGATGAAGACAGGGTTATGCCTAGCAGGCGGAGGGGCTAAAGGAGCATTTCAAGCTGGAGTTATATATGGATTATATGAAAAAGGAATAAAATTTGATGCTATAGCTGGAACATCTATAGGGGCTATAAATGGATATTATATATACACAGAAAATGTTAACAAGTTGAAGGAAATGTGGATAAACATTCAGAAAATTGGTGAAAACGGTGTCAAAATAGTTGATAACACTGTGGATAACTCTTTAGCAATTGATGAATTAAGAGGATTAATCAATAACTCAAGTTATTCAAAACCTTGCTATATCAATTATGTAGAAGTTGAAAATTCAAAATTAGAAGAAAAAATAGTAGATATATCTGAACTAAGTTATGAAGATGCATTATTAAGTATAAAATATAGTTCATTACTTCCATTTAGACCGTCAAAAGAGTTAAAGCCTTTTGAACAATTTGGCAAAGATTTAATAGAGGGGTTATATGATGGATATAAATTAGATGGAGGTATATTAAATAATGTTTTAATAAAGCCCTTAATAGAAGCTAAAATGGATAAAATAATAGTTATAACTATGAAACATGATTATGAATTACCAGAAGATATAAAGAACATATATAAAGAGGAAGATATAATTATTATAAGACCAAATACTATATTTGAAAAAAATGCTACTCTAAGATTTGAAGGTGAGTTTTGTAAGAAGATATTTAATGAAGGTTATGAAATTGTAAAAAATATGGATATTAATTTGTAAATAACTACAATTATATTAAAAACATTGAATAAATTGTTGTATATTAGTATAATAAAAAAGTTCTAATTTTGAAATATAAAATATGGAGTTGATATAAAATATGGCAACTAAAAGAATTGCTGTACTAGGTGGACCTAGATGCGGAAAGACAACATTAATACAACACTTATATGTAGAAATGAAGATATCTGGAGTAGATGTAGGATATGCTTTAGAATACTCTACAGAGTATTTAAGAGATAAAGGCATGATAGAAACTATATCTGAACAGTATGGTATATATTTAGGACAAAAGAAAATAGAAGACGATTTATCAGGATTTGATTATGCACTTACAGATTATGCTACATTTGTACCTTACATATACGCTAGATTTATGCTAGGAGACAGAAAAAGAACTCAAAAAGAGATTCAAATTTTAAAGGATTTATATTGTTTAGCATTAGAAGATATACAAAACTATGATATGATAATATACGTTCCTAGAGAATTTGGATATGTTAAAGATGGCGTAAGATGGCAAGATGAAAGTATAGCTATTAAAATTGATGAAGCTATATTAAGTTTCTTAAAAGCTGAGAATATAAATTATATAGAAGTTTCAGGATCTACAAAAGATAGAGCTAAGCAAATATTAAATTTATTAGATATAAATTATGAAGAAACTGCATTACTAAATGAAAAGTAAGCTACTAAAATAAGTAGCTTATTTTTGTGATTTTTTAGTGTTATTGGTATATAATATAAAATGAGAATATAAAACTCATAAGAAAGGAAGTACATAAAATGGAAAATAAAAATCCTATAGTAACTATAGAAATGGAAAATGGAAAGCAAATAAAAGTTGAGTTATATCCACATATAGCTCCAAATACAGTTAAAAACTTTGTATCTTTAGTAGAGTCAGGATACTATGATGGAGTTACATTCCACAGAGTTATACCTGGATTTATGATACAAGGAGGATGCCCTAATGGAAATGGAATGGGTGGACCAGGATACTCTATAAAAGGAGAATTTACTCAAAATGGACATACTAACAACTTAAAGCATGAAAGAGGAGTTATATCAATGGCTAGAACAATGGCTCCAAACTCTGCTGGTTCACAATTTTTCTTAATGCATGCAAATTCTCCACACTTAGACGGGCAATATGCATCATTTGGTAGAATAATAGAAGGTATTGATGTTGTAGATGAAATAGCTTCTGTTAAAACTGATAGAATGGATAAACCACAAACTCCACAAGTAATGAAAAAAGTTACTGTTGAAACATTTGGTAAAGATTATTCTGACGTAGAAAAAATGTAATTCTATACTAGAATTTATTTGTATAAAAAAGAGATTCTTAAATTTAAGAATCTCTTTTTTTATTTTGTATGTTTAAAAAAATTATATATTTTTCTTAACTGCATCTGTTAAATTTGGAACTAATTGTTTCTTTCTTGAAACAGCACCTTCAACAAATACTCCTTGAGAAGCATTAACTTTAAATGCATCAGATATTATTTTATCTTCAGCTTTGTATATTAAATATGAACCTTCTTTTATTATATCTGTTACTGCTAATAATAACATATCAAAGTCAGTTCCATTTATATAACTTAAAAATTCATCTTGCTTATTAAGAACTGCATCTATATCTAAAGTGAATACTTGTCCTATTCCTACCTTTTTACCTTCCATATCAAATGGTTTAAAGTCCATGTTTACTATTTCTTCAACAGTAAATCCATCTAATGATGTACCAGCTTTAAACATATCCATAGCGTACTTTTCAACATCTACTTTAACTATGTTATTTAATTCTTCAACAGCTTTTTTATCCATATCTGTAGTTGTTGGAGATTTAAATAATAATGTATCTGATAATATAGCAGACATTAAAAGACCAGCTATTTCATAAGGTATTTCAACATTATTTTCTTTAAACATTTGAGTTATTATTGTACAAGTACATCCAACTGGCATTAATCTCATTGATAAAGGAGTATCTGTTTTTAATCCTCCTAATTTATGATGATCAACAACTTCTATTAAATCAGCATCTTCTAGTCCATCTATGCTTTGTCCGTACTCATTGTGGTCAACTAATATAACTTGAGGTTTACCTTCTAGTACTAAGTTAGCATCATCATTGCATATATTTGATATAGAAGTTAATACAGTTGGGGCATCAACTTTGAAGTAGTCTAAAACGAATTGAGCTTCTTTTCTAACTTCTCCTAAAGCATAAGCCTTAGCTGATTGTCCTAATTTATTTTTTAAGTATGCTAAAGATATTGCTGAACAGATTGAATCTGTATCAGGATTTTTATGACCAAAAACTAATAAAGTCATTTTAAGTCTCCTTTCATATTTGAAAAAAATTATGTATTAATTTTTATTTAAGTATACAAATTTAAAACTTTTTAATCGTAACTTATATTATATCAAAAGGAGGGGAAATTTTGTTACAAAAACGTAAAAAAATTAATAACAATAAAGTTTTATTAATATTTATAATTATAGGAATCATATTGGGAATAACACTATCTTTAAAATTAATCTTTTCCGAAAAAGCTCCAAAAGATACATCGAAAGTATTAAATACTATAGAACAAGTATTAGAACTATCAACATCTAAATATAATTACAGCAATATAGTAACTATTAAGAAAGACAGAAGCTTTAAAAATATCAAGATACCTTTCACAGAAAAATCATTTATTATAAAGTACAATGGAGTAGTAAAGGGTGGTGTAAATTCAAAGGATATTACTATAGATAATGTAAAAAAAGACTCTATAACTGTAAATGTAGCAAAGTGTAGTATTATAGATCACTACATAGATGAAGAAAATATATTTATTTATGATGTAAAAAATGCATTATTTAATAGAGTAAAAACAAATGAAGTTATAGATGAATTGGCAAATAGTAAAAAAGAATATGAGAAAAAAATTATAAAAGAAGGCTTTATGAATGATATAAGTCGTAGTGTAAAAAAGAGTTTGGAAAATAGCTTGAAGAATTTAGGTTATGAAGAAGTAATAATTAATTTTAAGTAATAAATATAATATAAAATAAAAAAATCCATCTGATTTTCAATAAATCAGATGGATTTTTTTATTTTAAAATTATAAATTTAATATAAAAAATAATTAGAGTATTATATATTTTGCAATATTAAAAAATGGATAAAAAATTAACAAGAAATGGTTGACATTCTTTTTTGGTAGGTATATTATATAAACATAAAGATTGTTAAATAACTAACATTAAAATAAATAAACAACATCTTGGGAGGATTTTAAAATGAGTAAAGAAGCTAAAAAGGTAGTAAATATGGGAACTAAGAAAGAATTAACAGCAGAAGAAAGAGTAAATGTTTTAGTTGAAAAAGCTAATAAAGCGAAACAAGAAATGTTAAAATTAGACCAAAAAGCTGTAGATAAAATTGTTAAAGAAATGGCAAAGTGTGGTCTTGATAAACATATAGAACTTGCTCAATTAGCTGTAGATGAAACTCAAAGAGGAGTTTTTGAAGATAAAGTAACTAAAAACATATTTGCAACAGAGTATATTTACAATAGTATAAAATACAATAAAACTGTTGGAGTTATAGAAGAAAATGAAGAAGAAAATTATAAATTAATAGCAGAGCCTATAGGGGTTATAGCAGGAGTAACGCCAGTTACTAATCCAACTTCAACAACAATGTTTAAATCTATAATAGCTATGAAAAGTAGAAACCCAATAATATTTAGCTTCCATCCATCAGCTCAAAAGTCTTCATCTGAAGCTGCGAAAGTAGTAAGAGATGCTGCAATAGCTGCTGGAGCTCCAAAAGATTGTATCCAATGGATAGAAGAACCTTCAATAGAAGCTTCAAATGCATTAATGAAAAATGATGGGGTATCATTAATATTAGCAACAGGGGGACCTGGTATGGTAAAAGCTGCATACTCTTCTGGGAAACCAGCACTAGGCGTTGGAGCAGGTAACGTACCTTGTTACATAGAAAAAAGTGCTGACATTAAACAAGCAGTAAATGATTTAATATTATCAAAAACATTTGATAATGGAATGATATGTGCTTCAGAACAAGCAGTAATAATAGATGAAGAAATATATGATGACGTAGTAGCTTTGATGAAATCATATGATTGCTACTTTGTAAATAAAGAAGAAAAGAAATTACTAGAAGGACTAGTTATAAATAAAGAAACTTGCACAATAAATGCTAATATAGTAGGTCAAAGTGCATATAAAATCGCTGAAATGGCGGGAATAAAAAATGCTCCTAAAAATTCTAAAATACTAGTTGCAGAATTAGAAGGTGTAGGACATGATTATCCTTTATCTAGAGAAAAATTAAGCCCAGTTCTAGCTTGCTATAAAGTAAAAGGATATAAAGAAGGAATACAAAGATGTGTTGAAATGACAGAATTTGGAGGGCTTGGACATTCTGCAGTTATTCATTCAAATAACGATGATATAATATTAGAATTTGGAGAGAAAGTTAGAACAGGTAGATTACTTGTTAATGCACCATCAACTCACGGTGCTATAGGAGATATATATAATGTAAATATGCCATCATTAACGTTAGGATGTGGATCTATGGGTAACAACTCAACAACAGACAATGTATCAGCGGTAAATTTAATAAATGTTAAAAAAGTTACTATGAGAAGAAACAATATGCAATGGTTTAGAATACCTGAAAGAGTTTACCATGAATTTGGTTCAGTAAGTTACCTAGAAAAGATGGCAAACACTAATAGAGTAATGATAGTTACAGATAGAATGATGGTTCAATTAGGATATGTAGATAAGTTAACTTACCATTTAAGAAAAAGAAATAATCCAGTGATGATAGAAGTATTTGCAGATGTTGAGCCAGATCCATCAGTAGAAACTGTATTAAATGGTGCAAATGTTATGAGACAATTTAAACCAGATACAATAATAGCTTTAGGTGGAGGTTCATCAATGGATGCAGCTAAAGGTATGTGGTTATTCTATGAAAACCCTGAAGTTGACTTTGATGACTTAAGATTAAGATTTATGGATATAAGAAAAAGAGTATTTAAATTCCCTAAACTAGGAAGACAAGCTAAATTAGTAGCTATACCAACTACATCAGGAACAGGTTCAGAGGTTACATCTTTTGCAGTTGTAACTGACAAAGTTAATAATGTTAAATATCCTTTAGCAGATTATGAGTTAACTCCAGATATAGCAATAATCGATCCAAACTTTGTAATGACTGTACCAAAATCTGTTACTGCAGATACAGGAGTAGATGTATTAACACATGCTATAGAAGCTTATGTTTCTGTAATGGCAACTGATTACACAGATGCATTAGCTATAAAAGCAATAGAAATGGTATTTGAATATCTTCCAAGAGCATATAAAGATGGAAGTGACAGAGAAGCAAGAGAAAAAATGCACAATGCGTCATGTATGGCAGGAATGGCATTTGCAAATGCATTCTTAGGAATAAATCACTCACTAGCACATAAGTTAGGATCAGAGTTCCATATACCACATGGTAGAGCTAATGCAATATTACTACCATATGTTATAAGATATAATGCTACTAAACCAACTAAGTTCTCTGCATTCCCTAAATACAAATCATTTGTAGCAGATAAAAAATATGCAGAAATAGCTAAATATATAGGTCTTAAAGCTAATACAACTGAAGAAGGTGTAAATAATTTAATAGATGCTATAAATAAATTATTAGTTGAATTAAATATACCTAAAACTATAGCTGAATGCGGAGTAAGTGAAAAAGATTTTATGGCATCAGTTGATAAATTAGCATTAGATGCATTTGATGATCAATGTACTCCAGCTAACCCAAGATATCCATTAGTATCTGAATTAAAAGATATATATTTAACTGCTTTTGGAAAAGTTAAAAATAAATAAAGGCTATATAAGAAAATTAGAGTTTTAGAGAAGATAAATTTATTAATTTAAATTATTGAATTTAATTTTATTAACAACATATAAAATTAAAAGGGGCCTATTAAGGCCCCCTTATTATTTTATAGTAAACTTTTATAAAGATAGTTTCTTTTTACTAAATATTACTTTTTCATGATTATTTTTAATACATATACTAGAATCAGCACAATTGATTTCAAAATTTGCAAATGCAGAGAACAAATCTATATCTCTCATAAAGTGAACAGTCATTGTATTGCTAGACTTATTAAATCTTAGTATTATGGACCTAACAAAAGGAAATTGAACTCTAGATGAAAAGAAGCTATTATCAGAGCAATCTATATCTACACTTCTATAATTAACATCAATGAATAAATCAATATCATCATTTTCTTCTCTTATAATTCTATAATCAAAATCTGTATCTAAGTTTAAGTTATATATTTTTATCATAAACAACAGCTCCTTTTTAATAATTACTTAGTAAATTATTATATATTATATATTAAAAATAACAATAGATATAACAAAAAAAGAGCTTTCACAGGGGAATGAAAGCTCATAATTGGGGGAGATTGAGTTAAATATTGTTTATATACTAGTATTATTAACAATATTTATAGTTTTATACATAAAAAATAAAAAAAGTATAAAAATATCCCTAACAAATTGTTAGGGATATAAAACTATCTTTTATTAACAAATTTAGGACCTAAATACTTTCTTATTTCTTCTTCTGGAGAGAAGTCATCTATTAAAATTTCTCTTCCACTATCTTCTAATATAACTAAAACTTCACAGTCACCTTGTAAGAAGAATTTTCTAACAGTTTCTTCTCTTACTTCTCTGATTTTAGTTACATTTTTTTTCTTTTTCTCGTAGTCTTTTGTATAGTAACTTTCCATCATATTTATAACCTTAGTATATCTATTCATATAAAGTACCTCCTATAAAATTCAAAAAAATGTGTTATAATAATTGTTTGTATTAACCTAATAATTATAACAAGGAGTAATAATAATGGCTAGTCTAAAAAAGATTGATATAGAGAAAAGCATAGAGTTTGCTAAAAACAATAATTTAATCAGAGAATTAAATAAAATATATGAAACTGTACCGAGTGGAAATTGTACTGGATGTGGAAAGTGTTGTATGGAATCTGTAGGCATAAACTTAGTAGAGTTTATAAATATATATAATTACTTAAAAGACAATAAAGAACTAAGAAAAAGATGTTTAGATAAGGTAATAGATTATTACTTCTTAGAGTATATAAAAAAGAGTCCATGTCCTTTTAAAGATGAAAACAATAGATGTTTAATATATGAAGTTAGACCTTTAAATTGTAGGATTTATGGACACTGGATTAAAAGTGATTACAATTTAAATTTAGACAATATAAATAAGAGAAATAAAGATTATGCAAATTTAATAAAATCTAAATATGGTTTTGATATTAATGATGATGTTGTAAATTATAAAATAAACTACTGTGAAGATTTTAAACCAAGTGAGAGATACTTAGAAAAACATGAAAGATTAAACTTTTCTGATTTATTAATGATTTTAGATTCTAAGATATATTCAAGCGGAGTTATTGATATAGAATTCAAAGATAGAGGTATCGTTGAATATTTTATAGAGTCTTTATTATATGAAGATGTGGCATATAAAATAAAGATAAAGGTATCAAAAGATGAAAATATTAGAAGTAGGGCATTAAGAAGATTAAAAAAAATAGTATTGTAAGGTGATTCTAATGAGGTTAATAAATATAAAGGGAAACTCTTTTTATATAAAAGGTGGAACTAATACAGGTGTTTATATATTTGACGATAAAAGTGCATTAATTATAGATCCAGGATTACCAGGAGCTAGACCAAGAAATATAATAAGAGACCTTGAAAGAGATGGCATAGAAGTAAAATGGATAATAAATACACATGAACATAATGATCATTATGGTGCAGGTTATCAATTCAAAGATAAATACAAAGATCTGATTAACATGTCTAGTAAAGATAGTAAACCTTATATTGATAATCCAATTTTATTTTCAGCATATATAATGGGTGGAAATACTAATGAATTCTTAAATACTATATTAACAAATAAAAATATGGAAACAGTTAGTATAGATAAAACAATAGAACCAGGTACAATTATAATAAATAATGAATATATAGAGATAATAGATTTAAAAGGACATACACTAGGCTCCATAGGTGTTCTTACTAAAGATAAAGTATTTTTTATAGGTGATACATTAGTAAGTGAAGAGCTGCTAAGTAAATTTGAATTGTTATTTCTATTTGATATACAAGCTTATTTAAAATCATTAAGTATATTAGAAACTATAGATTTTGAGTATGTTGTATTAGGTCATGGGAAAAAAGTATTAAGCAGAAAAGAAGCTTTAGAGTTAGCTAAGAAACATGAACTTTGTGTAACAAAATATTTAAATCAATTAAGAGAATTAACTAAAGAACCTAAAAATTTGGAGTCTATATTAAAAATTATATTAAATGAAAATAAATTAAGTTATAATTATAAAGAATATCATTTTTTTAAGTCAACATTAGTAAGCATGATAAGTCACTTAACAAAATTAGGAGAACTAAATTATGTTTTAAAAGATGGAGATGTTCTTTATTATACAAAATGATTATAAATTATGTTAAAATATAGAAGTTGGTAAATTTGAAAATAAAGGGTGAGAAATAATGGAATACGAAAAGTGGGATAAGATACTTGTTCCTTATGAACACGCTGTTGAAGAACTTAAAGTTAAGTTTAAGAATATAAGAAAAGAGCTTTTAAAAAAAGGAGAATATTCTCCTATAGAGTTTGTCACAGGTAGAACCAAAAAGATAGCATCAATAATATCTAAAGCAAAAAGATTAGATATTTCAGACATAGAGGAAATGGAAGATATAGCTGGTATAAGAATAATGTGCCAGTTTGTTGAAGATATATATACAATAGTTGAACTTATAAGATCAAGAAATGATATGAAAATAGTTTATGAAAAAGACTATATAGAGAATTTTAAAGATAGCGGATATAGAAGTTATCATGTAATAATAAAATATCCTATAAACACAGCACAAGGATATAAGGAAATTTTATGTGAAATACAAATAAGAACATTAGCTATGAACTTTTGGGCAACTATAGAACATTCATTAAAATATAAGTATGAACATTACATACCAGAAGACTTAGCAATGAGATTAAGAAGAGCAGCTGATGCAGCATTTTTACTAGATCAAGAAATGAGTGAAATTAGAGAACATATAATGAAAGCTCAAGTAATGTATCAAGTAAAATCTATAACAGTAAGAGATGTATTAGGTAAGATACAAGAGTTATACGAACTAGGAGAAACTCAAAAGGCTATAATATATCAAAGAAGATTAGATAAAATTGATAGTGAAAAAGATATAACTGAAATAATAGCCCTAAAAAGTGAGATAGATACTTTATTAGAAGGGTATAATAAAAAAAGAAGAGGGTAGAAATCTCGCTTCTTTTTTTAATTTTTAAATAAAGAAAGGACATTAATATGAGTTTATATGCAATAGGAGATTTACATTTTTCAACTGCAGTTAATAAACCTATGAATATATTCGGAGATAATTGGAATAACCACGAAGAAAAAATAATTAATAGTTGGAAAAGTCAAGTTAAAGAAGATGATATAGTATTAGTTGTAGGAGATACATCTTGGGGTATAAATATGAATGAAGCTAAACAAGATTTAGACATAATACATAAACTTCCTGGGAAAAAGATATTTGTAAAAGGAAATCATGACTATTGGTGGACTACTGTAACTAAATTAAATAAGCTTTACGAAGATATGAATTTTTTGCAAAATAACTTTTACTCCTATAAAGATTATGCTATTTGTGGAACTAGAGGATGGATATGCCCAAATGATTTTAAATTTACACAAGAAGATGAAAAAATTTATAAAAGAGAAGCTCATAGATTAAAACTTTCTTTAGATGGAGCGAAAAAAGCAGGATTTAAAAAAATAATTGTAATAACTCATTATCCACCTACTAATGATAAATTACAACAATCATTGTTTACAGACATATATGAAGAGTATTGTGTTGAAAAAGTTATATATGGACATCTTCATGGGAAAGAATCTTTTAAGATGGGATTAGAAGGAATACGAAATGAAGTTGAATATAAATTAGTATCATGTGATTATACAGATTTTAATATAATAAAAATTATGGATTAATTAATATAATCTGGTAAATACTATAAGATATAGTTAACCTAATATATAAAATTTAGGTAAAGGAGTTGTTAATGTGAGATGGGCATTAGTAATTTTAATCTTGTATATATTACCATTATGGACTTTATTTAAGTATAGAGGAGATTTTAAAAGGGCTAGTATGTACGGGAGTATATATATAGTTGTTGCCAGTGTTATAGTAATTAGTAATATATATATAAGTGCTTTAAATAAAATGGAAGATATGTTAGATTATAAAACATATGCATCGGATGAAAAATATATAAATGTAGCAAAAGAAAAAGTTTTAAAAAAAGCAAATGAGAACAAACCTAAAGACAATAAAACAATTTTAGAAAAAGATTTAGAAAATAACAAAATAAATAAAGATGAAAATAAGTTAAAAGATGATATAACAAAAGAAAAAAGTGATAAAGAGCTTGTAAATGAATTTAAAGAAAATATTTACTCTGTAGAAAGAAAAGCTTTAGTTCCTATGAGAGAATGCATGCCAGATATGAAGCATTTAAAAATTAACTCTGAAACTATAAAACATGCAAAAGAAGATGTATCTTATGCTAAAGATATGTGTGCACAAGTAGTTAAAACGTATGAGGGCATGAAGGTTCCAAAGCTTTCAAATGATGAAGGTACTAAGAAATTAGAACAATCAAAGATGTATGTACAAAAAGCATATATCTTAAGAGGAAAGGCTATGGATTCGGCTCAAAATTTATTAAAGAGTAAAAATTTGAAATATGTAGGAGAAATAAAGGAATATTTAAGGTTATCTGATATAGAAATAAAGAGGTTTGTAGATACTATTAAAGAGCTGAAAAATAATTAAAAAATAATGTTGAACGTGAAACATTTTTTGGAAAAACTTGTGGATGCACAAGTTTTTTCTTTTATATACATATACTAATAGTACGGTTTTGATTTATAATATGTATTGTGATATAATGTCTTAACCATAAAAATAAGGTATCAACTGGAGGTAGAAATGGGAAAGTTAAATATATGTATAGATATAGATGGAACAATAACTAATCCATATCATTTTATTCCGTATTTAAATGATATGTATAATAAACAAATAACAGAAGCTGAATGTGTAACTCATAGATTAGAAGAATTATATGAGGTTAAATTAGATGATTTATTAAAGGCTTTTCATACAGATTATATTTACGCATATAAAGAAGCTAATGTGGTAGAAGGAGCAAAAGAAGTAATAAAAGATTTAAATGAAAATCATAATTTATATTTTGTAACAGCTAGAGATGAAATGTTAAAAGATATAACACAAGGATGGCTAAATGATAATGATTTAGGATATATAGATGTACATTTACTAGGAAGCGATTATAAGGTTAATAAAGCTAAAGAATTAGAATGCAATATTTTCATAGAAGACAATCCAAGTAATGCGATACAATTAGCCGAAGAAGGATTGACGGTATTGTTAATAGATAATAATTACAATAAAGATATCGAGAATGAAAATATAATAAGAGTGAGTAGTTGGAATGATATAAAAGACTTTATACTTAATATAAAGTAAATATATAGATTGGGGGGAGGTAAATAATTGTTAGAAGTAAAATTAAAACAAAATCAAGAAACTCTAAATATAAAAAGTATAGATATAAAAGAAATGTTAAATCAACGTGAAGACTTTGCTAGTGTGCAAGATATATCGACTAATATAAAAGAAGATAATATAATGGCATTTGACTGTAAGTTAGATGATACTATATTTTCAGTAGACGAGATAAATGAATTATTAGAAGAATTAGGTGAAGATGCTAATATAGAAGATATCCAAATTTTATTTGAAGATGTAAGAGCTTTTGTAAAAGACGTAACAGACGAAATTGAATCTGATTTGAGAGAGCGATACTTAGATGATAATATAAGATGTTTTTTTAATGTTTATAGTATAGATGAGACATTTACTGATTTTAAATTGGTATTTGTAATAAGTTTTAAGAAAATAAGTATAGCATCACTTACAAGTTTAGCTGATTTGTTAGGTAGAAAACAGTTAAATGGAGCATCTAAATTTTATAGTTAATAAATTAAAATTTAAAAAGGGATGTCTCAAAATGAATAATATTTGAGATAGCCCTATTTTTATGCAATAGTATTTATAGATAAATTGTAATAATGAAAATTTAAAAGTATAATAATATCTATATAAATAAGCAACTAATTAAAGAAAGGATGATAGTTATGCCACAAATTAAAATAAGAGGAATACATGAAAATGATATATGCAAAATAAGTGAAAAAATGATAGATGATTTAGTTGAGGCTGTTAAATGTCCAAGAGATTATTTTGAGATAGAATGCATAAAATCAGTAGCTATAAGAGATGGAAAAATAGCAGATGTTTATCCATTTGTAGAAGTAGCTTGGTTTGATAGAGGACAAGAAGTTCAAGATACAGTAGCCAAAATAATAACTGATAGTATAAGAAAGAATCTAGACGTAGAAAGTATGGATTTAGCATTTACAGTATTTGAGAAAGAAAAGTACTATGAAAATGGAGAACACTTTTAAAAGGAAGGTATAACTTATGGCTAAAAAGCAACGTTTAGATAAGGTACTTTCAAACCTAGGATATGGAAGTAGAGCAGAAATAAAAAGAGATTGTAAAAAAGGATTAGTAAGTGTCAATGGGAAAATTGAAAATAATCCTGGAATTCAAGTAGATACAGATAAAGATACTATAGTATTTGATGGAGAAACTATTGAATATAAAGAATTTATATACTTGATGTTAAATAAACCAGATGGATATATATCAGCAACTTTTGATAAACATGACCCGATAGTTCTTGATTTAATAGATGATAAATCCTTAGTATTTGAACCATTTCCAGTAGGAAGATTAGATAAAGATACAGAAGGTTTATTAGTATTAACTAATGATGGTCAATTAGCACACAGGGTATTGTCTCCAAAGAGTCATGTTCCAAAAACTTATTATGCTAAAATTGATGGAATAGTAACTGATGAAGATATAAATGCTTTTAAAGAAGGTGTAATATTAGATGACGGCTACAAGACTATGCCCGCACATCTTGTAATACTTAAAAGTGATGAAATATCAGAAATTGAACTTACTATAAATGAAGGTAAATTTCACCAGGTTAAGAGAATGTTTGAGAGCGTAGGTAAAAAAGTAATTTATTTAAAAAGGCTATCTATGGGCAAATTGAAATTAGATGAAAATTTAGAGTTAGGAGAATATAGGGAACTAACAGAAGAAGAAATAAAACTTATAGAACAAAGATAGTTTTTAATAACGGAGGATAAAAGCGTGAAGAGAAGAGATATAATAGAATTTGAAGTAGATAAAATGGAGTTTGGTGGTACATCTGTAAGTCGTTTAGGAAATAGAGACATATATATGAAAGGTGGAATAAGTGGACAAAAGGTGAAAGCTTCAGTTAAAAAAACTAGAAGTGGAAAAGCTGAAGTTAAAATGTTAGAGCTATTAGAAAACTCACCTATTGAAACAGAAACTCCATGTAAGCATTTTAATGTATGTGGTGGATGTAGTATATTATCAGTACCATATGAAAAACAACTTGAAATAAAAGAAAGACAAGTAATGGATTTATTTTTAGCACAAGATATATTTGGATTTAAATTTGAAGGAATAGAAAGAAGTCCTCAAGCTAAAGAATACAGAAATAAAATGGAATATACTTTTGGAGATGAGATGAAGGATGGACCTTTAACTTTAGGTCTACATAAAAAAGGAAAACATATAGATATATTAACGGTAGATGGATGTTTTTTAGTAGACGATGATTTTATAAAAGTATTAACTTCAACGGTTGAATATTTCAATGAGAAGAAAGTTCCTTATTATAGAAATATGAGTCATAAAGGATACTTAAGAAATCTTGTAGTAAGAAAAGGTATAAACACAAATGAAATGATGGTAAATATAGTAACTTCATCTCAAGAAGATTTTGATATGACAAAGTATAAGGATATGTTATTAAATCTTGATTTAAAAGCTGATTTAGTAAGTATATTACATACTATAAATGATGGGTTAGCAGATGCTGTTAATTGTGATGAATTAAGAGTTTTACATGGAAGAGATTATATACAGGAAGAACTTTTAGGACTAAAATTTAAAATATCTCCTTTCTCATTTTTCCAAACTAACACTAAGGGAGCTGAAGAATTATACAAAATAGCTAGAGAATTTGTTGGAGAGCACAATAATAAAGTTGTATTTGACTTATACAGTGGTACAGGAACTATAGGTCAAGTAATGGCAGAAAAAGCTAAAAAGGTATATGGGATAGAGATAATAGAAGAAGCAGTAGAAGCAGCTAATAAAAATGCTAAATTAAATGGATTAACTAACTGTGAATTCATAGCAGGAGATGTTGCTAAGACAGTTAATAAACTAAAAGCTAAACCAGATATAATAATAGTTGATCCACCAAGACCAGGAGTTCATAAAGATGCTATAAGAGATATAGCTGGATTTAATTCTAAAGAAATAGTTTATATATCTTGTAACCCCAAGACATTAGTTTTAGATTTAGTAGAATTTAAAAAGTATGGATATGAAGTTGAACGAGTTAAGTGTATGGATATGTTCCCTAATACACCTCATGTTGAAACAGTAGTTAAGATATGTAAAAAGCATTAATAAATTAAGGACTATCTAAAACTAGATAGTCCTTTTATTTTACATAACTATTAATATATTTGATATAAACAGTGTTATATATAAATTTTAAAAATTATTTATATTATTAAGCTTTGTTTATAGAACCAAATAACTCCATTTTTTCTTTTACAGTTTCTTTTATAGCTTCAAATCCTGGAGCAAGAAGTTTACGAGGATCGAAACCTTTACCTTGTAGGTCTTTACCTTCTTCTATATATTTACGAGTTGCAGCAGCAAAAGCTAATTGACACTCAGTATTAACGTTTATTTTAGACACACCTAAAGATATAGCTTTTTTTATCATATCAGCTGGTATACCAGTTCCACCATGTAAAACTAAAGGCATATCTCCTGTAGCTTTATTTATAGAATCTAAAGCATCAAAGTTTAATCCAGCCCAATTTTCTGGATATTGACCATGTATATTACCTATACCAGCAGCTAACATATCAACACCTAAATCAGCTATTAATTTACATTCGTTAGGATCTGCTATTTCACCAGCACCTATAACACCATCTTCTTCTCCACCTATAGAACCAACTTCTGCTTCTACAGATATTCCTTTAGCATTAGCTATTTTTATTATTTCTTTTGTTTTTGCTATGTTTTCTTCTATAGAATAGTGAGAACCATCAAACATAACAGAAGAGAATCCTGCTTCTATTACCTTTAAAGCTCCTTCATAGCTACCGTGGTCTAGATGTAGTGCAACTGGAACAGTTATATTTAATTCTTCTAACATTCCATTAACCATACCAACTACAGTTTTATATCCTCCCATATATTTCCCAGCACCTTCAGATACCCCTAATATAACTGGAGAATTGTTTTCCTGAGCAGTAAGTAATATTGCTTTAGTCCACTCTAAGTTATTTATGTTGAATTGACCAACAGCGTACTTACCTTCTCTAGCTTTGTTTAACATTTCTTTAGCTGAAACTAACATATTAAAAACCTCCATAAGAAAATTAACCCTTAACTAGATTGTTAAAAAGTTATGTATTATCTAATGCATATTATACCCTAAAAAAAGGAAAATGAAAATAAAATATTAAATTACATTTATATGAAAATTAAAATGGTCTTTATAAAAATATTTAATATTGTAGAAAAATAGTAGCTAATATCAATAAACAGGTATACTTAAATTATGAAATATTGTATATTAATAAAGTAAAATAATATTTAAGCAGATTCTCATGTAATTTATAAATAAGGAGGGAATATGTATAAAATTATAAAAAGCTTTAACAATAATGTTATTCTATGTATAGAAGAAAATAAAAATAAGGAGTATATTTTAGTTGGGAATGGAATTGGATTTAAAGCATCTGCAAATTCAATTTTTAAAGATGTAGATAAAATTGAAAAAATATTTGTTATAAATGAAGATAGATATAAAAGTTTAGAGGAATTATACGATACAATTAATCCAAATTATATTGGGGTAGTAACTGAGAGTTTATCTACAATAGATAATAGAATAGATTTAGATATAAATAATAAATCACATATGGCACTACTAGATCATTTGGTATTTGCAATAGAAAGATATTATGATAATATGTGTTTGAAAAATCAATTCAAAGCAGAATTAAAGACTTTGTATGAATATGAATGGGAATTAGCAAAGAAAATCATTGATTTTATAAATAAATCTTTAGATATAACATTAAATGAAGATGAAATAGCATTTGTAACTATGCATATAAATGGAATATTAAATAAAACCAAAGCAGTAGATAGTGCTAAACAAGCTGTAATAATTAAAGAAGCTATCGACTTTTTAGAAAAAGAATTAGACATAAGTATATATAAAGATTCAATATATTACAACAGACTTATAATACATTTAAGACTTGCTATTAACAGATCTATTAAAGGAATTTCTGAAGAAAATAGGTTGTTAGATCATATAAAAGAGAAGCTATATAAATCATATAGTATATCTGAAGTATTATGCAAATATCTAAAATTAAACCACAATATAAATTTAAATGAAGGTGAAGTTGGATTTATAGCACTTCATATAGACAGATTAATGACAAATTATAATAGATAGTACAAAAAAACGATAAGGAAATTGTTTACAAAGTACAATTTACATGTTATACTTAGTTTATAATAAATAGCGTGTTACTGGTAAAGCAGGCAAGAGCTAAATTATTTATATTTATGTGATTATTTTATAGTACGCATAAATATGAATATTTTAGCTCTTTTTTATTTATTATAGTAATAATACATGAAAACTTAACTAAAATTAAATTTAATTACACATATTATAATCAGTAAGGAGGAATTATAAAATGCTTCAATTTTTACAAAGAATCGGTAAAGCTATAATGCTTCCAATAGCAGCATTACCGGTTGCTGGTATTTTACTAGGAGTTGGAGGAGCTTTACTTAATATAGCTGCACTAGATAATGCTCCAGCTATATACCAACCACTTATAAGCTTTGTATCTATTCCAGCAATTACAGTAATATTAAAAATAATGCAAGGTGTAGGGGATATAGTATTTGGTAATTTACCATTACTATTTGCAGTAGGTACTGCAGTTGGTCTTGCTAAAGAAGATAAAGGTACATCTGCACTTGCTTCAGTATTTGGATTTTTAATTATGAATAAAGTTATAAGTGTATTACTAGCTTTAGGAGTTACTAGATTAGGTGTTGTAACAGATGCAAATACACCAGCTCAATATGCAACATATGTAACTTCAACACTAGGAATATTTACTCTTAATATGTCAGTGTTTGGAGGTATTATAACTGGTATAGTAACATCTACATTACATAATAAATACTATAATATACAATTGCCACAGGTTATAGGATTCTTCTCTGGTTCAAGATTTGTTCCAATAGTAGTTTCAGTAGTTATGGCAATTGTTGGTGCAATACTTGCATTTATATGGCCATTTGTTCAAGATGGAATAGCTTATATAGCATTAGGAGTTAACAATGCAGGTATAATAGGAACATTTTTCTATGGATTAATAGAAAGATCTTTAATACCATTTGGATTACATCACGTATTTTATACACCATTTTGGTTTGGTTCTTTTGTAGATGGACATGTTTTAATAGATGGAGCATGGAAAACAGTTCAAGGTGCAAACTATGCGTATTTTGCACAATTAGGTAGTATGCAAGATTTAGTAGGAGCTTCACCAGAAACTATGTCTAAAATAGTTGCAGGAACTACTAGATTTATGGCTGGTAAATTCCCATTCATGATGTTTGGATTACCTGCAGCAGCATTAGCAATGTATCATACAGCTGCTCCAAGTAAGAAAAAAGTAGTAGGAAGTTTATTATTATCAGCAGCAGTAACATCTTTCTTAACTGGTATAACTGAACCATTAGAATTTACATTCTTATTTGTTGCACCAGTATTATATGCAGTTCACTGTGTACTTGCAGGACTTTCATTCTTATTAATGGATTTATTAAATGTATTTATAGGAATGACGTTCTCTGGAGGATTTATAGATTTCTCATTATTTGGTATACTTCCAGCAGGAGCAGGAGTACCAACTAATTGGTTAAGAGCTATAATGGTTGGAATTGTATATGCAGTAGTTTACTACTTCTTATTCAAATTCTTAATAATTAAATTTAACTTAAAAACTCCAGGTAGAGATGAAAACGAACAAGAAACTAAGTTATATACAAAAGCTGATTATCAAGCAGGAAAAGCTGATAAATCAGGAAGTAGTGAAATAGAAGAAAATGCACCGTATGTATTAGAAGCATTAGGTGGAGAAGAAAATATAGTTTCAGTTGATGCTTGTATAACTAGATTAAGAGTAGAGGTTAAAGATAAATCTAAGGTAGAAAAAGATAAGTTTAAGTCATTAGGTGCTGTTGGGGTTATGGAAGTCGGCAATGGCATCCAAGTTATATATGGAGCTAAAGCAGATGCATATAAAAATCAAATAAATAAAATATTAAAAAAATAATAAAAAAGTCTTGAAGAATATTCTTCAAGGCTTTTTTTATTTAAATAAAAATATTTCCAAAATATTAATATAATATTTTTAGGATATAATCAAAAAATAATATATATTACAGATTAGGAGGAATATATATTATGATTTATAGAAAAAGATTTATATTCTTGACAACACTTATTACAATAGTATTATCTATTTTTTATATAAATTTAAGAATTAAAGGAGAAATTGATTTTAATACCTTAAAAACATCTATAATACAAGGATTTAAGAATGTAAAAGTAATAGAAGATAAATCAGTTATAGAATACGATGGAATTAAATTTATAGTAAATATGCCTATAGTAAGTTATGAAAATAAGGATGTAGAAAGGTATATAAATACATATATAAGGAAAAATATAAATCAATTTATAAACTCAAAGAAACAACAAAAAGATATTTCTTCAAACAATAAAGATTTAGAAATAAAGATAAATCACCATATAGCATTTGAAGATAAAAATGTACTAAACATTATAATTTATAAAGATATAATCATAAAAGGTAAAAATTATGAAAGAATTAAAGATAGTTATGTATTTGACTTAAAAACTGGACAAAGAATATATATAGATAATTTTTTAAAAAGCAATAAAGATTACGACTATGTACTAGAAAATTATGTTTTAAACAAAATAGATAAAGAAAATCTTAAAATAAATAAAGAAAAAATTCAAATAAATAAACATACTAATTACTATATAACAGATGAAGGAATAGCTATATATTTTAATCCTTATCAAATTAGTAATAGGAAAGAACTTTATGAATTTAAAATACCTGTTACGGCATTTAACAAAAAGATAAAGACATTAGATACTAATCCAATAGTAGCTCAAATAGATACACAGACTATAACTAAAAATACTGAATATATAAATAGTATAATTAATATTCCTATGATAATAATTGAAAACAAAGAAATTGAAAAAAATATAAATGAGAAAATAAAAAATGAAATAATGAAATCTTATTATAGTGTAGAAGAAGATGCTAAATCATATCTTTCGAATACACCTAAAGAATATAT
The DNA here is from genome assembly GCF_039521565.1 of Paraclostridium tenue. Classification (NCBI taxonomy): domain Bacteria; kingdom Bacillati; phylum Bacillota; class Clostridia; order Peptostreptococcales; family Peptostreptococcaceae; genus Paraclostridium; species Paraclostridium tenue. The sequence continues at coordinate 25,336 of NZ_BAAACP010000006.1, forward strand.
AAAACCATATATATATAATGTTAATTTTGATGTTAAAAAAAATAGTGATAATATGCTAAGTATTTTAATTAAATATTATCAGCATAGTGGAGGAGCTCATGGATTTTATGAAAATAAATCTTACAACATATATATAGAAGATGGAAAAAACCTAAGCTTAAAAGATTTATTTAAGGAAAGTTCAGATTATGTAAAAGTAATAAATGAGATAATAAGAAAAAAAATAAAAGATGGTCAAGATGGAGCATACAGCTTTAAAAGCATTTCTGATAATCAAAAGTTTTATATAGAAGATGATAAGTTAGTTATATATTTTGATTTATATGAAATTGCGCCTTTTGCAGCAGGTATACCTGAATTTAATATAGATATAAATGATATAAGCCATATATTAAATGAAAAATATATAGATATATTTAAATAGTGTAGTAATTTTACTACACTATTTAAATGAATAAATTAGATTGTGGGATTTAGTGAAGCTATCTTTGTAACAGCTACATAAACTCTAGATATCTCATACCATGTTTTAAAATCTACAACTCCTGATTTAGGAAGACCAAATATACGTTGAAACTCTTTGACTGAATTAGCAGTAGCACTACCATATATACCATCTTCTTTAACCTTAGGAATAGCAGGATATCCTCTTGATATTGAATTTAATTGATTTTGAATAGTTCTTACATCCTTTCCTTTAGAACCTATTTGTAAAACTTCACCAGGAAAAGATACAGGAACACCACTTACTATAGGTGCTTTTTCAAACACAACATTATTACCATAAAAAGATCTTATAATTTCCTCATAGCTAAGCCCTTGATCACCTAGATTTTTACTTCCCCATTGAGTCATTTGACCAGGACATTGAGTTTGAACTCCATCACAGTATTGAGCCAATAAAGGTTGTCTAGCTGTAGGAGGTCTTTTTATATACGTATTAAATATTTCATCAACTGCGATGCTTATAGTATCAAATACATTTCTTTCATGAATATATTTATGATCAAATGCTGTAGTTGAAGTTATAGTAAAACTATATCCCTTACTTCTATACCATTCAGTAAACACCCTATTTAAAGTAAATGATATTATAGCTACAACATTAGCTAAAATAGTTTCTCTAGACCATGTAGAGTAAATTTCTGAAGATGCTACATTTTTTATATAATCTTTGAAATAAATCCAATAATCAGGAGCACTCTTATCCTCAGGTCTACCATCGTGAACTACTATAAATTCAGGAACAACAGGGTTATCTAAAACGACAAATCCAGTTGGAGGTGGTATTGGTTTTAAATCACTTTCTGGAATCTTTGGAGGATAATTACCCCATAAAGTATGTTCTCCTATATCAATTATTATTTCATTTTGTCTAGAGTATAAGCGTCTGCTTCTTTGAAGAGGTTGCATTCTAATACCTTGCTCAGCTATAACAGTAGCTAAAATTTGAGTTCCATTTATTAATGTTGTCTCGTAACCATCTTTTATAACCTCTATAGTATACTGACTGTAAGGTCTAACATCGCTTGGCTGTTGAGAATAAATCAAATCAGGAGCTTCTAGATTTAAACCTACAATTTGGCCTGATATATCTGTTTTTAAATTTTGAAATACAGGCCTAGATACTTGATCTTCAGTATCCATAGAGTAAACATTAACAGTAGCATCAACAATTGGAAAATTGTTAGTACTATCAACTACACTCACAGTTAAAAAACCATCTTGCATAAAAAAACTCCTTTCTTACTTAAAATGATGTTATCAATACATAGTATGAATAAATAGATTATTTTGTTAAGAGATTTGGAAATAATATATTAGAAAGCTATTTAATCAGAAAGGTAATGAGTATATGAAATTAAATTTATTAATTATATCTATAGCACCTAGTTTAGCATTTTTAATGTGGATATACTTTAAAGATAAATATGAAAAGGAACCCATAAAATTGTTAGCAAAGCTATTTTTTATTGGAGTTTTAATAAGTATTCCAGCAATAGCAATAGAAGATTTATTACTTGAAGTTAATATTAATAATGAATATTTAAATTTATCTTATGTATCATTTATAGTAGCTGCATCGACTGAAGAAATTTTAAAATATATTGTATTAATAGCTTACGCATTAAAAAGCAAATATTATACAGAAAAACTAGATGGAATAGTATATAGCATATTTATAACACTTGGATTTGCGACAGTTGAAAATATAATATATATATTTTATGAAAATTATTTAAGTTTACTTGAAATTGGATTAAGTAGAGCAATTATAGCTATACCAGGGCATATAATGTTTGCTATAGCTATGGGATATTATTTATCTATGTATAAATTTAATAGCAAAAACAAGAATGAAAAGAAAATTAATTTACTTAAAATCATATTTATTCCGATAATACTTCATGGAGTTTTCGATTTTATATTAATGATAAAAACAACTTGGGCTACGATATTATTTCTTTTATATTTGATATATTTGTGGAAAATAAGTTTAGACAAAGTAGATATTTATACTGATTATGCAAGAAAAAGATTTATAAGATTAAGAAAAAACAACAAAAGAAAATGATTAATAGGAGTGGTTATATGAGATATATAAATAAAAGTCAAGAATTAGTTATATGTAAGTTCTTACAAAGATATGACTATGATGGAGTTTTAGATATATTAATTGAGACAGGTATAGAAAGTGGAGATTTATATAATTTGTTAAATTCATGCAAATACGCTACTAATTTTGATTTTAAGACAGCACTTAGCATTGCTAAAAATTTAAGCGAACCTATGCTAGAAAGAAAAGAAATTAAAAATCTTATATCTAATTTAGAAAACTTAAATGATGGAGATCCAGAGGATATATTATCAGAGTTAATAGAGAATATAAAAATTCAGATAGTCAATGAAGAATACATAGATTTTTTAGGTAGACTTTATAGATTAAAAGAAGCTTTATTTAAATATATATTTGTTAATTCTAAAGAAGATAAAAAATATGTAGTTTCAATGCATGGACATATGGTATCTAAGAAAAATATACTATATACTCTTAAAAAGAAGTATAATATATATAATGGTAATCTAATACATGGTGTAACTCAATATATAAAGAGATATCTTAAACAAACTAAGCGTATGGATAAAGTTTTAGAAATATTAAATGGAGAAAAACTTGAAAACTTAATAAAATTAAGAAATGAAAGTCCAGTAGGTCATGGATTCAGAGGTGTTAGTAGGGAAGATATAGAAGCTATATATGGAAGTCCTATGGAAGTTGTACATGATTTAATTAAGGCATGTGAACTTTTAGATTTGGGCATAAATATTAAAAAGTATGAACATATAAACGATATAATTATAGAGCTTTTATCTAAGTATGTAGAGCATGAAGGAGATGAAGAATTTGAGCAAAAACATTAAAAAAGAGATAATTGAGTGGATTAAAATAATAGCTGTATCATTAGTTATTGCTTTTATAATAACTCACTTTGTTAGACCAACATTAGTGCAAGGATCATCTATGTATCCTACACTAGAAGAAAAGGATTATTTAATAATAAATAGAGTTGCATATGACCATAAAGAACCTAAAAGAGGAGATATAATTGTTTTTAAGACAGATTTATTACAAGATAATGGAAAAGAAAAGGATTTAGTAAAAAGAGTTATAGCAGTTCCTGGAGATCATATAAAGATAACTGATGATAAAGTATATATAAATGGAAAGCTTCAGAATGAAAAATACATACATGGGGCAAAAACAGAAGGAGATATAGACATGACTATTCCAAAAGGATATGTATTTGCTATGGGTGATAATAGAGAAAATAGTATGGATAGTAGAGATCCGCAAGTAGGAATAGTAAAAGAAAGTGATATAATGGGAAAAGTTATGGTTAGATTGCTACCATTTAATAAAATAGGAAAGATTTCATAGAGGTATAAATATGAGAATAGGTATACCAGCATTAGTTCATGAAATAAGTAAAGCTATTGATATATGCAAGTGTAATAAATACATAAATCATATAGAGATAGGAATTGACAATTTAGATGAATGTAAGCAAGTTATTAAATATGCTAAAGAATTTGAAGAAAATAATATAAGTATAGGTATACATATTCCTATGGAACTTAATACTTGTGAAAATATAGATTATATAAGAGGGTCTTGGATAAAATTTATATTAGAACTAAACAAGAACTTAAGTAATATAGACGTAAAATATTTTAATATGCATATAGGGTATGTGATAACAAATAGGTTTAAAAAAAATAAAGAAAAATACTTAAATAATAGTATTAAGTTTTTCAAAAACTTAGATATAGATACAAAAATATACATTGAAAACACTTATACAAAAGGTGGAGATATATGTAATGTAGGAACAACATCGTATGAATTTGAATATATATTTAATAGCATACCTAAGATTGGATTTTGTTATGATACAGGACATAACTTAATAAATAAAGATGATTTTATATCAAATTTAAAAGATAAATTAAACTTAATTCATCTAAGTGATAATGATGGTATAAAAGATTTACACATTGGACTTGGAAAAGGAATATTAAGTATTGATAGCATAAAAGATTTAATAAAATTAAATCCTCAATTTATTATATTAGAAATAAATTACAATGATATAAATGAATCTGTTAAATTATTAGAACGATTTATATAATATAAATCGTTCTAATAATAGTATAAGGATTAAAAAGACAGGGAGGATTCTATGTGTAATATAAATGTCAAAATTGGTGAATCTAATTATAAATATAAAAAAGGCGTAATCTTAGAAAATATAGCTAAAGATTTAAGCAGTAAGTATAAAGGGATAATAACATTAGGAAAAATAGATAATAAATTGAAAGATTTAAGTACTGAGTTAAATAAAGATTGTAACCTTGAATTTATAGATACTACAATTGCTGATGGTATGAGGGTTTATACAAGAACATTATCTTTCATTTTTATAAAAGCATGTGAGGAGTTATATCCTAATTGTAAAGTTACTATAGAACACTCTTTATCTAATGGTTTATATTGTGAGGTTAAAATTGGAAAACAAAATCTAAATGATGAAATTTTAGATAAAATAAAAGCACAAGTTAAGTCTATAATAGATAGAAATGAAAATATAGAAAAGATAGTTACTAATAGGGAAAACGCTATAAAAATCTTTGAAGAAAGACATGATTATATAAAAGCTGAGCTTTTAAAATATAAAGAATACGATGACGTGAAAATATATAAATGTGGAAGTTATATAAATCATTTTTATGGACATATGTTACCATCGACAGGTTGTGTAACTGTATTTGATATAAAAAAATGGAAATCTGGCGTTGTTATACTAGGACCTAGTAAACTTGATAAAACTAAAGCTCAAGAATTTATACCTCAGCATAAATTATCAAATATATATAAAGAATCTGAATTATGGTCAGATCTTATAGGTGTAGGTGAAGTTGTAAGTCTTAACAAAGCTATAACAGAAAATAAATATAGTGAGATAATTAGAATAGTAGAAGCTTTACATGAAAAAAAGATATCTCAAATTGCAGATATAATAAAAGAAAATAATAAAAGAGTTATATTAATAGCAGCTCCATCATCATCAGGAAAAACAAGTTTTGCTCATAGATTGTCAATTCAATTAAAAGTAAATAATTTACATCCAGTACCTATATCTCTAGACGACTATTTTGTTAATAGAGAAGATACACCATTAGATGAATTTGGTAACTATGATTTTGAATCTATATATGCTATAGACTTAGATTTGTTTAATAGTGATTTAGAAAAATTACTTAAAGGAGAAGAAATAAAGCTTCCTAAATTTAATTTTAAAACAGGTAAAAGAGAATTTAGCGGGAAAACATTAAAAATAGATAAGGATCAACCAATTATTTTAGAAGGTATACACGCTTTAAATCCTATGCTTACTAAAAGTATAGATGAAAAAGATAAGTTTAAGATATATATAAGTGTTCTTACTCAAATAAATCTAGATAATCATAATAGAATACCTACGACTGATTTAAGGTTAATAAGACGAATAGTTAGAGATTACAACTTTAGAGGTTATAGTGCGGAGAAAACTATTTTAAATTGGGATTCTGTAAGAAGAGGAGAAGATAAAAATATATTCCCTTATCAAGAAGAAGCGGATATAATGTTTAACTCAGCTTGTTTATACGAACTAGCTATACTAAAAAAATATGCTAAGCCACTTTTAGAAGAGATAAAAGATGATAATGAAGCTTTTATAGAAGCTAATAGGGTTCTTAAATTTTTACAATACTTTGTAGAATTAGATGATGAACTAGATATACCACCTACGTCTATAATAAGAGAATTTATTGGAGGTAGTAGAATCGTTGATTAAGATTGAAATCCTGGGAAGTTGACATAATCCCAGGATTTTTTGTATTATATTTAAAAGAGTATTGAAGCGTTATAAAAAAATAAGGAGGAATGCGTATGGAAAATGTATTAGAAAAAATACTTGAAGATAACAGAAAATATGCAAATTATGGACAGGTAGCATCATATATACCTGAGCTTAAAAAAGCAAGACAAGATGATTTAGGAATATGTATGATAGATATGAACAATGTTGTTCATACGGCTGGAAACTATGATAAAAAATTCACTATACAGAGTATATCTAAACCTATTGTTTTAGCTTTAGTACTTAGTGAAAGTGATTGGGAACATGTATTTTCTAAGGTGGGAATGGAGCCTAGCGGAGATCCATTTAACTCAATAATGAAATTAGAAACTAATAACACTAAAAAGCCATGTAATCCAATGATAAATGCAGGGGCTATAGTTACAACTTCTATGATAAAAGGTAAAGACCTTAAAGAAAAAGAAGAAAAAATGTTAAATTTCTTTAGAAAATTAGCTAAAAACGATAATTTAAAAATAAATTATGATGTATATGAGTCTGAAAAGGCTACGGGAGATAGAAATAGAGCTATGGCATATCTTTTAAAAAATGATGGATTTATAGAAGGTGATGTGGAAGAAGTATTAGACTTATATTTTAAACAATGTTCAATAGAAGTAGATTGTGTAGATTTAGCTAGAATGGGAGTTAATCTAGCATCATATGGATTAGATATTGAAACTGGAAATAGACTTATAGATGAGAGAATATCACGTATAGTTAAAACTTTTATGGTTACATGTGGTATGTATGATGCATCAGGAGAATTTGCAATAAAAGTAGGAATACCTGCAAAATCTGGTGTTGGAGGCGGTATAATGGCTTCTGTACCTAAGAAGATGGGGATAGGTATATATGGTCCTGCTCTTGACAAAAAAGGCAATAGTATTGCTGGTATAAAAATACTACAAAACTTGAGTGAAAAATATAAAATAAACATATTCTAAAATAGAGAATTTTTTGACAATTACTGCTTGGTAATATATAATTATTTATATAATTAAATATTTTTATGGGTGGTGGGGGAATGAAAGAAGTATTAGTACTAAGAGATTTAGAGTGTATAAAAGCTATTGCACATCCAAGAAGAATAGATATATTAAAAGCATTCAAGGCAACTCCATTATCAGCAAAACAATTATCTCAATTATTAGACGAACCACATGCAAAGATAAATTACCATATAAAAACTTTATATAAAGTTGGAGTTTTAGATTTAGTAGAAGAAAAAGTTAAATCTGGAATTGTGGAGAAATATTACTATCCTACAGCTAAACATATTGTAATAGGTAAAAAAGCTTTGGATTTTAATGATGACCTAGAAGAAATGGATATGGGGGATATCTGTATATCTAAGTTTGAAAATATGAGTAATTCTTTTTATAAAGCTATTGAAGAAAATACTATAGAGGATGAAAATATAGCTAGCTACAACCAAGTATCTTTAAATAAAGATGAGATTAAAGAACTAGTAGAAACCATGGATTTAAAAATAAAAGAAATTATATTAAATAGAAAACATGAAGAATCGGAAACTAAATATAATTTATCTTTAATTACTATACCCGTAGAAGAAAAATGTAGAGTATAAAGTATCAACAAACTTGTTGATACTTATTTTTTTGGGTATATTAATAAAAATGAATATAAATTAGTAGGAGGAAAATTAGTGATAGTAATAGGACCACATATATCAATAGCAAAAGGATTTTCAAAAGCAGCTCAAAGTGCTGTAGACATGGGAGCTAATACTTTTCAATTTTTTAGCAGAAATCCAAGAGGAGGAAATGCTAAAGCTTTTGATGAAAGAGATATAATGAAATTTCAAGAAATAAGAAAAGATAATAAATTTGGGCCACTACTAGCGCATGCACCATATACTATGAACTTAGCAGGGGTTAAAGAAGAAGTATATGAATTTGGGAGAAAGGTAATTAAAGAAGATATACAAAGAATGGATTTACTAGGAATAGAATTTTTATGCTTTCATCCAGGAAGTCATGTAGGTTCAGGTGTAGAAGTTGGAATAGATAAGATAGCTAGTGCATTAAATGAAGCGATAACAGGAAATGAAAATATAACTGTTTTACTTGAAACTATGTCTGGTAAAGGCAGTGAAATAGGATTTACTTTTGAACAAATAAGAGAAATTATAGATAAGGTAGAACATGATGAAAAAATAGGAGTATGCTTAGATACTTGTCATATATTCTCTGCAGGGTATGATATAGTAAATGATTTAGATTCAGTGATAGATAAATTTGATAAAATAATAGGTTTAGAAAGGTTAAAAGCAGTACATCTTAATGATAGTATGATGCCTTTTAAATCTAAAAAAGATAGACATGCATGTATTGGTGAAGGAGAAATAGGATTAGATGCAATTATAAGATTTATAACACATCCAAAATTAAAACATTTACCATTTTATCTAGAAACACCATTAGAAGATGAAGGGCACAAAAGAGAGATTTTAATGATAAAAGATATTGTTAAACAAATACAATAAATTAATATATAATATATGTAGGGAATAAGACGATATTTTAATTAAAATATCGTCTTAATTTATAATATGAAAAATTAATAATGGGGTGAATATGTGAGAAAGTTAGGAAATACTGAAATAAAAATTAATAGAGTTGGATTTGGGGGGATTCCTATACAAAGAATAACTCAAGAAGATACCAATTTAGTTATAAATGAGTTGATAAATCAAGGAGTTAATTTTATAGATACAGCTAGAGGGTATACTATAAGTGAAGAATATATAGGTAACGCTATAGATGGAAAACGAGATAAGTTTATATTAGCAACAAAAAGTATGGCTAGAACTTATGATGCTATGGTGGAAGATGTAAAAAAAAGTTTAAAAAATCTTAAAGCTGATTATATAGACTTATATCAATTTCATAATGTTAAGCCAGAAGAATATGATAAAATATTTAATGATGATATGGCTTATAAAGCACTTTTAGATTTTAAGAAGAAAGGTCAAATAAGATATATAGGAATAACAAGTCATAGTATAGATACTATAAAGAAAGCTGTATATAGTGGAAAGTTTGATACAATACAATTTCCATACAATATAATAGAAGATCAGGCAGATGAAATATTTAAGGAAGCTAATAAAAGGAATATAGGTATAATTGTTATGAAACCTTTAGCTGGAGGAGCTATAGATAATGCTAAACTGGCTATAAAATATATTTTATCTAAGGATTATATAGATGTTGTAATTCCAGGTATGGATAGTGTAAATCAAGTTATAGAGAATACATCTGTGCTTAAGGATTTAAATATAACAAAAGAAGAAGAAACACTTATTGAAGAAATAAGAAATAATCTAGGAGATAAATTTTGTAGAAGATGTGAATATTGTATGCCTTGTCCAATAGGAATAAATATTCCACTAAACTTTTTATTAGAAGGATATTATAGTAGATATGGTTTAAAAGAGTGGTCAAAAGGTAGATATAAAGGTTTAGAAATAAAAGCATCTGATTGTATTGAGTGTGGTAAATGTGAAAGTAAATGTCCGTACAATTTACCAATTAGAGAAATGTTAAAGGATGTATCTAATAAATTAGATTAAAAGTAAATCCACCTAATGATTTTTAGGTGGATTTAACTATAGTTTTGAAATAGTATAATCTACTTTATATTGAGATAAAGGATATAACTCTATCTCAACACGAGGATTTTCTTTATCTATAAAATCAAATAAAAGTACAGGTTTTAATTGTTTATCATTTTTTATAATGCCACTTTTTTCTATACCATCACATATACTTTTAGGATAGTTATGTAAGTCACCCATTCTTTTATTTGGAAAATATAACTTTAATATAGTAATAAGATCTTCTTCTATGCAAGGACCATCATACTGAGTATTTATATATCCTGCAATCATATTTTCATAAGCTAAATATTTAGAGTGCTTACCTTTAGAAGGCATCCATGATTGACCATGAATATTATGAAGCTTAAAGTTAGACTTGCTTATTGGTCTTCCTGGAATTACTAATTTTATCAATAATATCACCATCCTTTATACTTTAGTTATTATAAATGTAAATATACATTAATGAAAGGAAAACTTATGAATAGTAAAGATTTAAAAGAGTTTTGTTATAGTATAGGTATTAAATGTGTCGGAATTGCAGGAATAGGACCATACTATGATTTAGAAGAAATAATAAAAGATAAATTAAAAAAAGGGTACTTTACAGGAATGGAAGAGTCATGTATAGAAAAGAGAATTGACCCAAGAAAAACTATGATAAATGCGGAGTCTATAATTGTTTGTGCTTTCCCTTATTATGTAAAAGATATAGAAGATTCTAATATTTCTAAGTATTGTTATGGAAAAGATTATCATATAGTAGTAAAGGAAAAGTTAGAACAAATTGCACAATATATAAAAAGTAAACATCAAAACTTTGAATATATGATGTTTGCAGATAATGGACCACTTGTAGACAGATACTTAGCTAGTATATCTGGAGTTGGTTATTATGGAATAAATAATAACATAATAACCGATGAATTTGGGTCATATGTATTTATAGGATATATAATAAATAACTATAAATTTGAAAATGATAATGTGGAAAAAAGAACTTGCTTACAATGTAAAAAGTGTATAAATAGTTGTCCGGGTAAAGCAATTTTAGGAAATTTTGAAATGAATCCAAAATTATGTTTATCTTATATAACACAAAAAAAAGAAGAACTAAGTGAAGATGAGATAAAGGTTTTAAAAGAAAATAAAAAAGTATTTGGATGTGATGTATGTCAAGATGTGTGTCCCCACAATAAAAATATATCAACAACTAATATAAAAGAGTTTTATGAAGATTTAATGTTTAATTTGGATAAAGATGAAATTGACAGTATATCTAATAAAGAATTTAAAAGAAGGTATAAAGAAAAAGCTTTTAGTTGGAGAGGTAAAAAAATAATACAAAGAAATATGGAGATTTTAGAAAAGTAAAACTTTTAACTTTTATAGTTAGAAGTTTTTTATTTTTTACTTAACATTTAATATATATAAAACATATTATATAAAAAGGAATTGAAAGGGGGATGAATATGATTAAATATTCTAATACCTCTGAACTAGAGGGCTTAGGGGAAATAATAGGGCAAGAAAGTGCTATAAAAGCTATGGAACTTGGACTTAAAATAGATAACCCTGCATATAACATATTTGTGGCTGGAGACAGTGGAACTGGAAAAACTACTTATGTACTTAATGCTTTAAATACTTATGCACAAGAAAAAAATGATCATAAAGATTGGTGCTATGTATATAATTTTGAAAATAGTAGAGAGCCTATAGTGGTGGCTTTAGATAAAGGTATAGGGAAATTATTTAAAAAAGATATGGAAAAACTTATAGAAACCTTACTTGATGAACTTAAAGATGCATTTGAAAGTGAAGAATTTGAAATGAGTAAAAATGAATTATTAGATGATTATGAAATTGAAAAAGAAGCATTACTTCAGAAAATAAAAAAATATGGAGAAGAAAAAGGATTTAAATTAAAAAGTAGTAAAGTTGGAATGATATTTACCCCAGAAGATGAATCTGTAGATACGTCTTCTGAAGAATTTTACAAGGTAAAAAAAGAACTAGAAAATGCTGCTATACAAGTTGCTTATAAAATTAGAGACATAGAAGAAGATGCAAAAGAAGCTTTACTAGATTTAGAAAATGAGATAGGTAAATATATAGTAAATCCACATATAGAAAATTTAATAGATAAATATGGAAGCTTTGATAAAATAAAAAAATATTTAGAGGACACTAGAGATGATATATTAGAGTATGTTTATTTATTTTATATGGATGAAGAAGAATTAAAAGATAAATACGACAAAGAACATTTTACTAAATATAAAGTTAACTTATTAGTTGATAATGGGCTAGATAAATCTGGAGCACCAGTAGTAGTTGAAATAAATCCAAGTCCTAGTAATTTATTTGGTAAAGCTGAATATGAATATTATAATGGAACTGTAAAAACAGATTTTACAAAATTATTACCTGGAGCAATGCATAAAGCAAATGGAGGATATTTAGTTTTATATGTAGATCAATTACTAAGATATAATTTATCTTGGGATATATTGAAAAAAACAATTCAACAAGGTGAAATAACATTAGATACACAAACAGCAATAAAACCTGAGAAAATACCTGTAAACGTAAAAGTAGTTTTAATAGGTAGTAATTATATGTATAATTTAATGTATAATTATGATTCTGAGTTTAATAAGTATTTTAAGATATTTGTAGATTTTGATAATGAGATGAAAAAAGATGAAAATAATGAAATGAGGTTATCAAGATTTATAGCATCATATTGTAATAAAAACAACTTAAAGCACTTAACTTATAGTGGAGTAGAGCAAATTATAAAATATAGTACTAGAATAACTGGGGATAGAGAAAAATTATCAACTAAATTTAATAAAATAGTAGAAATCTTAGTTGAAGGAGATGCATATGCAAAAATAAGAGGTGCTGAGTTTGTAGATAAAGAAGATATACTAAAAGCTATAAGAGAAAGAAGAGAAAGATTTAGTAAAATAGAAAAGAAAATGGATGAATCTCTTGAAAAAGGTTTTACTCTTATATCAACTGAAGGTTCTAAAGTTGGAGTAATAAATGGATTATCAGTACTTAATATGGGAGAATATTCTTTTGGAAGACCATCGAGAATAACTGTAACAACAGCTCCTGGAAGTAATGGTATAGTTAATATTGAAAGAGAAGTTGAAATGAGTGGACCTATACACAGTAAAGGAGTTCTTATATTAAATGGATTTTTACTAGAAAATTTATCTCAAGAGTTTCCGTTATCTTTAAATGCCAATATTTGTTTTGAACAAAATTATGGAGGCGTAGATGGAGATAGTGCATCGGGAGCAGAGTTATATGCTTTATTATCATCGTTAAGTGAAATACCTATAAAACAAAATATAGGAGTAACTGGTTCTATAAATCAAAAAGGTGATATACAAGTAGTTGGTGGAGTGACTGAGAAAGTAGAAGGATTTTATTATACATGCAAGAAAAAAGGTTTAACAGGAAAACAAGGAGTTATACTTCCTAGAAATAATTTAAGAAATTTAGTGCTTTTAGATGAAATAAATGATGCTATATTACAAGGTAAATTTCATATTTATCCTGTAGATAGAATAGAAGAAGCAATTGAAATCTTAACTGATAAAACATTTGATGAAGTAAAGCAAGCTGCTATATACAAGTTAAAAATATATAGTGAATTAGATAAAAAATAATTTTTAAATGGATTGTGTATTTTTAATACGCAATCCATTTTTTTTTAAAATAACAAAATATTACTAATCAATAAGTTAAATTATATCTATATTATGATAAATTTTGATAAATAATATAATTAGATACATCAAAATTAATTTCATATGTTTAAATAATAAATAAAGTTGTTATATATTATTATATATCAATCACAATATAAAGGGGATTTTTTAATATGGCTAAAGCAAAAAAGAAAAACAGAGAGAATATAAAAAAGATATTAGATATATTAGAACAAACATATCCGGATGCTGAATGTGAGTTAAATTACACAAATGCATTTGAGTTGCTTATTGCTACTATATTATCTGCACAATGTACTGATGTAAGGGTAAATAAAGTTACAGAAGAATTATTTAAAAAATATAATAAACCAGAAGATTTTGCTAAATTAAGTACAGCTGAAATTAGTGAAGAAATTAAAAGTTGTGGATTGTTTAAAAGTAAAGCTCAAAAAATAAAAGAAACATCAGTAATACTTTGTTCTAATTATGGTGGAGAAGTTCCAGATAATATGGAAGAGTTAATAAAATTACCTGGAGTAGGAAGAAAAACTGCTAATGTAGTATTAAGTAATGCTTTTGGAGTTGATGCAATTGCAGTAGATACTCATGTATTTAGAGTATCAAATAGAATAGGATTAGTAAAAACTGATACTCCAGAAAAAACAGAGTTTGAACTTATGAAAGTATTACCTAAAAAAAGATGGTCTAAAGCTCATCATCTAATAATATTTCATGGAAGAAGAATATGTAAAGCAAGAAAACCAGAATGCAATGTATGTCCAATAGTTGAATATTGTGACTATTATCAAGAAGGGAATGACTGATATTGAAGAGACATAAAATTTATTTTCTATTAATAATATCCATACTATGTTATTTTGGATTAATTGGAAAATCTTATGCAATTAATAAGGAAAGTAAGATATGTAAAAATGTATATATTGAAAATATTGATGTCTCGGGATTAACAAAAAGTGAAGCTGTAGATAAAATAAATAGATTGGTGTGTAAAAGTAATAATATTAATTTATTTTATAAGGATAAAAATTATAATCTTAAATTAGAAGATATAGGATTTTACTACAAAGTTGAAGAAGTTATAAAAAAAGCTCATGAAGTAGGTAGAAATAAAGATATTTTATCTGATATTAAAACAAAGATGAATTTATATTTAGGCGAAAAAGTAAACTTTAAACTAGATGTAGGTTATGAAAAAAATAAGCTAGAAACATATATATCTAATTTAGCTAAAGATATATATGTAAGCCCCATAGATTCTGAGATTAAATTAAATGAAAATAAATTTAAAGTCAGCTATGAAAAGAATGGTGTTGAAGTAAATAAAAAAGAATTATTTACTTTGCTTGATAAGAAAATAATAAATAAAGATTACTCTAAATGTTATATACCTACGTCTATAATTACTCCTAAATATACATTTGAGAAATTATCTAAGATAAATACTATTTTAGGAACGTATGAAACGGAATTTAATTCTAAAAATAAAAACAGAGTTAATAATATTACAATTGCTACAAATAAAATTAACAATACATTAATAGATTCTAATGAAAAGTTTTCTTTTAATGAAACCACAGGAAAAAGAGATATAGAACAAGGCTTCAAAGAAGCTCCAATTATATTAAATGGAAAATTAGAACTAGGAATGGGTGGAGGTATATGCCAAGTTTCCAGTACTATATATAATGCTGCACTTTATTCAGGATTAGAAATAATACAAGCTAAAAATCATAGTATTCCAAGTAGTTATATACAAAAAGGAAGAGATGCAACGGTATCATATGGAAATATAGATTTGATATTTGAAAATAAATTTGATTCTCCTATACTAATACAAAGCAAAGTTGAAAATAATAAGATAATATCTACGATTTATGGCAATCATGAAGATAAAAAATATATAGATATAAAAACAAATATAGTTGAAACAATACCTCAAGAAATAATAGTTAAGAGAAGTGATAAATTATATGAAGGGAAGACTAAGGTTGGGGAAAAAGGTAGAAGAGGATATAAAGTTAACACATATAGAATTTATAAAAATGAAGATGGAAGTGTAAATAAAGAAGAACTTATAAATGAATGTTATTATCCACCTAAAAATAAAGTTATTGTAAAGGGGACAAAGAAAAAACATAATGATTTAAATAAAACAGATGTTAAAATAATATAAATCTCCATAATTTGATGGAGATTTATATTATTTTAATGTAAAGAAGTTTTTAGAAATACAAACTTTTTGATATAATTATTTTTATAAAGCATTAAGGAGGATTTTTTATGTCTTTAAATATAGTATTAGTAGAACCTGAAATACCACAAAATACAGGGAATATAATAAGAAGTTGTGCAGCTACAGGAACAACACTTCATTTAGTAAGACCATTAGGGTTTTGTATGGATGATAAATATTTAAAAAGAGCTGGTTTAGATTACTGGGATTTAGTAGAAATAAAATATTATGATAGCTTTGATGAAGTAAGAGAACAAAATCCAGATGCTAAGTTTTTTTATTCAACAACAAAAGCTAAACAAACACACTCTGATGTAAAATATGAAGATAATTCATTTTTAGTATTTGGAAAGGAAACAAAAGGACTACCGGAAAGTTTAATAATGGAAAACTTAGAAACTGCAATAAGAATACCTATGGTAAATATAGAAAAAGCAAGATCGCTTAATTTATCAAATAGTGTAGCTATAGTATTATTTGAAGCATTAAGACAAATAGGGTATCCTGATTTAAGATAAAGTGTGTAATAAATAAATATATTGTGTACAATAAAGAAGGTAAGAAATCTAATTATGATTAAGAAAAAGGTTTCTTATCTTCTTATTTTTTTAAATTGTATGTAATATATAGTGAAAAATTGAATAAAATTTGAAATAAATGTAGAAAAAATTTTTTATATAGTGTAAAATTTAGGTAAGAAATCATAATCGTTATATACAGGAGGTAATATATGAAGTTTAAAAAGTTGTTAACTTTAGGTCTTGTTACAGTGTTATCGGGGTCTATGTTAGTTGGTTGTGGAGCTTCTAAAGGTTCATCAGGAGACAAAGAAAATGGGAATAAAAAGATAAAGGTAACTATGATAACTGATGTTGGGGGAGTTAATGACCAATCTTTTAACCAAAGTGCATGGGAAGGATTAGAAAAAGCTAAGAAAGATTTAGGAATAGAGGCTAATTACATAGAATCTAAACAAGAATCAGATTATGCTACTAATGTTGAAACAGCAATAGATAATGGTGCTGATTTAGTAATAGGGGTTGGATTTAAATTAGAAAAAGCAATAGGAGATGCAGCTAAAGCTTATCCAGAAGAGAAATTTGCTTTAATAGATGCAGATTTTGGAGGAAAACCTCCTAAAAATGTAGAGAGTATAATGTTTAATGCTCAAGAAGCTTCATACTTAGTAGGATTAGTTGCAGGTAAATTAACAGAAAGTAATAAAGTAGGATTTGTTGGGGGAATGGAAAGTCCATTAATAGAATCTTTTGAGGTTGGATATGAGGCAGGAGTTAAAGCTGTTAAGCCAGATGCAGTTGTAGTTGCTCAATATGCAAACAACTTCGCAGATCCAGCAAAAGGAAAATCTATAACAAATCAAATGATATCTAATGGTGTAGATATAGTATTCCATGCTGCAGGAGATACTGGAAATGGTGTTATAGAAGCTGCTAAAGAAGCTGGTAAAAAAGCTATAGGTGTTGATAGAGATCAAAATAGTATTGCACCAGAAACTGTAATAACTTCTGCTGTAAAGAGAGTTGATGTTGGGGTTTACAACACTGTTAAAAATTTAGTTGATGGAAAATTTGAAGGTGGATCAGTAGTTACTTATGGATTAAATGAAAATGGTGTTGGGGTAGCAGAAACTACAAAAGAAGACGTTGCTCCAGATATATTAGAATTTGTTAATCAACAAGGTGATAAAATAAAGAGTGGAGAAATAAAAGTTCCAGCTACAAAAGCTGAGTTAGAAAAAACACAAAAATAATAGGGAAAAAAGACTAGCATAAGCTAGTCTTTTTTTTATCCCTAAAATATTTACAAATATTAAAAATAAAATGAAAAATAAAATGAAATTTAAGTATCGTTTATAATTATAAAATATATCATTATTAAGTCTTAAACATAGAAAAAAATGTCATAATGTGTAATAAATATATAAAAATTATATTTTTAAATTGCAAAATATAACAAAAAACAACAAAAAGTATGTGATATAATTAAAATATTACACACTAATTATCAAAATTAAATTGTTATTAATGTTGTTTTTTAGTATAATAAAATTGGCGATTATTTAAAGAGGAGGGATATAGTTAACTATGGTTAATAGTAATGTAGATTACAGTCGAAAAGTTGTAGAGATGAAAAATATAACTAAAAAGTTTGGGAACTTTATAGCTAATGATAATATAAATTTGACTGTGCATAAGGGAGAAGTACATGCTCTTTTAGGAGAAAATGGGGCAGGGAAGTCAACATTGATGAATATATTATATGGTTTGTATCATCAAACTTCAGGGGATATATATATAAATGGTGAGAAGGTAGAAATGGCAAATCCAAATGTTGCAATATCTCATGGAATTGGTATGGTTCATCAACATTTCATGTTAGTACAACCTTTTACAGTTGCTCAAAACATAATACTAGGAACAGAGCCTACAAAGGGAACTGGAGTAATAGATATGAAAAAGGCTATACAAGATGTAATCGACATATCTAAAAAGTATGGATTACATGTTGATCCAAATGCAAAGGTAGAAGATATAACTGTAGGTATGCAACAAAGAGTAGAAATATTAAAAGCATTGTATAGAGGGGCAGATATATTAATATTAGATGAACCTACTGCAGTACTTACGCCTCAAGAAATAAATGAACTTATGCAAATAATAAGGAATTTAACTAAAGAAGGTAAGTCAGTTATAATAATAACTCATAAATTAAAAGAAATAAAAGCAGCGGCAGATTATTGTACGATTATAAGAAGAGGTAAATATATAGGGACAGTAAAAGTTGAAGAAACTTCAGAAGATGAACTAGCTGCAATGATGGTAGGTAGAGAAGTTAGCTTTAAAGTTGATAAGCAAGAGGCTAATGTTGGGGATGTAGTACTTAAAATTGAAAATTTAAAAGCTAAAGATAGTAGAAAAGTACAAGTACTAGATGATTTATCACTAGAAGTAAGAGCTGGAGAAATACTAGGAGTAGCTGGGGTTGATGGGAATGGTCAATCAGAATTGGTAGAAATATTAACTGGATTAAGAAAAGCTGACTCAGGTAGCATTAAAATAAATGGGGAAGAAGTATTTAACAATAAACCAATTGATATATTTAAAAAAGGAATAAAAAATATACCTGAAGATAGACATAAAAGGGGTCTTATACTTGATTTTACAGTTGCTGAAAATGCAGTACTTCAAAGATATAAAGAAAAAAGATTTTCTAATAAAGGTGTATTAAATAACCAAGAAATAGAAAAGCATGCAAAAGATATAATAGAAGAATTTGATGTAAGACCAACAGATTATACTTTGAAAGCTAGAGCATTATCTGGTGGTAACCAACAAAAAATAATAATAGGTAGAGAAGTTGACAATATAAGGGTAGATAGAAAAAATACAGGAAAAGCACAATTATTAATAGCAACTCAACCAACAAGAGGATTAGATGTTGGAGCTATAGAATTTGTTCACAAGGCATTAGTAGATCAAAGAGATGAAGGTAATGCAGTTTTATTAGTTTCTTTAGAACTTGATGAAGTTATGAATGTATCAGATAGAATAGCAGTAATATATGAAGGAAAAATAGTTGGAATTGTAGATGCAAAAGATGCTGATGAAAATACTTTAGGATTTATGATGGCGGGAGGTGCAGAGAATGTGTAATAATACTAAAACTAAAAGGAAGATATCTTTAGCTAATAATACTATAGTATTTTCTTTGATATCTATATTTCTTGGATTAATAGTAGGAGCTATAGCTTTAGCAATAGCAGGATTTAATCCTATAGAAGCTTACTCTGTAATGATTGATGGTATAATTGGTAAACCAAAATATATAGTATGGACTTTTATAAAAGCAACTCCGCTTATATTAACAGGTCTATCAGTAGCCTTTGCATTTAAAACAGGTTTATTTAATATAGGAGCAGAAGGTCAATTTATTGTAGGTGCATTAACCGCAACTTTAGTAGGATATGGACTTCACTTACCAGCAATAATCCATATACCACTTACTTTAATAGCAGCAGCTTTGGCAGGAGCATGTTGGGGTGGATTTGCAGGATTTTTAAAATCAAAGTTTGGAGTTAATGAAGTTATATCGACTATAATGTTAAACTGGATTGCATTTTATTTAAATAATTATATGATAATGAAACCTTGGTTAAGAGAAGGTAATAGTGAAGCATCTCATTTAATAAATGAAAGTGCTAGTATAAGCATAGATTGGTTAACGGGACTTATTGGTCCGTCAACTAAGGCTAACTGGGGTATAATAATCGCAATAATATTAGTATTTATAATAGCATTTGTATTATTTAAAACAACTTTAGGATATGAGTTAAGAGGGGTTGGATACAATAAATTTGGAGCAGAATATGGAGGAATAAATATAAAATCATCTATATTTAAATCTATGGCTATAGCAGGAGGTCTTGCAGCTTTAGCGGGTGCAGTACAAGTTCTAGGTGTAACTCATAATATAACAGTACTTGCAGCACCAGAAGGTAACGGATTTGATGGTATAGCAGTTGCTCTTATAGCAAATAGTAATCCAATTGGGGTTATATTCTCAGGTATATTATTTGGAGCACTTAAGTATGGTGGGACAAAGATGCAAACTATACAAGCTCCTTCTGAAGTAATAAATATAGTTATAGGTTCTATAGTTTATTTTATAGCTTTAAGTAGTGTTATAAGAATGTTATTTATGAAATATAAGAATAAGAAAAAGCAAGGGGGAATTGAATAATGGAAGATTTAGCTTTAATTTTAAGTACAACTTTAATGTACTCTACACCCCTTATATTTACAGCATTAGGTGGAGTATTGTCAGAAAACTCAGGTATAGTTAATATAGGGTTAGAAGGTATGATGACTATAGGAGCATTTGCAGGAGCAGCTGCAGGTGTTTTAGTAGGAAATCCGTGGATAGCATTTTTAATAGGTGGTTTAGCAGGTGGATTATTTGCATTAATACATGCTATTGCAACTATAAGTTTTAATGCAGACCATACTATATCAGGAGTTGCAATAAACTTGCTTGCTCCAGGTGTAGCATTATTCACATCTAAAATGTTATTTGATGGAGCTACTATGACTCCTACAATAAGCATGGAAGATAAAATGCCAAGACCTTTAGATGGTTTATTTGCAGATGGAAGTATATTAAATACTATATTTAATACATATGCAACAGTATTTTTAGCATTTATATTCGTTGCTATAGTATGGTATGTTTTATATAAAACTAAGTTAGGTCTTAGAATAAGAGCAGTTGGAGAGCATCCAGGTGCAGCAGATACGCTTGGAGTTAATGTAGCTCGTATTAGATATATTGCAGTAATAGCTTCAGGGGTACTTGCAGGATTCGGGGGAGCATCTATGAGTTTGGCTATAGTTTCTTCGTTTAGACCTACATTAATTTCAGGACAAGGATATATAGCTATGGCAGCTGTTATATTTGGTAAATGGAAACCACAAGGAGCTATGGGAGCGTGCTTGTTATTTGGATTTTCTACAGCATTATCTGTATTCTTTGGAAATCCAGAATTACCATTTAGAATAAATGAAAACTTACTATCAATGATACCATATATAATAACATTAATAGTATTAGTTTTATTTATAAAAACTTCTAAAGCACCAGCGGCACTTGGAAATCCATATAGAAAAGGTGAAAGATAAAAATGGTAGCACTAGCTACCATTTTTTTTATTCTAAAAAAGTTATAGTATAACAAAGTATATATAATAAAATACTATATAAGATAAATAAAAAGGAAGGTAAATATGAGTACGAAATATAGTAGAGAGTCTTTTGTAATTAATGAGGATTTATGTCTAGCATTGGTAGATAAACGAATTACTTGCGATATGGAACTAGAATTAAAAAGAAGAAATATACAAATAATAAAAACAACAGAATGTAGAGAATGTTATGATGCTATAAAATATCATCCAGACATAAGTATATGTAATTTAGGAGAAGGAAATATAGTTATAGCACCAAATGTTTATGAATATTACTTTGATATTTTAAAAAAACTTGGGTTTAATATTTTAAAAGGGGACAGTTATATAAAAAGAGATTATCCGCATAATATACAATATAACGTAGCTATATTTGGAAATTATGCAATACATAATTTTGAATATACAGATAAAAAGATTTTAGATTATATAAATAAAAAGAAATTAACAAAGATAAATATAAAACAAGGATATTCAAAATGTTCTATATGCATAGTTGATGAAAATTCAATAATAACTTCTGATGTGGGTATATATAAAACTGTTTTAAAATATGGAATAGATTGTCTTTTAATACAACCTAAAAATATAGACTTATTTGAATTGAATCATGGATTTATAGGCGGTTGTACAGGACTTATAAGTAAAGATAAACTTGCATTTTTTGGAGATATAACAAAACATCCTGATTATGAAAATATTAGGAAATTTTTAAAATTAAAGAATAAGGAAATAGTAAATTTAAGTAAAGAAAGATTATTGGATTTAGGTTCTATAATTCCTCTTATGATCAGAAAGGAGTGATGACTTTGAATAACAAAGAGATTTATTTGAGTTTATTACCTAAATATGAATTAGTTGCAAATGAATTTGTAAAATCTAGTATATTTAAAAATAAAATTAAATATAATAAAGATTTTATAGAAATTAAAATAAGCATGGATGATGAGAATGAGAGTCTAAAATTAGATGTAGTAAAAGAGATAACAAGTTTTTTAATGAAAGTAATGAAAGAAACTATATTAAAAGAGTACATACATAAGACATACAGTGAAATATATAAAGAACAAGAATTTAGCATATATGATAAGTCTTTAGAAATCTTTGATAAAAAAGATGTATTAATTAGAGAAGCTATATTTCATAAATTAAATAGTTATATATCAAACAATAATCACATAGATATTGATGGATTTGTTAGATTCAGAATGAGAGAATTAATAGAATATGTATCTAATATAGGTGATATTGCATTAGAAGAATATCTTATGAAAAAGGATTATGATGAGTTTATAAGTATTTTGAAATATTTTACAAAAGTTCAAGATACTAAAATAGATACACTTAAAGTTTATATAAGAAAAGATAATTCATTTATACTATATGATGAAAATGATAACATAATAGAAAATGAAAATGATGAAGAACTTATGAATATGTTCATAAAAGAAAATTTAAATTATGAAGATTTTTTAATAAGTACTTTATTATCTTTATGTCCAAATCATATAATTATATATGATTCACTAAAAACAAACTCATCTAGAGAAATAGTTGATATGATAAAGGCAATATTTGAAGAAAAGGTAGAAGAGACAAATAAGTCTTAAATATTTAAAATATATATTGAAAAAAATTTATTAAAGTATAAAATATATATTGTTTCTTATTAAATAAAATAGTTAAGGAGATATTTAAAATGAACAATATATATATAATTCTTATTATGGGAATTATAGGAGGTATAATTGGATATATAACAAATAAATTAGCTATAAAGCTTATGTTTAGACCTATAGTTCCTATAAAAATTCCAATATTAAATTTAGAAATAATAGGATTAATACCAAAGAGGAAAAAAGAAATAGCAGTAAAAATAGGTGAGATAATTCAAGATGAATTCATATCACTAGATGATATACTTAAGGACTTAGTAACTGATGAAGATAAAGAAAAAGCTGTAGATTATATAAAAGTTAAAGTTAGAACTATAATTGATGAAAAAGCAGCTTTAATACCTAGTTATATAAAATCAATTATAAAAGGATATATAGATGAAATTATAGAGAAAGAAGTAAATGATTCTATAGATGAGTTAAGTGAAGAGATAATACAAAAGGCTCATCAAAGAGTGAATATAAAAGAAATTGTTGAAAATAAAGTAAATGACTTAGATTTAATTGAATTAGAAAATATAATTTTAAGTGTTGCAGATAAAGAATTAAAACATATAGAATTATTAGGTTTAATACTAGGATTTTTAATAGGTATAGTTCAAGGAATAATAACTATATTTATATAATAATTTTAGTTGCCATAATGAATTGAATTTGTTATAATGTAAATAATTATAAATAATATAGCGATGAAAAGGAAGAGTAAAATAGAAACAATTTACAGAGAGGATATATCAGAGGCTGTGAGTATATCTAAATATGACTATTTGAAAACTACCTTGGAGCTGAGTTTAGTAGCTTGCAAGTGAAAGTGCTCGGATGACTACCTTATAGTCAACAAGAGGGTAATGTACATCACATACCAACTTGGGTGGAACCGCGAATTATACTCGTCCCATGATTTTCATGGGCCGAGTTTTTTTATTTTATACAAAAATTTTAAGGAGGTAAAGACATGATAAAAGTTACTTTAAAAGACGGATCTGTAAAGGAGTACGCTAAAGGTACAACTGTTATGGATATAGCGAAGTCTATAAGCGAAGGTTTAGCTAGAAGTATAGTAGCTGCATCTGTTAATGGAGAAGTTGTGGGGTTAAACTTTGAAGTTAATGAAGATTGTGAGTTAAATTTATTTAAGTTTGATGATGCAGAAGGTAAGGATGTATTTAGACATACATCAGCTCACATGTTAGCTCAAGCTATAAAGAGATTATACCCAGAAGCTAAATTAGCTATAGGGCCAAGTATAGAAAATGGATTCTATTATGATATAGATTTAGAGTATAGATTAACTCCTGAAGATTTAGAAAAAATAGAAGCTGAGATGAAAAAAATAGCTAAAGAAGATTTAGCTATAGAGAGATTTGAATTAAGTAGAGAAGAAGCAATAAAATTAATGGAAGAACAAGGGGAAAACTATAAAGTAGAACTTATATCTGAATTACCAGAAGGTGAAGTTATATCATTCTACAAACAAGGTGATTTTACAGATTTATGTAGAGGACCACACTTACCAACTACTAAAAAAGTTAAAGCTATCAAATTACAAAATGTAACTGGAGCTTATTGGCGTGGAGACGAAAAGAACAAGATGTTACAAAGAATATATGGAACATCTTTTGAAAAAAATAAAGATTTAGAATCTTACTTACACTTATTAGAAGAAGCTAAGAAGAGAGATCATAGAAAATTAGGTAGAGAATTAGAATTATTCTTTATACCAGAAGAAGGACCAGGATTCCCATTATTCTTACCAAAGGGTATGGAACTTAAAAATGAATTATTAAAATTCTGGAGAGAGTTACACAGAAAAGACGGATATGTAGAAATAGAAACTCCAATAATATTAAATCAAAAATTATGGGAGACTTCAGGACACTGGTATCACTACAAAGAAAATATGTATACTGTAGATATAGATGAGCAACAATTTGCTATAAAGCCAATGAACTGTCCAGGTGGTATGCTATACTACAACTTCAAGCAACATTCTTATAAGGATTTCCCTATGAGAGTTGCTGAATTAGGTAGAGTTCATAGACATGAATTATCAGGAGCTTTAAATGGACTTAAGAGAGTTAGAGCATTTACTCAAGATGATGCACATATATTCATGTTACCAAATCAAATAAAAGATGAAATAAAAGGTGTTGTTTCATTAATAGATAAAGTGTATTCTGCATTTGGATTTGAGTATCATTTAGAATTATCAACTAGACCAGATGATTCAATGGGAACTGATGAAGAGTGGGAAGCTGCTGAAAATGGATTAAGAGAAGCTTTAGAAGAGTTAAATCTACCTTATGTAATAAATGAAGGAGATGGAGCATTCTATGGACCTAAGATAGACTTCCACTTAAAAGATTGCTTAGGAAGAACTTGGCAGTGCGGAACTATACAATTAGACATGCAATTACCTCAAAGATTTGATATCAGTTATATAGGTGAAGATGGAGAGAAACATAGACCTGTTATGATACACAGAGTTGCATTAGGAAGTATAGAAAGATTTATAGGTATATTAATAGAGCACTATGCTGGTAAATTCCCAACTTGGATAGCTCCAGTTCAAGCTAAGATATTACTTGTATCTGATAGATTCAAAGATTATGCTGAAGAAGTTAAAAATGCATTATTTGATAAAGGTATAAGAGTAGAGTTTGATGATAGAGCTGAGAAAATAGGATATAAGATAAGAGAAGCTCAACTTCAAAAAGTTCCTTATATGCTAATAGTTGGTGAAAAAGAGCTTAATGAGAAGAAAGTATCTGTAAGATCTAGAGATAACGGAGAAATGGGAGCTATGGATGTTGAAGAATTTATAGCTAATGTATTAAAAGAAGTAGAAGGAAGAACTAATGTAATTCAAGCATAGTTAGTAAAAAAAGTTAGCCTTAGGGCTAACTTTTTTTATACACATTCTTTTCTTATTATATCTTTAAGTTCCTCATGAGTCATAGTTTCTTTATCAAATAGATGTTGTGAAACTAGGTGAAGATCGTTTAAATTAGAGTTTAAAAGATTTAATGTTTCTTCATAACAACTATCTATTATATTAGTCGTTTCTTCTTGGATTTTCTTTGATAAGAAATTCTTTTGATGAGAGTCTATGGTCATTGCGCCAAGGCTACTCATACCATATTCACATACCATTTGAGTTGCAATATCTGTTACTTTTTTTAGGTCATCTTTGGCACCAGTAGATTTATGTCCAAATATAATTTCTTCTGCAGCTTTGCCAGCAAGTAAGATTTTTATTTTTCCTAAAAGTTCATCTTTAGTATAAATGTATCTATCTTCATCTGGTAGTTGAAGAACATATCCAAGAGCTTGACCTCTAGGTATTATAGAAATCTTTTGTATTGGATTTATTCCAAGAGCATTACTAACAAGTGCGTGTCCTGCTTCGTGATAAGAAACTATACGTTTTTCTTTTTCTATAAGTTTAGCATTTTTAGATTCAAGTCCAGCTATAACTCTTTCTATTGCTTTATCAAAATGAATACTATTTATAGTTTTGCTGTTGTCTCTAACTGCAAAAATTGCAGCTTCATTTGCTATATTTGCTAAATGTGCCCCGTTAAATCCATGAGTTTTTCTTGCTAATATATCTAAGTCTACAGAGTTATCAATAGGCTTATTTTTAGTATGAACTTTTAGAATTTCTAATCTAGTATTATAGTTAGGGTCTCCTATATGAACGTGTCTATCAAATCTACCAGGTCTAAGTAATGCATCGTCCAATAAATCTAGTCTATTTGTTGAGCCAACTATAAGTATGTTAGAATCTTTATTAAATCCATCCATTTCAACTAATAATTGATTTAAAGTTTGGTCTTTTTCATTATTGCTTTCTAAATGTCTTTTTGCACCTATGGCATCAATTTCATCTATAAATATTATACTAGGTGCATCTTTTCTAGCTTTTTCAAATAATGTTCTAACTCTTTTTGCACCAACACCAACATATTTTTCTACAAACTCAGAGCCGGTTACATTAAAAAATGATGCATTTGTTTCTCCAGCCATAGCTGAAGCTAGTAATGTTTTACCTGTTCCTGGAGGTCCATAAAATAATACACCTTTAGGAATTTTAGCTCCCATTTTTTTATACTTATCAGGACTTTTCATAAAATCTACTATCTCAAAAAGTTCTTCCTTGACTTCTTCTAGTCCAGCTACATCATTAAATGTAGTTTTTGGTTTAGATGAATCAGAGTTGTCATTAGGAGTTTCTTTTTCAAGTTTCGTCTGATTAAACGCAGGAGCTGGTTTATTAATTTTTTTAAAAAAATTATCTAACATTTTCATAGTCAAACACCTCAGTTATAAAAAATTGTTGTTACTACATATATTTGCCGTTTTTTGAATTAATATTATTAAAATTTTATATTTAGAAATTTAAATAGTAATTTTATTAAAAGTATAACCATAAAGGGAAGAATTAATTAACAAAAAATCAAAAAAAGTAATTGACATAAATTTTAAACAATGATATATTAGTTAAGTAATGAAAAACAAGAAGAAGCCCGCTTCTCACCTTACGACAAAATAAGTTAGTAAGGTAAATATAAGTTACGATTTTAGATTAGGTTTATTAATTGAGATAACTTATATGGCGGATGATAATATCATTCGCCTTTTTTAATATAAAATTGGAGGTGTCCTACTATTAGTAAGGAATTAGCAATCAATGATGAAATAAGAGATAAAGAAATAAGAGTTCTCTCAGAAACAGGTGAGCAACTTGGAATAATGTCTTCTAGAGATGCTCAAATAATTGCAAATAACAAGAATTTAGATTTAGTTAAAATATCACCTAACGCTAATCCACCTGTATGTAAGATAATGGATTACGGTAAATATAAGTATGAACAAGCTAGAAAAGAAAAAGAATCTAAGAAAAAGCAAAAGGTCGTAACTGTTAAAGAAGTTAGATTAAGACCAGGTATAGAAACAAACGACTTAAACACAAAAGCTAATCAAGCTATGAAATTCCTTAAAAAAGGAGACAAAGTTAAAGTCGAGCTTAGATTTAGAGGTAGAGAATTAGGACATAAAGACTTAGGAAAACAAGTAATGCTTAAATTTATAGAACTAGTAAAAGAGTTTGGAGAACCAACTAAAGCCCCAGCATTTGAGGGTAATAATATGGTTGTAATGATAGATCCAAAAAAATAGATATATATTTGAGAGGAGGATATTAATATGACTAAAATGAAAACTCACAGAGGTGCAGCTAAGAGATTCAAAAAAACTGCAAGTGGAAAATTAAAGAGAGCTAAAGCTTTCAGAAGACATATACTAACTAAGAAGGATGCTAAGACTAAGATGCAATTAAGAAAGTCTGGAACAGTTAGTGAAGGAGATGCTAGAAGAATAGCACAATTATTACCATACCTATAAGAACGAAAAAATATAGATAAAATTTATTAAAAGAGAGAAACGAAGGAGGTTACGACGATGGCAAGAGTTAAAAAAGCTATGAACGCTCGTAAGAAGCATAAGAAAATATTAAAACTTGCAAAAGGTTTTAGAGGATCAAGAAGTAAATTATACAGACCAGCTAACGAATTCGTTATGAAAGCATTAAAGCATGCTTATGTTGGTAGAAAATTAAAGAAAAGAGATTTCAGAAAGCTTTGGATACAAAGAATAAACGCAGCTGCTAGAGCTAACGGAATGTCTTACTCAAGATTCATGAACGGATTAAAATTAGCAGGTGTTGAAGTTAACAGAAAAATGTTATCTGAAATGGCTATAAACGATCCTCAAGGATTCGCTAAGTTAGTTGAAGTTGCTAATTCAAAATTAGCTTAATCATATAAAAAACTCTGAGTATTAACTCAGAGTTTTTTTGTGCATAATAAGATAATATTTAAAAAATTCTAAATTTCAATTTTTATGTAGATATATTTAAGGACTAGGTATATAATGTATTTTATTATAAATATAAGTATAATAAAATAAGTGAATGCAATACGTAATTTAATATTAAGATGGAGAGGAGAAAATAGAGTATATGAAAGATATTA
Organism: Paraclostridium tenue; assembly: GCF_039521565.1. NCBI lineage: Bacteria > Bacillati > Bacillota > Clostridia > Peptostreptococcales > Peptostreptococcaceae > Paraclostridium > Paraclostridium tenue. Next base: position 54,885 of record NZ_BAAACP010000006.1, read on the forward strand.
TTTCAAATATAAAAAAGTCGATAAATAAATTGAATCCATCTCAAATAATGGTTATTGGATTTGCCACTGTAATATTAATAGGAGCAATTTTATTATCCTTACCTATTGCGACCAAAACAGGAGAGAGTATCCCTTTTGTAGATGCTTTATTTACATCTACATCGGCTGTTTGTGTAACGGGACTTGTAGTAGTAGATACAGCTACGTATTGGAATTTATTTGGACAGATTATAATAATTATTTTAATTCAAGTTGGTGGTTTAGGATTTATGACTATAACCACATTATTTGCATTAATAACTAAAAAAAGAATAAATCTTAAAGAAAGACTTCTTATACAAGAAGCTTTAAATCAGATAGATTTATCCGGACTAGTTAAATTAACTAGATATGTTTTATTAATGACCTTTATTATAGAAGGAATAGGGGCATTAGCGCTATCTACTGTTTTTATACCAGAGTTTGGACTAATCAAAGGAACATGGTATAGTATTTTCCACTCTATATCTGCATTTTGTAATGCAGGTTTTGATCTTATGGGAACTGTAAGTGGTCCATTTACATCTTTAACTAGATATGTAAACAATGTGACAATAAGTCTTACAGTATCAATGCTTATAATACTTGGAGGGATAGGATTCCCTGTAATTTTAGATGTAGTAAAAAATAAAAAAATTTCTAAATTAAATATACATTCAAAAATTGTATTAATAACTACATCTGTATTACTATTAATAGGTACGATACTTATATTACTTATAGAGTATTCTAATAAAAAAACATTAGGAAACCTTTCAGTAGTAGGAAAACTATTAGGAGCATTTTTCCAATCTGTTACGCCAAGAACAGCTGGATTTAATACAGTAGATTTATCAGCAATGCATCAAGGTAGTTTATTTATAATGATTATATTGATGTTTATTGGAGCATCTCCATGTTCAACAGGAGGTGGAACAAAAACAACTACACTTGCTACTATAATACTTTCAGTAAGAAGTTTTATATTTGAAAAAGAAGATATAGAAGTTTTTGAAAGAAGAGTAGGCGTATCTACTGTAAGAAAATCTATAGGTATATTTTTTATAGGTATATCAGTAGTTATTGCAGGTATCATTTTAATAAATTTAACTCAAGATTCATTTGATTTAATAGAATCTGCATTTGAAGTAGTTTCAGCATTTGCGACAGTAGGATCAAGTATAGGTGGAAGTCCTAACTTAAATATATTTGGTAAGATCATAATTATGATGTATATGTTTATGGGAAGAGTTGGATTTTTAACTATATTTATAGCAATAATATCTAACCATAATACAAAAAAACAAGTTATAAGATACCCTGAGGGTAAAATTATAGTAGGATAAAAGATTAGGAGAGATCAGATATGAAACAATATATAGTAATAGGGTGTGGAAGATTCGGATCATCGGTAGCAACAACAATGCATTTATTAGGACATCAAGTAATGGCTATAGACAAAAATGATGACGCAGTTCAAGCTCTAGCTGAAAAAGTGACACATGCAGCAATAGTTGATGTTACAGATGAGCAAGCTTTAAGAGCATTAGGAATGGGAAATTTTGATGTAGCAATAATAGCGATAGGTTCTGATATAAGAGCATCTATAATGGCTACTTTAATAGCTAAAGAAATGGGTGTAGAGCAAATTGTATGTAAAGCTAAAGATGAATTACAAGCAAAAGTTTTATATAAAATAGGTGCAGATAGAGTCGTATTTCCAGAGAGAGATATGGGAGTTAGAGTTGCACATAATTTAGTATCAAATAATATACTAGATCATATAGAATTAGACCCAGATTACTCTATAGTGGAAATTGTAACTCCTAAAGAATGGGAAGGTAAAACTCTAATAGAACTAGATCTTAGAGCAAAATATGAAATAACTGTTTTAGCTATAAAAAGTGGTAAAAGTATAAATGTAACTCCATCTCCAGAAGAACAATTAAAATCAGGAAGTATATTAGTTGTTATAGGACAAAATAGTAAAATAAGTACAATAACAGCAGATACAGACTTTACATTTAGGAGAAAACAAATATGATAACATCTATAACAAGTAAAGATAATGAAAAAGTTAAGTTAACTAAATCTCTTTTAAAAAGTAAAAATAGAGTAAAAGAGTCTAAATTTTTAATAGAAGGCTTTAGAATATTAACTCAAGCTATAGATTGTAAAGCTGACTTAAAATATGTTTTTATAAATGAAAACTTTGAAGATAAAAAAGAACATGTAGAGTTTTTAAAAATATTACAATCTAAAAATATAAAAATATATAAAACTACAAATAAAATATTTAGTGATTTTGTAGATACAGAAAATACTCAAGGTATAGTAGGAGTAGTTGGAATTAAAGAGAATAAAATCCAAGATATTTTAGATGAGAGTTGCAAGTTTATATTAATTTTAGATAGAATACAAGATCCTGGTAATATGGGAACTATAATAAGAACAGCAGATGCAGCTGGAGTAGATGCTATTATAAATTTAAAAGGATGTGTGGATATATATAATAGTAAAGTTACAAGATCTACAATGGGGTCAATATTTGATATGAAGATAATAAATATGACTCAAGATGAGGCATTGAAAGAATTAAAGCTTAGAAATTTTGATATAGTATCTAGTTATCTAAATACAGATAATTTTTATGATAAGGTAAATTACAATTGTAAAACTGCACTTGTTATAGGAAATGAAGCTAACGGAGTTAATGATGAACTTATAAAAAACTCAGACACTTTAGTTAAGATACCTATATATGGAAAAGCTGAGTCTTTAAATGCAGCTATAAGCTCAGCGATATTAATGTATGAGATTAAAAAATATATGATATAATAGAGCTATATTGAAAAAATATGGCATATATGATATAATCTACAATTAAAAGTTATATATTTTAAATACAATGAAAGAGAAAAGTATTTTAATAAAACTTAGTACAGAGATAAGTGCCTAGGCTGAAAGTACTTTCTAAGCTATTAAAAGAAGTTCCCTCTGGAGTATCATAGCTGAAAATAAAGTAGGTTATGACGTTATAAAACGCGTTAAGTTTTTCGAGTGGTTTGCATAGTTTATTTAAGTAAAGCAAACTACTAGGGTGGTACCGCGAAATAATAGTCTTTCGTCCCTAGATAGGGATGAAGGGCTTTTTTTATATGAAAAATTAAATTGAAAGGGTGACTATAGTGCAAGAAAAATTACTTAATTTACAAGAAACAGCATTAAGTGAAATAAAAGACATGCAAAGTATAGAACAAGTAGAGTCTTTAAGAGTTAAGTACTTAGGAAAAAAAGGTGAAATAACATCTATATTAAAAGAAATGGGTAAATTATCAGCTGAGGAAAGACCTGTAATAGGAAAGGTTGCTAATGAGGTTAGAGAAGCAATAAATGATGCTATAAGTTCTAAAAAAGAAGAATTAAAAAATATTGAAAAACAAAGAAAATTAGCTGAAGAAGTTTTAGATGTAACTATGCCAGCTAAAGAATTTAGAGTAGGTAAAAAACATCCTATATCTAAAATAACAGATGAAATAAGTGATATATTTATAGGTATGGGATTCTCTATAGCAGAAGGTCCAGAAGTTGAAACAGTTGCAAATAACTTTGATGCATTAAATGCACCAAAAGACCATCCATCAAGAGATATGAGTGATACTTTCTATATAAATGAAGAATTATTACTTAGAACTCAAACTTCTCCAGTTCAAGTTAGAACTATGAAAAATGAAGAGTTACCAATAAAGATAATATCTCCAGGTAGATGTTTCAGATTTGATGCTCCAGATGCTACACATTCACCGATGTTCCATCAAATAGAAGGTCTTGTAGTTGGTAAAGATGTTACAATGGCTCAATTAAAAGGAACTTTAGATATGTTTGTTAAAAAGCTATTTGGAGAAAATACAAAAACTAAATTTAGACCACATAACTTCCCATTCACAGAGCCAAGTGCAGAAGTAGATGTTACTTGCTTTAAGTGTGGCGGAGAAGGATGTCCAATGTGTAAAGGTGAAGGATGGATAGAAATATTAGGTGCTGGTATGGTACATCCAAATGTACTTAGAAACTGTGGAATAGATCCAGAAGTTTACAGTGGATTTGCTTTTGGTATGGGACTTGATAGAATAACAATGCTTAAGTATGAAATAGATGATATAAGATTATTATTCGAAAATGATATGAGATTTTTAAATCAATTTTAATTAGGAGGAATTAATATGTTAGTACCTTTAAAATGGCTTAGAGACTACGTTGATATAGATAGAGAAACTCAAGAATTTGCTGATATGATGACTATGACAGGGTCAAAAGTTGAGAAAGTAGAATTCTTTGGAAAAGAAACTAATGGAGTTGAAGTATGTAAAATACTTGAAATAGAACAACATCCAGATGCAGATAGATTAAAAGTTACTAAAGTTGAAGTTGCTGATGGTCAAATACTTCAAATAGTAACAAATGCAACAAATATAAAAGTAGGAGATTTTGTTCCTGTTGCTAGAATAGGAGCAGTATTACCTGGTGATTTTAAAATAAAAAAAGGTAAGTTAAGAGGAGTTTTATCAGAAGGGATGTTTTGTGGAGCTGAAGAACTAACTATACCTTCTCAATACGTTGAAGAACATAAAAAAGATGGAATATATATACTAGATCATCAAGATTCATTCGAATTGGGTATGGATGTAAGAGAAGTTTTAGGTATAAATGATGCTTTAATAGAGTTTGAAATAACTTCAAATAGACCAGATTGCAGATCTATATTAGGAATAGCTAGAGAAGCTGCTGTTACTTTAGGTAAAGAATTAAAATTCCCAGAAATAAAAGTAAATGGTTCAGATGAAGAAATGCAGTTTGAAATAGATGTTCAAACTGATTTATGTAAAAGATATTGTGGAAAGATTGTAAAAGATGTAAAAGTAGGACCTTCTCCATATTGGATGCAAAGAAGACTTATAGAAGCAGGAATGAGACCAATAAACAATATAGTGGATATAACAAACTATGTTATGTTAGAATTAGGTCAACCACTACATGCTTTTGATTTAGATGATATAAAATATAATAAAATGACAGTTAAATTAGCTCAAGAAGGTGAAAAGTTTACAACTTTAGATGGTGTTGAAAGAATATTAACATCAGATATGCTTGTTATAGGAAACAAAGATAAAACTTTAGATTTAGCTGGTATAATGGGTGGAGAAAATTCAGAGGTAAAAGATACAACTACTTCTATATTCTTAGAAGGTGCAAGCTTTGCTAAAGAAAATATAAGAGCTACATCTAAAAAATTAAGCTTAAGAACAGAAGCATCATCTAGATTTGAAAAAGGAATAGATGTAAACTTAACAGAAGTTGCTGTAAATAGAGCATGTCAGTTAATAGAAGAATTAGGTTGTGGTAGAGTTCTTAACGGTATGTTAGATTATTATCCTAAAAAAGAAGAAGTACAAAAAATAACAGCTAATCCAGAAAGAATAAATAAATTATTAGGTGTTAATGTGCCTATGGATCAATTTATAAATATATTAGAAAGATTAGAATTTAAATGTAACTTAATATCTTCTGATAAGTTAGAATTAGAAGTTCCAAGTTTTAGATTAGATATAACTGAAGATGCAGATATATTAGAAGAAATAGCTAGAATATATGGATATGATAATATACCATCAGCTACATTAGAAGGAAATGCTACAGCTGGTGTTAAAACAGAAAAACAAAAATTCATAGATGATATAAAATTCAACTCTATAGCAGTAGGTTTAAATGAAATATTAACATATTCATTTGTAAGCCCTAGAGGAGTAGATAAAATAAACTTAGCTCAAGACGATGAAAGAAGAGAGTTTGTTAAGATAATAAATCCATTAGGTGAAGAAACTTCTGTTATGAGAACTACTTTAATACCTAATATGATAGATGTAATATCAACAAACTTATCTCATAAAGTTGAAGAAGCTTATGCTTTTGAGTGTGGAAATACATTTAAACCACAAGAAGGATTACCTGTAGAGACAAAGAAAATGTCTATAGGAATGTACGGAAAAGATGTAGATTTCTTTGCATTAAAAGGTACTGTTGAAACTATATTAAATAACGTTGGATTTAAAGGTTATGAAATTGAACCTGAGACTAAAAATTTAACATTCCACCCTGGAAGATGTGCTAAATTAGTGTATAATAATATATGTATAGGTACTTTTGGAGAATTACATCCAGATGTATTAGAAAATTACGATTTAAATCAAAGAGTTTACATTGCTGAAATAAATGTAGACTTAGTATTTGAGAACTTAAACAATACGAAAGTTTATAATCCATTACCTAAATATCCATCAACTACTAGAGATATAGCTTTATTAGTTAAAGATGAAGTATTTGTTAAACAAATAGAAGATATAATAAAAGCAAATGGAGAAGATATATTAGAAAGTTACCAATTATTCGATGTTTATAAAGGAGCTCAAATAGAACAAGGACATAAATCTATAGCATACTCAATAACATATAGAAGTAAAGATAAAACTTTAACAGATGAAGAAGTAGCTAAAGTTCATGATAAAATAGTAAGTGAACTAAGTGAAAAACTAAATGCGAACTTAAGATCAAACTAATTACGTAGCAAATGTAGGGGGGGTTAGGATGAATAAGGTCACAGTAAAGATACATGGATCTGAATATCCTATGGTGTCTGAGAAATCTAAAGATTATATGATAAAAATAGCTCACTATGTAGATGAAGAAATGAGTAGGATTTCAGAAGCAAATTCACTACTTAGTACATCTCAAGTAGCCATATTATCAGCTTTAACTGTTACAGACTTATTATTTGAATGCTCAGAAGAAAATGATAAGTTATCTAAAGAAAATGAAGAGTTAGTTAAAAAAGCAGAAAAACCTAACCAAGAAGTTCAACTAGAGATGAAAAAATTAAAGTTAGAACTTAATAAAAAAGTTGAAGAACTTGGAGCAAAACAAACTGAGATAGATACTTTAAGGTCAGAACTAGAAAATAAATCAAATGACTTAGAAGAAATGAATCCTCTGAAAAAAGAAATAGAGGAACTTAAAAATAGTTTAGCTGAAGCAAATGAAAAAACTGAAATAGCTGAGAAACTTGCATCAGATTTTCAAAATAAATTATATGACTTACAATTAAAAAATATTGAGTTAGAACAAGAGTTAAATTATATAAAAGCTTCAGGAAAACTATTAAAATAATAGAATACTTTAAAAAACCTTCAGGAAAACTAACCTGAAGGTTTTAGTTTTTAATGACTTAAGGAGGTAGTTATGAATACAGAATTGCTGGCACCTGTAGGTAGTTTTGATGCATTAAAAGCTGCAGTACAAAATGGAGCGAATGCAGTTTATCTAGGTGGAAAAGAATTTAGTGCTAGAGCCTCTGCTAATAACTTTGACAGAGAAGAGTTAAAAGAAGCTGTTAGATATGCTCATATAAGAAATGTAAGAGTATTTGTAACAGCAAATACACTTATAAAACAAAATGAAATAGAAGATTTTTTAGAATATATAAAATATCTATATGATATAGATATTGATGCAGTTATACTTCAAGATATAGGTATGGCAAAATTGATAAAATCTATGCTTCCAGATTTTGAATTGCATGCAAGTACTCAAATGGTAGCACATTCTCTTGAAGATACTCTATATCTTCAAAACCTTGGATTTGATAGAGTAGTTTTAGCAAGAGAACTTAATATTGATGAAATAGAATATATATGTAAAAACTCTGATGTTGATATTGAAATATTTGTTCATGGAGCACTATGTGTATGTTATTCAGGGCAATGCTTAATGAGTAGTATGATTGGAAATAGATCAGGAAATAGAGGTAGATGTGCACAACCATGTAGACAAAAATATGAATTAATAGATATAAACTCAGGACAAACTATAAATACAGAGGGTGATTATTTATTAAGTCCTAGAGATTTAAATACAATAGAAGAGATAGATAGAATAATTGATGCAGGCGTACATTCTCTTAAAATTGAGGGAAGAATGAAAAGACCTGAATATGTAGCTACAGTTATAAGTAGTTATAGAAAGACGATAGATGAATATATAAATAAAAATAAAGTAAGTGTATCTGATGATACAATGAATAATTTATATACTATATTTAATAGAAAGTTTACTAAAGGATATTTATTAGGTGAAGTTGGAGAAGATGTAATGAACTCAAATAGACCTAATAATGTAGGGCTTTATATTGGAAAAGTATTAGATTATAATCGAAAAGCTAAAAGACTTAAGATAATGTTAGAAAATACACTTAAAAAAGGTGATGGAATAAACTTAGGTGGAGGTACTATAGGAAGAATTATAAAGGCTAATAACCAAATTAGTGACAGAGGAGAAAAAGGAGAACTTATAGAATTAGATTTTATAGGAGATGCAAAAAGAGGTCAAATAGTATACAAAACATCAGATAGTGATCTTTTAAATAGTGTTAAAAAAACTTTCGAAGAAGACATTGAAAATATAAAAATACCTATAGATGCTAAAATAGAACTAAAACTTGGTAAAATGCCTTTGTTAAGTTTAAAAGATGGAAATGGTAATATTATATCAGTTAATGCAGATAAAGTTGTAGAAAAAGCTATAAAAGTTTCTTTAAGTAAAGAAAAAGTAATATCTCAAATAAGTAAGTTAGGTAACACACCGTATTTTATAAATGATATAGAAGTAGATATTGATGAAAATATAAGTTTACCTATAAGTATACTAAATCAATTAAGAAGAGATGCTATAGATAAATTAAGTAATGAAAGAATATCTATAAAGAAAAGAGTTTATAAAAATCAAACTTTAATATATACTCCTAAATCTGTAATTAGAGACAAAGATATAAAGCTTAGAGTAAAAGTTAAAAATATAGATCAATTAAAATCTGTATTAAAATATGATATAGATGCAGTTTATTATGAAGATATAAATACTTTAGATGAAGCTATTGAAATTTCTAATAGTAAAGTAAAAATAATATATTCGCCACCAAGAATACTTAGAAATAAAGATTACAAAATTTTAGATAAATTAAAAAGTGATAGTAAATTATCAGTACAAGCAGAAAATTTAGGTTGCGTTAGTTTATTTAAAGAAAATGAGTTATATATAGATACTTATTTAAATTCATTTAACAGTGAAACAATAAATCATTATAAATCTGAGGGTGCAAGAACTGTGTGTATTTCTCAAGAGTTAAATTTAACAGAAATTAAAGATATGGTAAGATACACAGATGTCGATATAGAAAGTATTGTTTATGGATACACTCCTCTTATGATTAGTGAATACTGTCCTATGGGAGTTTTAGTTAGAAATTGTAAAAAAGATAAAAGAAGTGCTATATGTAATAAGAGTATGTATGCATTAAAAGATTCTAAAGATGAAATATATAGATTATCACAAGATATATTCTGTAGGACAAGTATATATAATTCAAAACCTATATGTATGTTAGAAGACTTAAATGAACTAAAAAATTCATATATAAATATATTTAGATTAGATTTCACACTTGAAGATAATGAACAAATAGAAAAAATAATAGAAGCATATATAGAAACTATAGAAAATAATTTTATTATGGGAAGTAAGTCTAAAAAGTTATTTAATAATTTAGATAAGATAGGAACTACAACTGGTCATTACTATAAAGGTGTTGAATAGATTATAATTAATATAGTATGTAAGTTTAAAAAGTTATGCTTATATACTATATTTTTTTGTAATCACTTTATTAAATATAGTAAACTTGAAAAAATGAAATAAATATCATATAATTTCTTTAGAAAAAATTTAGATTTATATATTGATTTTCTTTAGAAAATATTTTTACAATAAATTTAGATATACCAATTAGATTTTAATATTTTACAAAAATACAAATAATAAAATGCTTTTATACATAAAATGTATTTAAAATAAAGCATAGAGTATTAAATTTTCTCTATGCTTTATTTTATTTAATTAATGAATAGTTTACATATAAATTTGTAAAATATAAGAAATGATGTACATAATTTATAGCTTACAATTATGTAAGTGGATTTTATAAATTAAATTTTATAGAATTATATAAAATAAGGTATAATATAAGGTATTGAGAAAGTAAAAATTTGTAAAAATATATATGAAAATGTATAAAAAAGAGTTTTTAGGTGAAAAAATTATTGAGGAGGGATTTGTTAGATGAATAAGCATAAATTGCTAAAATGGATAAAAATAATTTTTGCCTTAGCAATTTTCATTATAGTAATGAAAGAATTTAAAAACATATTTACATCTTTTGATATGGAAGTATTTAAAAGATATGCAGATAAATTAACTATATGGAATATGCTAATTATAGCTATTTTAGGTATGGTTTCTTATCTACCTTTAAGTTTTTATGATTTTATACTTAAAAAAAGGGTTGGAATAAAATTAAGTAATATAAAATTATATAAATACTCATGGATAGCCAGTTCTATAGCTAGTATAGCGGGGTTTGGAGGTAGTACAGCTATAGCTCTAAAAACTAATTTTTATAAAGACCATGTTAAAGATACAAAGCTATTAGTAAAAGAGATATCTAAAATAGTAGCATTAAACTTAACAGGTTTTTCTATGGTTTGTTTTGTTTATGTAATAACAAATTTTAGTAGTTTAAGAGTAAATGAGTTTGTAAGTATAATGACAGTTCTAATAAGTACTTATTTTCCTATTTTATCAATATATTTAGGATTTAAATATATTAAATCTACTCAAGAAGAAAAAGTAGACATTATAGATGCTGTTAAAATAATGATTATATCAGCTTTAGAATGGGCTACTACTATATTCTTAATTTATAGTATAATGAGAATTTTAGGAGAACCAGTTCCAATTTCTAAATTCTTACCTATATTTGTAGTAGCTATAGTGGCAGCTATTGTAAGTATGGCACCAGGAGGAATAGGTTCATTTGATATAACTCTTTTATTAGGATTACAAGCTTTAAATATCTCATCAGAGAAAGTTTTACTAGCAATATTTTTATATCGTGTGTCTTACTATATAATACCATTAGTTATAGGGCTAATATTATATGGACAAGAATACTTTGTAAATTTAGATGAAGATGTAAAAGATATAATAACAACAGTATTATCAAAAATTGCACATATAGGTATTATGTTACTAGTTTTAATATCAGGAGTAACTTTACTAATATCAGAAGCAACTCCAGATTTAGCTAGGAAGTTTAATATTGTAAATAAATTTTCATATTTTTCTATAGTTCATATTCCACAGAAAATATCTATAATAATAGGATTTTTATTAATAGCAATTTCTAGGATAATGAGTTATAAATCAAAGGGAATATACAAAATAACTTTAGGATTAATAATAGGAGCTGTATTGTTAACTTTAGTTATAGATCCTAATTATTATAGAAGTATATACCTAATAATAGTTGCAATACTTATATGGGTTAGTAAAAAACAATTTTATAGAGAAAGTTTTGTAATGAGATGGGGAGTATTTATACAGGATATAATCTTGTTACTATCTTTCCAAATATTATATATATATACAGTATATGCGAACTTAAGTGGTAAAATAGGAAAACTTCCTGTTGCCAATTATAAAATTCAATCAATCAAACATTATGGAGCATCATTATTAGGATTTAGTATAAGTGGATTTATAATAGCTATATTTTTAATATGGATATTATACAAAATAAATAAAGATAATGATTTTCCACGTAAGAAATTAGAAGAATGTGAAGATCAAGTTAAAGAAATAATAGATAAGTTTGGAGGATCACCAGTAATACATTATATATATTTACATGATAAATATGTATATATAAATGAATCTAAAGATGTATTGTTACAATATCAAATATCTGCCGATAAAATTGTAATACTTGGAAATCCTGTAGGTAATAAAGAAAAAATATTTGAAACGATACAAGAATTTTATAATTTAGCAGATAAGTATGGATATGTTCCAGTATTTTGTGCAATAGATAAAACTATGATGCCAAATTTACATGAGACAGGTTATGAATTTTTAAAGCTAGGAGAAGATGCCTTAGTTGATTTAACTAAGTTTACTTTAGAAGGAAGAAAAATGAAAAGTGTAAGAAATGCACTATCTAGAGTAGAAAAGGAAGGGTACAGCTTTGAGATTGTAAAACCACCTTTTACAGATGAGTTTTTAAATGAACTAAAATCAGTTTCGGATGAATGGTTATCAGGAAGACAAGAAAAAGGATTTTATATAGGATTTTTTGATAAAGGGTATTTAAGTAGACAGCCTATTGCGATAGTAAGAAATAAAGATAATGAAATAAAAGGTTTTAGTAACTTAATGCCTATGTATGATAATAAAAATACGTTATCTATAGATCTAATGAGATTCTCCCATGACACTTGTAATGGTATAATGGATTTTATATTTGTAAATCTATTTAAATGGGGTCAAGAAGAAGGTTATTCTAGGTTTAATATGGGTATGGCACCATTATCTAATGTAGGTAGATCTAAATATTCATTCTTATCAGAAAAAGTAGCATCACAAATTTATTCACATGGACAAAATTTTTATTCTTTTAAAGGATTAAAGAGATTTAAAGAAAAATATTGTGATATATGGGAAGGTAAGTATATGGCATATAGAAAGAAAACATCTATACTTACAACAGCTTTACAAATCATAATAGTAGCTGAAAAACCAATAGATAAAATAAAGTAAATAAAAAACTCCTCTGATTAGAGGAGTTTTTTATTTATTATTTTATAGATTTTAATACTTCTAATAAGTATTTCCAAGTATTTTCAGTTGAAGATATACTTAAATGTTCATTTGGAGTATGTACATCATACATATTAGGTCCAAATGATATAGCTTCAGCATTAGGTATTTTGTCTAGTAATAAACCACACTCAAGACCTGCATGTAAAGCCATTATTATAGGTTCTTTTCCAGTAAGGTTTTTATACGCTTCTATACATACTTTTTCTAAATTAGAATCTTTAGCATATTCCCAAGCTGGATAGTCACTTATTAATTCAAGATTTCCACCAAGCTCAGTTACTAAAAGTTCCATTCTAGCGGTTATATCTTCTTTAAGAGATTTTACAGAACTTCTAACTGCACATTCAAAAGTAACTGTAGAATCTGTAGTTCTAAGAACTCCTAAGTTAGTAGAACTTTCAACTAAGTTTTCTATATCCATACTCATAGTTTGTATACCATTAGGTATTAAATTAAGCATTTTTATAACTCTATCTTTAGAAGTTGAATTAAGAATTAATTCTGGAGTAGCAGTTTCAGAACATACTATTTCAAGTCCTGGGTCAGAAGTTCTTAATTCATGTTTAAATATATTAGTTATATCTTTTAATTGAGTTGTAAATTCATCTATTTGATCGTTATTAACCATTATTACACAATCAGCTTCACGAGGGATAGCGTTATTTTTTGAACCGCCTTCAACCTTAGCGATATCAAAATCAACATTTAATAAATTTAAAAGTCTTCCTAATAATTTATTAGCATTACCTCTTTGTTTTATTATATCCATACCAGAGTGTCCACCTAATAATCCTTTTATCTCTAAAAGATAAGCTTTTTTAGTAGATTCTGGTTTTACAAATTCAACAGGTAAAGTTGATAGGGCAGTTACACCACCAGCACAACTTACTAAAAGGTAACCTTCTTCTTCAGAATCTAAGTTTAGTATATATTTACCTTTTACTAAGCTTCCATCTAATGCCATAGCACCAGTCATTCCAGCTTCTTCATCTACAGTTACAAGAAGTTCTAAAGCAGGATGAGCTATATCATTAGAAGCAAGTATTGCAAGTCCCATAGCAACAGCTATACCATTGTCAGCACCTAAAGTTGTATCAGTTGCATATACATAATCTCCATCTATTCTTAGTTTTATTGGGTCTTTCATAAAGTCATGATTTGTACTTTTATTTTTTTCACATACCATATCCATATGACCTTGAAGTACTACACCAGGTGCATTTTCATATCCAGGAGTTGCTGGCTTTCTGATTATTATATTTAAACTTTCATCTTGTATAGTTTCTAAGCCTAAGCTTTCACCAAAGTTACGTAAGTAATCGCTTATACCTTTTTCATTTTTTGATCCTCTTGGTATTTGAGATATCTCTTCAAAATACTTAAAAACTAAACCAGGTTGTAAATCATTTAAAACTCTGTTCATAAAAAACATCTCCTTAATAAAAATTAAATTAGATTAAATTATATTACAAAATAGTATTGATTATGTATAATATATAAATAGTATAGTACAAATTTACATAAAATACACTTAAAATTTATATAAAAATTTTACTTAAGGAGGAAGCATGAATAAAAAATCATTAAAAGCTTTAGAATTTGATAAGATAATAGCACTACTAAAAGAAAAGGCTTCATCTTCTTTAGGATTAAGATATATCAATGAGTTAGAGCCTAGCTCTGACTATGAAGAAGTAAAATATATGTTAGAAGAAACTAGCGAAGCACAATCTATACTTATAAAAAAGGGCGGAGTAAATTTACAAGGTTTATATGATATAGAAGATAAGGTTAAAAGAACTAAAGTAGGAGCCTCTATAGATGCAGGAAGTTTACTAATGATAGCTGATACTCTTAGAGTTGCTAGAATTTTAAATAATACTTTATCATCATCTGAAGAAGAGGATTTTAATTATCCGATAATACAATCTCTATCTAATTCATTATATATACATAGAGATATTGAAGATAAAATATTTAATTCTATAGTTAGTGAAGTTGAAATATCAGATAATGCTTCAAGCGAACTAAGAGGATTAAGAAGAAAAATTATACAAAAAAATCAATCTATAAGATCTAAATTAAATGGGATAATAAGTTCATCAACGTATCAAAAATATTTACAGGATGCAATTATATCAATAAGAGGAGATAGATTTGTTATTCCAGTGAAAGCGGAGTATAGATCTCAAGTTTCAGGTATTGTACATGATCAATCATCATCAGGAGCTACATTGTTTATAGAACCTATGAGTATAGTAGAAATGAACAATGAGCTTAGACAACTTAGATTAAAGGAAAAAGAAGAAATAGAAAGAATATTAAGTGAACTGTCAGCTCTTGTAGGAGATATAAGTGATGATTTATTAAGTAATCAAGAGATTCTAGGAAAAATAGATTTTGCTTTTGCAAAAGGTAAATTATCTATACAAATAAAAGGTGTAGAACCAAAGTTAAATAAAGAAAAGTATATAAATATAAAAAATGGTAGACATCCATTATTAAATGCTAGCTCTGTAGTGGGAAATGATATACGTTTAGGTGAAGAATTTCATACATTAGTTATAACTGGACCTAATACTGGTGGTAAAACAGTAACTATAAAAACTGTAGGATTATTTGCGTTAATGACTCAAAGTGGTCTTCATATTCCAGCAGATTATGGAACTAGTATGTGTGTATACGATAATGTTTTTGCAGACATAGGAGACGAACAAAGTATAGAACAAAGTTTATCTACATTTTCATCACATATGACTAATATAGTTTCTATATTAGATGAAGTTACTGAAAACTCACTAGTAATATTTGATGAGCTAGGAGCAGGAACAGATCCTGTAGAAGGAGCAGGACTTGCGATAGCTATACTTGAAGATGTAAATATGGCAGGAGCAAAATGTATAGCGACAACACATTACAGTGAAATAAAACACTATGCACTTACAAAAGATGGTGTAGAAAATGCAGCAGTAGAGTTTGATTTAGAAAACCTAAGACCTACGTATAGATTATTTATAGGTGTTCCAGGAAAATCTAATGCTTTTGCTATATCAAAGAGATTAGGATTAAGTGAATATGTGATAAGTAGAGCAAAAGAGTTTATAGATACGGATACTATAGCTGTTGAAGATGTTATTCATAGCTTAGAAAAATCTAGAGTAGAAGCAGTTGAAGAAAAGGAAGAAGCAACAAGACTTAGAAAAGAAATTCAAACTCTAAAAGAAGAATATGATGAAAAGCTAAGTAAAATATCACTTCAAAGAGAAAGATTATTAGAAGAAGCAAGACAAGAAGCTTTTAGAATAACTAGACAAGCTAAAGAAGAAACAGAGCTAGTTATAAAAGAACTTAGAAGATTAGAAAAAGAAAGTATGTCTAAAGAAAAAAATAGAAAGATTGAAGAATTAAGAAAAGAAATTTCAAGTTCTATGGGAGCATTACAACCAAGTGTTAAAAGCATGATAGTTCCTAAAACTGCATCAAAAGAAGTTAAAGATTTAAAACCTGGAGATGAAGTAAAAGTTATAACTTTAAATCAACAAGGTTCAGTAATATCTGCAGATAATAAGAAAAAAGAAGCAGTAGTTCAAATTGGTATAATGAAAATGACATTACCATATAAATCATTACAAAAGGCAAAGAAAGATGCAAAATCAACAGTTACTAAAGCAACTAGAAATGTCATTAAATCCAAATCAGGTAGAGTTAAGAGTGAAGTTGATTTAAGAGGAATGACATTAGAAGAAGCAAGAGAAGAAGTTGATAAGTACCTTGATGATGCTTGTTTAGCTGGATTAGAAAATGTAACAGTTATTCACGGTATAGGTACAGGGGTATTAAAAACTGGAATTACAGAAATGCTAAAAAGACATAAACATGTAAAGTCTCAAAGACCTGGACAATACGGTGAAGGTGGAATGGGAGTTACAATAGTAACTTTAAAATAATTAAGGGGATGAAAAAATGATATTAGTATCAGCTTGTTTATTAGGCATAAACTGTAAATATGATGGCGATAATAACAATCATGAAGGAGTTAAAAATTATCTAAGGGACAAACAATTTATATTAGTTTGTCCTGAGCAATTAGGTGGATTATCAACTCCAAGAATTCCTTGTGAAATAGTTAATGGAACAGGTAATGAAGTTTTAAATAATAAATGTAAGGTGAAAAATAAACAAGGAATGGATATGACAGAAAATTTCTTAAAGGGAGCTTATGAAACCTTAAAAATAGCAAAGTTATATAATTGTAAAAAAGCTATTCTAAAAGAAGGAAGTCCATCTTGTGGAAGTAACAAAATATATGATGGAACATTTCGAGGAAATAAGATTAATGGATTAGGAGTTACAGCTTCAATTTTAAAAAATGAAGGAATAGATATTATAAGCGAGAAGCAATTAGAAAAGTAGACATATACTTGAAAAAAAATACAATTTGTTTTATCATAAAGTGTTATAAGAATAAGGAAGGAGCACTAATATGCAAGATTTTAAAATAGAAGTAGCTAAATCTTTAAAAGAAAAAATAGAAGATTTAACATTAGAAGAAATAATTGGATTAATAGAAGTACCACCAAATAGTGAAATGGGAGATTATGCATTCCCATGCTTTAGATTAGCAAAAGTATTTAGAAAAGCGCCTAATATGATAGCAGCTGATATAGCACAAAGTATAGAAGCTAATGAAGCTATATCAAAAGTTGAACCAGCAGGAGGATATGTTAACTTTTTCGTTAATAAATCTCAATTAGCTAAAACTGTTATAAATGATGTTTTAACTAAAGGTAAAGATTATGGACACAGTGATTTAGGAAAAGATAAAACTGTAGTAATAGATTTCTCATCTCCTAACATAGCTAAGCCATTCCATATAGGACACATAAGAACTACAGTTATAGGTAATGCTTTATACAAAATATATGATTCTCAAGGATATAATACTGTAAGAGTAAATCATCTTGGGGATTATGGAACTCAATTTGGTAAGCTTATAGTTGCATTTAAAAAATGGGGAAGTAAGGAAGCTGTTGAAGCTAACCCAATACCTGAGTTATTAAAATTATACATACAATTCCATGATGAAGCTGAAAAACATCCAGAAATGGAAGATGAAGCTAGAGCTTGGTTTACAAAATTAGAAAATGGAGATAAAGAAGCTGTTGATTTATGGCAATGGTTTAGAGATGAAAGTTTAAAAGAATTCTCTAGAGTTTATGACTTACTAGATATAGAATTTGATTCATATGCAGGAGAAAGTTTCTACTCAGATAAAATGGATAGAGTAATAG
This sequence comes from Paraclostridium tenue, assembly GCF_039521565.1. Taxonomy (NCBI): domain Bacteria; kingdom Bacillati; phylum Bacillota; class Clostridia; order Peptostreptococcales; family Peptostreptococcaceae; genus Paraclostridium; species Paraclostridium tenue. Next base: position 73,016 of record NZ_BAAACP010000006.1, read on the forward strand.
ATATAATAAAGGATAAAGATTTATTAAAAGAATCTGAAGGAACTAATATAGTTGATTTAGAAGAATATAATATGCCTCCAGCACTTATAACTAAAAAAGATGGATCTACATTATATATGACTAGAGATTTAGCAGCTGCATTATACAGAAAAGAAAACTATGATTTTGAAAAATGTATATATGTAGTTGGATCTCAACAAAGTTTACACTTCCAACAATTATTTAAAGTTTTAGAATTAGTTGGATTTGATTGGGCTAAAGATATGGTACATGTTCCATTTGGTATGGTTGCATTAGAAGAAGGTACTATGTCTACAAGAAAAGGTAGAGTAGTTTTCTTAGAAGATGTTTTAAAACAAGCTATAGAAAAAACAAAAGAAACAATGCTTGCTAAAAATCCTAATGCTAAGAATGTAGATGAAATAGCTAAACAAGTTGGAGTTGGAGCAGTAGTATTCCAAGAATTATCTAATAGTAGAATAAAAGATTATACATTCTCTTGGGAGAGAACTTTAAGCTTTGAAGGTGAAACAGGACCATATGTACAATATACACATGCTAGATGTTGTTCAGTTTTAAGAAAAGCTAATATGGAAGTAAGTACAGATATAGATTATAATTTATTAACTGATGCTGATAGTTCGGAAGTAATAAAATTAATAGCATCATTTAATAAAAATATATTAGTAGCGTTAAGAAAAAATGAACCACATATAGTAACAAGATTTGTATTAGACTTAGCTCAAGCATTTAATAAATTCTATCATGAAAATCCAATATTAGTTGATGATATAGAAGTTAAAAAGGCTAGAGTAGCTTTAGTTGCAGCTACTAAACAAACTATAGAAAATGCTCTTGCATTATTAGGTATGAGTGCACCAGAAAGAATGTAATATATCTTATATACATTTGTCGAAAAATAATGCTTTACATCTAAATTTCGGTTATTGTATAATTATATTAAGAAATAGCTCGATAGTTGAGCTAGTAAAAATCAAAAGAGATATATGGAAGTAGAGTATCGATAGTATTCTACTCCCCCCCTACATTTACGGCAGCTAACAGCTGCCTATTTTTTTTAAAAAGTATACTAAGTTAATTAATTGATAAAACTATAAAGTAGTTTATACGTTAGGAAGGTAGTATTTATGAAAGAGGATTTATTAAAGAAAGCATATATAAATGCATTTGGTATAGAGAATAAATATATTAAAGATATGATTATTTTAAATACTAAGTCTTTAGTTGATGATATAACTCAAAGATACGTAAAAATAGATAAAAATAGATTAAAAGATGAATTATTATATTATAAATTTTATGGACAAAAATTAAAAGATTTGAATATAATAAATATTTTACTTCCAATTATTATATCAAATACAAATATGAAAAAAAGTGAATTAGAAGTATTAAAGGTTATTAAATATCATGTTTTATATAATAAGGTTAATGAGTATATGAATGATTACATATTAGCTAGTTTAATATATAATACATTAATTCACTCTATAGTTGAAAATTCGGATATAGAATATGAAGATTTAATGCAAAAGATAAAAACTGTTATAATTGAATTTAATCATAATATGGATAAATCAGAAGTTATAAAATTTGAAATGAAGAGAATTCAAACTATACAAGCTATAGATAGATACATAGACCTTAAAGTAAGTGACTACGAAAATACTAATATAATAACAAACTTATTAAACTCTATATATGATGTTTACATAGAAGATAGAGAAGTTAGCTTAGATGGTATAAAAAGCATAAAAAAATCTATATTATCTATTCTCAATTTAAATATTGAAAGTAATATAGACAATATAGATTTTATAAACTCTATGTCAGAATATATTATAAAACTTAGGAAATATAAGATATCTAAAAAAGAATATAATATAAAATCTGACCCAAGATATTTAATAAACTTAGAAATTGGAGATGTAAAATCTGATCCAATACTAAACAATATAAAAGTTGTATCAAAAGATTTTTCTAACAATATATTGACTATTAATTTGGTATCAAAATCTGGTAATTATAGCTTTAAATTTAGAAAAGCTTAATTATCAGATTCTAAATATTCAACAAAAACTTCTTCTTTAGTGCTTGTTAGAAAACAAAGTTCTTTTATAAGGCTGTTTCTAAGGTCGATGAAATCTTCTAAATTAGTATTTTCATAGGTATATTCTAATGCTTTTACAATAAGCAATAAATCTCTTTTAGATAGTGCATCAATAGATACTTTGTCGAACAATTTCATAAAAAACTTCCTTTCATGTGTAATTTAGTGATTAAGAAAATATATAATAAGATATAATTCTACAACAATATAAAAAAACCTTCTTTTTATATACATAATATTATAAATAAAAATCATACATATAGTATTTTAACAAAAATAGACGATTAAAGCTAAAAAAATTAACAAAAGAGGTGAATTAATTGAAAATACTTTTAACTACGTTAAATTCAAAATTTATACACACAAACTTAGCAATAAGATATCTAAAACAAATGGTAAAAGATATTGAAGATATAAATGTAGATATAAGAGAATATACAATAAACAATGAACTAGATTTTATATTAAAAGATATATATACAAATAATTATGATGTTATATTATTTTCAACATATATATGGAATGTAAATGATATAGTTAAGTTATGCAATAACTTAAAGAAAGTTAAACCAAATATAAAAATAGCTTTAGGTGGACCAGAAGTAACTTATGACAGTGAAGAAGCTATGAAAAAATATGATTTTATAGATTATATACTTTATGGGGAAGGAGAACTTATATTTAGAGATTTTACAAAGCATCTTATAGGTGATATGAAAATAGAAGACGTTGATGGAATAGTTTATAGAAATAATGATTCTATTATAACTAATAAACCTATGAAACTTTTAGAAAATCTAGATTTAATACCTAGTCCTTATGAAGAATTAGATAAAAAAGAATATGAAAATAGAATTGTATATTATGAAACATCGAGAGGTTGTCCTTTTAACTGTCAGTACTGTTTATCTTCAGCAATAGAAGGATTAAGATATTTTAGTATAGATAGAGTAAAAAAAGATTTAAAGAAACTTATATATGCTAGAGTATCTCAAATCAAGTTTATAGATAGAACATTTAATGCAAATAAAAAATTTGCAATGGAAATAATGAAATTTTTAATGGAAAATGATAACGGGTATACAACATATCATTTTGAAGTTACAGCACACTTATTAACTGATGATATGTTAGAATTTTTAAAAGACTGTAAAGAAGGTCTATTCCAATTTGAAATAGGAGTTCAATCTACAAATGAAAAAGTATTAGATGCTGTAGGTAGAAGAGATGATTTTAAAAAATTATCATATGTAGTTCAAAAGATAGCATCATTTAGAAATATACATCAACATCTAGATTTGATAGCAGGATTACCATATGAAGATTATAGTAGCTTTGAAAACTCATTTAATGATGTATTTAATCTAGGAATAGAGCATTTACAATTAGGTTTCTTAAAAATGATAAAAGGTACAGGAATTAGAAATCAAGCAGATGAACATGAATTTAGATATAAAGATTATCCTCCATATGAAGTTTTATATAATAAATATATAAGTTACAATGAGATATTAAAATTAAAAGATATAGAAGAAATATTAGAAAGATACTTTAACTCTAAAAACTTTGTTCTTTCAATGAGATATATAATACATAATTATTATAAAGAAAGTCCTTTTAAGTTTTTTGAGGAGTTTGCAACATATTTCAATGATAATGGATATTTCAATGCATCACAAGGAAAGAATCAATTATATAAGATATTAGTAGATTTCTATACAGATAAAATTAATATAGAAACTGAATTATTTAAAGAAATTGTAAAGTATGATTATATATCTTTAGGAAAAACATCTAATGTGCCTGCATTTATGGATAAAGTAGAAGTAGATGATTTTAAGAATAGATGCCATTTATTTTTACAAAATGAAGAAAATATATTAAAATATATACCTAGATTTGAAAATACTCCTGCAAAACAAATAATAAAATATGTTCATTTTGAGACATTTAAGTATGATATATTACAATTAAAGAAAAATATAACTGCTAAATTACAACCAAAAGAAAGTATAATATTATTTGTTTATGATGATAAAAAGGTGTTTGAGAAATCTAAATCATACACGGTGGAAATATAGGAGGTATAAAGTGAGATTTAGAAGTGAGAAATATATACTAAAAAAAGCGGAAGAATTAGCATTTTTAAGAATAAAAAATGAAGCAGAATTTAATTTAAAAGGATATGAATTCCCTAAAGATGGGCTAGATGTACCTATAAAAAATGATGTATTAGTAAAAGGTATAAAAACTAACACAGCTCAAAATGGGTTAAGTTCAATGTCTATAGCTGACGCTATGATATATATTATGGGAATTGATAGTAAGTTTAAACTTAATGATGAGTATAAAAAATTTTTAGAGGCTATACAAAAGAATCTAGATTTAGATTTAAAAGCATATATGGGATATATGTCTAGAAAGTATTTTGAAGCTGGAGAATATACAGATTCTTTAATATACTTAAAATGTAGTGTAAGTTTATATCCTAATGATGTAAATGCTCTTTATCATTATGCTATAGTTTGCCAAGAATTAGCTAAACAACATCAAAAAAATGGTGATGAACAACCTATGGAAGCATTTTTACTAGATGCTATAGAAGCATTAGAAAAAGTTAGAGATTTAGATGAGTCATTTGCACTAGCATACTATCATTTAGGGTATCATTATTATAATCAAAATCAGTATATAAAAAGTAAAGTTACATGGGAAGAAGCAATCAAGTTAGGATTACCAGAAGACTTATGTGGTGAGATACAAGAACTTATAGGAAAAATGGATTTTAAAGTTCAATATGAAGAAGGATATAATTTAGTGTTCCAAGGGAAAAATGAAGAAGGACTAGAAAAATTGCTTCCATTAGCAGATGAGCATGGAGACTGGTGGAATCTTTTATTTATGATAGGATTAGCTTATAGAAATATGAATGATATAGGGCAAGCTCAAAAATATTTTGAAAAGATACTTATAATAAGACCAAATCAAGTGGATACATTAGTTGAGTTAGGTCTTTGTGAGGCTTCAAATTATAATATGAAAGGTGCTATAGAATATTTTGAGAAAGCTGCTAAGTTAAAAAAAGAAGACCCAGAAATACTTTGTAATTTAGGTATGGCTTATTTAAACGATGGAGATTTAGATAATGCTATTTATTACATAGAAAGAGCATATGAAATAAATCCGCAAGATGAAGTAACAGTAGCATGTTTAAGAGAACTAGATAGTTACAGATAATATAATCTAAATTTATAAAGCTATGAGAATTTATTCTTATAGCTTTTTTATTTAAATAAAAAGGAGTAGGAGTTAATATGTCAAATTAGGTTTATTATAAGTATTAAAAATTTATATACATATTTATAAGTTGAAAAAAATAAGAATATAAGGGGGTGTTATATTGATTAAAAATTTAAGCGATATAATAAATGAGCTAAAACTAAATGAAAAAGTTAAGTTAGCTGTAGCGGCAGCACAAGATGAAGAAGTTTTATGTGCTGTAGTAGAGGCTATGAATATGAACATAATAGAACCTATTTTAATAGGTAAAATTGATAAAATAAAAGAAATAGCTAAAAATTTAAATTTAAATTTGAATAATGTTAATATGATTGAAGCTAGCACTTATGAAGATTGTGCTCAAATAGCTGTTAAATTGGTAAGTAGCAAAAAAGCTGATTTTTTAATGAAAGGAATACTAGATACATCTATTTTATTAAAAGAGGTTTTAAATAAAGATTATGGATTAAGAACAGATAGTTTACTTAGCCATGTTATGATATATGATATACCAACTTATCACAAGCTACTTATACTTACAGATGGGGGCATGAATATAAATCCTTGTTATGAGCATAAAGAAAAAATTGTTGAAAATGCAATAAAAGCATGTAAGCCACTTAAGTTTGAAAAAATTAAAGTAGCAGCCTTAGCGGCAAAGGAAAAAGTAGATTCTAAAATGCAAGCAACAATAGATGCAAAAAAATTGCAAGAATCTAGTGAAAATAAAAAGTTTGGAGAAAATATTATACTGGAAGGACCATTAGCACTTGATTTAGCTATATCATCTGAATCAGCAAGAATAAAAGGCATAAACAGTAAAGTGTCTGGAGATGTAGATATTCTTTTAGCTCCAACAATAGAAGTTGGAAATGGAATTGGTAAATCTTTGACTTATTTTGCTGGTGCAAAATCTGCAGGAGTGGTTATGGGGGCAAAAGCGCCTATAGTTTTAGTATCAAGAGCTGATACACATGAATCAAAATTATACTCTATAGCTTATGGAGCATTAATAGCTATGATGGAGAAATAATATATAATGCTTGTTAAAAAATTACCTAAATTATAGTGAAAGTAAAAGATATTGTTGTTATAATTTAGGTAAATAAAATTATTTTAAATGTAGAAATATACAAAGCTCATATATAACAACATACTCAGCTCTATTAAAAATTTTATAAAAAAGGGGATAGAAGTATGGAGAAAAAGATGTTAACTATCGATTTAAACAGCCAAGAACTTATAGAAAAGGCTGAAAGAGATGGTGTAGAAACTATGTATGACAGAAAAGTTGCAATGAAAGCTCAATGTGGATTTGGGTTACAAGGAGTATGTTGTAGAATATGTGCAGCAGGACCTTGTAGAATAACTCCTAAAACACCACTAGGGCTATGTGGAGCTGATGAACATGTTATAGTAGGTAGAAACTTTGCTAGAATGGTTGCAGCAGGAACTGCAGCTCACTCAGATCATGCTAGAGGTATAGTACATACAATGGCTATAGCTAGCAGAGATGGAAATTATACTATAAAAGATGAAGCTAAATTAAAAAACTTAGCAAAAGAATGGGGAGTAGAAACAGAAGATAGAGATATATATGATATAGCTCATGAGGTTGCAGATATAGCTTTAATGGAATTTGGAAAACCTCATGGTACATTAAAGTTTTTAAGTCATGCTCCATATCAAAGACAAGATTTATGGAAAAAGCATAATATAGAGCCAAGATCTATAGATAGAGAAATAGTAACAATAATGCATTCAACTCATATGGGATGTACAGCTGATATAGATAGTTTAATTAACTTATCATTAAGAACTTCATTAGCAGATGGATGGGGAGGTTCTATGATAGGAACTATATTTAGTGATATTCTATTTGGCACACCAACAGTAAGACAATCAGAGGCAAATCTAGGAGTATTAGAAGATAATAAAGTAAATATAATATTACATGGTCATGAACCTTCATTGTCAGAAATGATAGTATTGGCATCTGAAGATCCAGAACTTGTGGCATTAGCTAAAGAAGTGGGAGCAGAAGGTATAAACTTAGCAGGAATGTGTTGTACTGGTAATGAAGTAACTATGAGACATGGTGTTAGAACAGCAGGGGATTTCCATCAACAAGAATTAGCTATAATAACAGGAGCGGTTGAGGCTATGATAGTTGATGTTCAATGTATATTCCCAGCATTAGCTAAAGTTTCTGAGTGTTACCATACAAAATTCATAACAACATCACCAAAAGCTAAGATATCAGGATCAACATATATAGAATTTAATGAAGAAACAGCATTAGATGATGCTAAAAAAATAGTAAAAGAAGCTATACTTAACTTTAAAAATAGAGATAGAGAAAAAGTTCATATACCTCAGCTAAAATCAAGTACAACAGTTGGATTTAGTGAGCAAGCTATAATCGGTCAATTAGATAGAGTTGTAAACTCTCAAATAGACCAAACAGGAACAGTTAAACCATTAGTTGACTGTTTAAAATCAGGAGTATTAAGAGGAGTAGTAGGAGTAGTTGGATGTAATAATGCAAGAAGTGTATCAAACAAAGCTCATGTAACTATAATGAAAGAGTTGATTAAAAATGATATCTTAGTTGTAACAACTGGATGTGGAGCTTCAGCTGCAGGTAAATTTGGACTATTAAATAAAGAAGCAAAAAGTATGGCAAGTAAAGGGCTTGCTACAGTTTGTGAATTAGTTGATATACCGCCAGTCATACACTTAGGTTCTTGTGTTGACTGTAGTAGAATATTAAGCGTTGTTTCAGAGGTTGCTAAATATCTAGATATGGATATGTGTGATATACCAGTAGCTGGTGTAGCTCCAGAATGGATGTCTGAGAAAGCTGTTGCAATAGGAACTTATGTTGTAGGTTCTGGTATAGACACTTACTTAGGTATAATGCCTCCTATAGGTGGATCATCAAAGACTGTAGAAATATTAACTCAAACATTACAAGATAGTGTTGGCGCAACATTTAAAGTCAATGAAAATCCAGAAGAATTAGCTCAAATGATAATAAATGATATAGAGAAAAAACGTGTACATTTTGAAGAATTAGTTGCACAAAAAAATGCTGAGAAAAAAGCAGCACCAGCAGAAGCTTAAAAATAACTTAATAATATATAAAACTAGGAGTACTACTTTGAAAAGATAGTATGTAAAATTAATTAGTTTATGAAAACTAGCTATAGTTTATTTTTCATGCAATAATAACTAATTATAAATTAAAACCAGAAGATAAAAAATATAAACTTAAATTAATTTGAGATAAACAAAAGGGGTAGAATATGAAAATAGCAATAACAGGTAAAGGTGGAGTAGGAAAGACAACTTTTTCATCTATGTTGTCAAGAATGTTTGCAGATGATGGTTATAGAGTAGTAGCTGTGGATGCAGATCCTGATGCGAATTTAGGTTTAGCTTTGGGATTTCCAAAAGAAGTTTATGAATCAATAGTTCCTATATCAGAAATGAAAAATTTAGTGTCAGAAAGAACAGCAGCTGAAAGTGGAACTTTTAATAAAATGTTTAAACTAAATCCTAAAGTAGATGATATACCTGATAATTTTTGCAAGGAACACAATGGTGTAAGACTTTTAACTTTAGGAACAGTAGATTCAGGTGGTAGTGGATGCGTATGTCCTGAGCATGTACTTTTAAAAAGATTGTGTTCTCACCTAATTTTACAAAATAAAGATGTTGTAATAATGGATATGGAAGCTGGTATAGAACATTTAGGTAGGGGGACTGCACAAGGTGTAGATGCCTTTATAGTTGTTGTAGAGCCAGGAGAAAGAAGCTTACAAACTTATAGAAAAGTTAAAAAATTGGGAACTGATATAGGTGTTAAACAAGTTTTCGTAGTAGGAAATAAAGTAAGAAATAAATCAGATGAAGAATTTATAACTAGTAATTTACAAGATGGAGAATTACTAGGCTTTGTTTACTACAATCAAGACGTTATAGATTCAGATAGAGCAAGTAAATCTCCATATGATGTAAGTATAGATACTAAAATACAAATAGATGAAATAAAAAATAGATTAATGACGAATTGTTAGTATATTAGTATAATAGATATAATAATGTAAAGTGAGAGGAGATTTAGTTATGGGATTTAAATCAGATATAGAAATTGCACAAGAAGCTAAGCCACAAGATATAAGAGAAATAGCTAAAAAGTTAGGATTAAGTGATGATGAAGTAGAACTTTACGGAAAATACAAAGCAAAAGTTGATTATAACTTACTAAAAAAAGATAATAAAAAGAAAAAGGCTAAGTTAATATTAACAACAGCTATAAATCCAACTCCAGCAGGAGAAGGTAAAACTACTACTACAATAGGTGTAGCTGATGCATTTGCCAAATTAGATAAGAATGTATTAGTTGCATTAAGAGAACCATCATTAGGTCCTGTATTTGGGATAAAAGGTGGAGCTGCTGGTGGAGGCTATGCTCAAGTTATACCTATGGAAGATATAAATCTACACTTTACTGGAGATTTTCATGCTATAGGTGCTGCAAATAACTTATTAGCAGCTATGCTTGATAATCATATTCACCAAGGTAATAATTTAGGAATTGATCCAAGAAGAATAACTTGGAGAAGATGTGTTGATATGAATGATAGACAGTTAAGAAATATAACTGATGGATTAGGCGGAAAAGCACATGGGGTTCCTAGGGAAGATGGATTTGATATAACAGTTGCATCTGAAATAATGGCTGCATTTTGTCTAGCTAATGACATAATAGATTTAAAAGAAAGACTAGGAAATATAATAGTTGGTTACACATATAATGGAGATCCTGTTACAGCTAGAGATTTAAAAGCTAATGGAGCAATGGCAGCTTTACTTAAGGATGCATTAAAACCAAACTTAGTTCAAACATTAGAAGGTACTCCTTCTTTCGTTCATGGAGGACCATTTGCAAATATAGCTCATGGATGTAACTCTGTAATAGCTACAAAAATGGCAATGCATTTTGCTGATTATGTAATAACAGAGGCTGGATTTGGAGCAGATTTAGGAGCTGAAAAGTTTTTAGATATAAAATGTAGAATGGCAGATTTAAAGCCAGATGCAGTAATAATTGTAGCTACTGTTAGAGCATTAAAATATAATGGTGGGGTAGCTAAAGATCAATTAAATGAAGAAAATTTAGGCGCTTTAGAGGCTGGAATTCCAAATCTTTTAAAACATGTTGAAAATATAACTAAGGTATACGGACTTCCAGCAGTTGTTGCTATAAATAGATTCCCTCTTGATACTGAGGCTGAACTTAAATTAGTTGAAGAAAAGTGTAAGGAATTAGGTGTTAATGTTGCACTTTCTGAAGTATGGGCTAAAGGTGGAGAAGGTGGAATTGAAGTAGCAAAAGAAGTTATGAGATTAATAGATGAAGAAGAAAATAATTTTAAATTCTGTTATGAAGATGATTTATCTATAAAAGAGAAAATTGAAGCTATAGCTAAGAAAATATATGGAGCTGATGGAGTTGATTTCACTCAAGCAGCTGAAAAAGAAATACAAAACTTAGAAAAATTAGGTTTTAGCAAATTACCAATATGTATGGCTAAAACTCAATATTCTTTAACTGATGATCAAACTAAGTTGGGTAGACCTACTGGATTTAGAATAACTGTAAGACAATTAACTGTTTCAGCAGGTGCTGGATTTATAGTTGCTCTTACTGGAGATATAATGAAAATGCCAGGGCTTCCAAAAGTTCCAGCAGCAGAAAGAATAGATGTTGATGAAAATGGTGTAATATCAGGTTTATTCTAATATAATTAACCGATCGGGGGGCGCTCGTTGCAATTGTAGTTTTCTTCTTCGCACAAAGTACTAAAAAGATGTACTTTAAGTGCTACGTCGACAACTACAATTACAACTTCGCTACTTCCGATTAATAAAATATAATAGAATAAACATAAGGTATTATGTATGGAGGAAATAAAATGAGAATATCAGAAAAAACATGTGTAGATTTTGTTGATGTGTTAGCTTCAAAATCAGCAGTTCCAGGTGGAGGTGGAGCAGCAGCTTTAACTGGAGCTATAGGTGTTGCTTTAGGAAGTATGGTGTGTAATTTAACTATAGGAAAGAAAAAATATGCTGAACATGAAGAAAGTGTAAAATCTATATTAGAAAAAGCAAGAGAATTAGAAAAAGATTTAATAAATATGATAGATGAAGATGCAGAATGCTTCCTTCCATTGTCAAAGGCATACGGGCTTCCAAGTTCTACAGAAGAAGAAAAGAAAATAAAAGCAGATACTATGGAAAGTGCATTAAAAAAAGCATGTGAAGTACCAATAAAAATAGTAAAAGTATGCTATGAAGCTATTAAATTACATGAAGATTTAGTAGATAAAGGATCAAGACTTGCCATAAGTGATGTTGGGGTTGGAGTTCAATGTCTAAGAGCGGCAATACTTAGTGGACAATTAAATGTTATTATAAATATAAATTCAATCAAAGATGAAGAATATGTAAAAAGTGTAAGAGATGAAGTTAATAATCTTGTTGAAGATGGAGTTAGAATTTGTGATGAAGTTTATAAGAAAGTAGAAGATGAACTAAGCAAATAAAACTCATATTATAATTTATTTAAGTTTTAATATATAGGGGGCGCAGATTAAATGAGCAATATAACAACTAAAGGACAAATAATAAAAGGTAAACCTGTCGCAGACAAAATAAGCGAAAATTTAATAAAAGAAGTTAATGACTTATCTAAGGAAGGTATAACACCTAAATTAGCTATAGTTAGAGTAGGTGCTAGACCAGACGATTTAGCTTACGAAAGAGGAGCACTTAAAAGATGCCAAACTATAGGCATAGAAACTGAAGTAATAGAGTTAGAAGAAAATATAACTCAGGAAGAATATATAAAAGCAGTACATAAGTTAAATGAAGACGAAAAAGTTAATGGAATATTGACTTTCAGACCACTTCCTAAGCATCTAAATGAAGATATAATAAAATATGAGATAGATCCTAATAAAGACATAGACTGTTTTAATCCTATAAACATATCTAAGATATTAGAAAATGATAAAAGTGGATATCCTCCATGTACACCTACTGCAGTAGTAGAAATATTAAAATATTATGATGTAGATTTATCAGGTGCAAACATAGTAGTGTTAGGTAGATCTATGGTAGTTGGAAAACCTGTATCGATGCTTTTATTAAATGAAAATGCTACTGTAACTATATGTCATTCAAGAACTAAAAACTTGCCAGAGATAACATCAAATGCAGATATACTTGTAGCAGCAGTTGGTAAAGCTAATATGGTAAAAGAAGAATATATAAAAGATGGAGCCATAGTAATAGATGTAGGTATAAATGTAGACGATCAAGGCAATTTATGTGGAGATGTAGATACTAATAATGTTTTAGATAAAGTTTCTATGATAACTCCAGTTCCAGGAGGAGTTGGATCAGTTACAACTTCTATATTAGCTAGTCATATAGTTAAAGCTTGTAAATTACAAAATAATAAATAAATGGAGATTTTCAAGGGGGAATAGAGATGATAATTTCTGAAAATAAGCCATTTGAAGAGATATTAGGTTATATGAAAAATGCTAATAAAATAGTGTTAGTTGGATGTAACCAATGTGCAGCTACGTGTAAAAGTGGTGGAGAAGAAGAAGTTTTAAAAATGAAGGAAAGATTAGAAGCTGAAGGAAAAGAAGTTTTAGGATATCAGATGTTAGACCCTGCATGTAATCTTTTAAAATCTAAAAAAGATTTAAAATCACTAAAATCAGAAATAAAAGAAGCTGATGCCATACTTTCTTTAGCGTGTGGAGATGGAACGCAAACAATAGTTAAAAACTTAAAAGATAAACCAGTATATCCAGCTAATAATACTTTATTTATAGGTGAAGTTAAAAGAGTTGGTGAGTTTGAAGAAGCATGTAAAGCATGTGGAGAATGTGAACTTGGATGGACTGGAGGAATTTGTCCAGTAACTATGTGTGCTAAAGGATTATTAAATGGAGCTTGTGGTGGAGCAAGAGATGGCAAATGTGAAGTAGACCCTGAAAATGACTGTGCTTGGGTACTTATATACAATAGATTAAAATCTATAAATCAGTTAGATAATCTATTAGATATAAAAGAGCCTAAAGATTACTCGAAAGCATGTAACCCTAGATGTCTAAGCTTAAAGAAAAAAGAATCTACGGCCAATGCTTAATTAGTTTTTTAAAGGTTAAAGGGGGATAAAAAATGAGCTTATTAAAAGAAGCTTTAGAAAATGGTAAGTTTGCAGTAACTGCTGAAATGGCTCCTCCAAAGGGAACAGATTTATCACACTTAATAGAATGTGCTAAAGCTGTTAAGGGAAGAGTTCATGCAGTTAATGTAACAGATTTTCAATCTGCAGTAATGAGAACAACTTCGCTTACTACATGTAAGTTATTAAAAGATGAAGGCTTAGAACCAGTACTTCAAGTAACTGGAAGAGATAGAAATAGAATTGCAATACAAGGAGAATTATTATCTGCTGGAGTATTTGGAATTACAAATATGCTAGCATTAACAGGAGACCACACCATAGTAGGAGATCATCCTCAAGCCAAACCTGTATTTGACCTAGATTGTGTTGGGATATTAAAAACAGCACAAAAACTTTCACAAGGAACAGATATGGTAGGTAATCAATTAAAAGGAGCACCAAATTTTTACTTGGGAGCATCAGTAACACCTAGATACACACCTATTGAAATTCAATTATTAAAAATGAAAAAGAAAATAAACGCAGGAGCTAAGTTTTTCCAAACTCAAGCTGTGTATGATATAGATACTATGAGAGAATTTAGAAAGCATACTAAAGATATGAACACAAAAGTTTTAGCTGGAATAATACCTTTAAAATCGCCAGGAATGGCTAAATTTATGAATGCAAATGTTCCAGGTATATATGTGCCAGATGAACTTATAGAAAGATTAAGATCTGTAGGTAAAGAAAATTGGGTAAGTGAAGGAATAAAAATAGCAGGGGAATTAATACAACAATTAAGAAATGAAGATTTATGTGATGGAGTTCACATAATGGCTATAGGGGCAGAAGAAAATGTACCAGCTATTTTAGATGCAGCAAATATATAAATTTATATTAGGGGGATTATAAAATGAAAATAGCAGTAATTGGAGGAGGTCCAGGTGGGTATGTAGCTGCTATAAAAGCTGCTATGCTTGGAGCTGATGTTACAGTTATAGAAAAAAGAAGAGTTGGAGGAACTTGCTTAAATGTGGGATGTATTCCAACTAAAGCATTATTAGCATCATCATCATTAATTACGTCTATAAAAGAAGCTAAAGATTTTGGAATAAGTATAGATGGAAATATTGAAGCAGATTTTGAAAGTATAATGGGAAGAAAAAATAAAATAGTAAATCAATTAATTAGCGGAATTGAATTTTTATTTGATAAAAGAGGTATAAAATTAGTTAATGGATTTGGTAAATTAATAGATAAAAATAAAATAGAAGTAAAAAAGGAAAATGGGACTATAGAGGTAATAGAAGCTGATAAAATAATATTAGCAAATGGATCTCAACCTGTTATATTACCGATGTTTCCTTATGATGGAGAGACTATAATAACAAGTGATGAGGCATTAAACTTAAAAGAAGTTCCAAAGTCTTTATTGATAGTTGGTGGAGGAGTTATTGGATGTGAATTTGGTCAATTCTTTAAAACTTTAGGAACTGAAGTTACTATAGTTGAGATGTTTGATCAGTTGCTTCCACTTGAAGATAAAGATGTGGCTAAACAGTTGCAAAGACAATTTAAAAAAGATAAAATTAAGGTAATGACAGGTATTAGAATCGAAAAATGTGAAATAGTTGACGATGAAGTAGTAGCAACTCTATCCAATGGAAAGCAAGTTAAAGCTGAAAAGGCGTTATTATCTATAGGCAGAAAACCTTATTTAGATAATTCAGGGGTAGAAGATATAGGAATCACATTAGAAAGAGGTAAAATAGTAGTAAACGAAAATTTAGAAACAAATATTGAAGGTATATATGCAATAGGAGATTTAATAAATACACCATTTTTAGCACATGTAGCATCTAAAGAAGGATTAATAGCAGCACAAAATGCTGTTTGTGGCAATTCAAAAACTGTAAATTATAAAGCAGTTCCAAGATGTGTATATACTGAACCAGAAGTTGCAGGAGTAGGGAAAACCGAAAAAGAGCTTCAACAACAAGATATAACATACAAAGTAGGACAATTCGATTTTAGAGCATTAGGAAAAGCTCAAGCAATAGGACACTTCCAAGGATTCATAAAAATATTAGCAGATCAAGAAGACAAAGTAATAGGCGCATCTATAGTAGGACCTCACGCAACAGATTTATTAACAGAATTATCTTTAGCAGTACATTTAGGATTAACAGTAGAACAAGTTGGAGATGTAATACATGCACATCCTACATTATCAGAAGGGATAATGGAAGCACTTCATGATGTTCATGGAGAATGTGTTCATGCAGCTCCAAAATTAGCAAAAGCATAAACAGGAAAAAGTCCTGTTTAGACGAAACAAAGGGGGAAATCTTATGGGATTTAATATTGCAGTGGCAGGAAAAGGTGGAACTGGTAAGACTAGTCTTACAGGGCTTTTAATTGACTGCTTAGTAAATGATAAGAAAGGACCAATATTAGTAGTTGATGCAGATGCAAATGCTAATATAAATGAAGTATTAGGATTAGACATAGATGTAACATTAGGCCAGATAAGGGAAGAGATAAACCAAAGAGAAAAACAAGGGAATTCATTCCCAGGAGGTATGACAAAAGCTCAATATCTACAATACAGATTAAATACTTCAGTAGCAGAAGGTCCAGGATACGATTTAATAGTTATGGGAAGATCAGAAGGAGAAGGTTGTTATTGTTATGTAAATGGAATATTAAGAGAACAAACAGATAAGCTTTCTGATAGTTATGATTATTTAGTTATAGACAATGAAGCAGGTATGGAGCATTTAAGTAGAAAAACTACTAAACATATAGATAAATTATTGTTGGTTAGTGACTGTTCAAGACGTAGTATACAGGCAGTTGCAAGAATAAGAGATCTAGCAAGGGAATTAAATTTAAATGTAGGGGATATGCAATTAATAGTAAATAAAGCTCCAAATGGAATATTAAATGATGGAGTAAAAGAGGAAATAGAAAAACATAAATTAGATCTTTTAGGTGTAGTACCTCTAGATGAGCTTATATATGAATATGATTCTTCTGGGATACCATTAGTAAAACTACCTGAAGATTCTAAATCGAGAGCAGCTATTAAAAATATAATATCTAAATTAGAATTAAATTAGGCTAAGGGGGAGAAAAATATGGCATTTAAGATGTCTGTTCAAAAGTACTCTGGTAAGATATCAGAGGTGGAATTAGGGTCAGGTGAAAGTTGTATAAAAATAGGAGGAGAAAATATACTTCCTTTTTATAACTTTGATGGAGAAAGTACAAATACTCAAAAAATAGGGGTTGAAATTTTAGATATATATCCAGAAAACTGGACACAAGAAATAAAAGATTTATATAAAGATGTAGCTAATGACAGTGTTAAATGGGCTAAATACATAGAGGAGAATATAAAGCCTGATTTTATATGTTTAAAATTTGAAGGAGCAGATCCTAATGGAATGGATAAATCGCCTGAAGAGTGTGCAGATTTGGCAAAAGAAGTTGCATCTAACGTTTCATTGCCTATAGTTATAGCTGGAACTGGAAACTTTGAAAAAGATGCTAAGGTTTTTGAAAAAGTGGCTCAATCAGTAGATGGATATAACTGCTTATTTATGTCTGCTACAGAAGAAAACTATAAAGGGGTAGGGGCAGCAGCTGGTATGGCTTATAATCATAAAGTTGGTGCAGAGTCTTCTGTTGATATAAACTTAGCTAAGCAATTAAATGTATTATTAACTCAGCTAGGAGTTAAGCAAGAAAATATAGTAATGAATGTTGGGTGTTCAGCTGTAGGATATGGATATGAGTATGTTGCATCTACAATGGATAGAATTAGACTTGCAGCATTAGGTCAAAATGATAAAACATTGCAAATGCCTATAATAACACCAGTTTCTTTTGAAACTTGGAATGTAAAAGAGTCGGTAGCTAGTATAGAAGATGAACCAGCTTGGGGATGCCAAGAAACTAGAGGAATATATATGGAGATATCAACTGCAGCAAGTGCTTTAGTTGGAGGAGCTAATGCAGTAGTACTTCGTCATCCAAAATCTGTAGAAACTATAAAAACTTTAGTTAGTGAATTAGCTTAATATAAGGTAAAGGTTAGGGGGAGAAAATATGGCTTTAAAAGCTTTAGATATATTTAAATTAACACCAAAAAAGAATTGTAAGGATTGTGGATTTCCAACTTGTATGGCTTTTTGTATGAAGGTTGCATCAGGAGCTTGTGAAATAGGTAAATGTCCTCATATGGCACAAGAATCGTTAGATAAATTATCAGAAGCTACTGCACCTCTTATGAGAACTATAAAAATAGGAACAGACAAATCACAATATGATTTAGGTGGAGAAACTGTATTATTTAGACATGAAAAAACTTTAGTAAATAGAAATAGATTTGCAGTTGAATTTTGTGACACTATGACAGAAGAAGAAATAAGTTCAAGAATAGAAAATATAAAGGCTGTTAACTATATAAGAATCGGTGAAGAAATGAAGATTGAGATAGCAGCTTTAAGATACAATTCCAATAAAGAATCTTATTTAAACTTAGTAAATAAGTTAAAAGAAAGTGATTTAAATGTAGTTTATATGATAATTTGTGAAGATGCACAAATAGCAAAAGAAGCTGTTGAATTGTTAAAGGAAACAAAGCCTATAGTTTATGGAGCAAATAAAGAAAATTATAAAGAAATGGTAGAAGTAGTTAAAAATGATAAGTTAGCATTAGGGGTAAAAGCATCTAGCTTAGAAGATTTATATGCTACAACAGAAGCTATACAATCACTTGGATATAAAGAATTAATATTAGATACAACAGGAGAAACTATAAAAGATACATTTACAAATACAGTTCAAGTAAGAAGAATATCTTTAAAAGAGCAAGATAGAACATTTGGATACCCATCAATAATATTTGCAAATAAATTATCAAAAGAAAGTCCTATGATGGAAGTAGCTTTATCATCAGTGTTTACAGTAAAATATGGATCTATAATAGTTTTAGATGATATAGATTACGCAAAAGCACTACCATTATTTGCACTTAGACAAAATATATATACAGATCCGCAAAGACCAATGAGAGTAGAAACTAAGATATATCCAATAAATAATCCAGATGAAAATTCTCCAGTTTTAGTTACTGTTGATTTTGCATTAACTTATTTCATAATAGCAGGAGAAATAGAAAGATCTAAGGTACCTGTATGGTTAGCTATACCAGATGCAGGTGGATATTCTGTTCTTACAGCATGGGCTGCTGGAAAATTTGGAGGAAGTTCTATAGCTAACTTTATAAAAGAAAGTAAAGTTTCTGACATGACTAAAAATAGAGATTTAATTATACCAGGAAAAGTAGCTGTATTAAAAGGTGATATAGAAGATAACTTACCTGGATGGAATGTAGTTATAGGTACTGAGGATTCAATGGAATTACCGAAATTCTTAAGAGAATATAAAGCTAGTAAAGAAGAAGCTTTAGCTAAAGCTTAATAAAAAATATAAATTAATAGGGGGATTAAATATATGGAAAAATTCATGGTAATAGGGGAAAGAATACACTGCATATCGCCATCAATAAGAAAGGCTTTAGAAGAAAGAAATCCTGAACCAATACTAAAAAGAGCTAAGGAACAGTTAGATGCTGGAGCTCATTATATAGATTTTAATATAGGGCCAGCTGAAAGAGATGGAGAAGACATAATGACTTGGGGTGTTAAATTACTTCAATCAGAATTTAACAATGTTCCATTAGCACTAGATACAGCTAATAGAAAAGCTATAGAAGCGGGACTTAAAGTTTATAATAGAGAACACGGAAAACCAATAATAAACTCAGCTGATGCAGCTGGAAGAATAGAGTTAATAGATTTAGCAGGCGAGTATGAAGCTAAAGTTATAGCCTTATGTGCAAAAGAAGGTATACCAAGAGATAACGATGAGCGTATGGCTTATTGTCAAGAAATGTTAGAAAGAGGGTTAATGGCAGGATTAGAGCCAGAAGATATGTTATTTGATCCACTATGTTTAGTTATAAAAGGAATGCAAGATAAGCAAATGGAAGTTTTAGAAGCTATAAAAATGATGACAGAGATGGGATTATTAACTACAGGAGGATTATCTAATGTATCAAATGGATGCCCTAAACATGTAAGACCTATATTAGATAGTGCATTTGTAGCTATGGCTATGGCTAATGGATTTAGTTCTGCAATAGTAAATCCATGTGATGAAGAATTAATGAGAATGATAAAATCTTGCGATATAATAAGAAATTCAAGCTTGTATGCAGACTCTTTCTTAGAATTAAATGAAGGTGGATTTGCATATAACGTATAAATAGATATATTCAATAAAAGGGGGAAATAGAGTGAAAAATTTGTACAGTACTGTTTTTAATGGATCTGAGCAAGCTTTAGAAGCTGCAAAAGGATTACTTAATGAAGCTATAGAAAAACATGGAAAAGATCATAAAGTAGAATTTCCTGATACAGCATATTCACTACCTTGTATATATGCCGCAACAGGAAAAAAAATGAATAATCTAGGGGACTTAGAAGCAGCTTTAGAAATTGTTGAAAGTTTAATAAACAAGACACATTTATTAGAGCATGTATTTAATGCTGGGTTAGCTACTGCACTAGCTGCTGAAGTTATAGAAGCTATAAAATATGCTACAAATGAAACTCCATATAATGAACCTTGTGCAGGACATATAACAGATCCAATAATAAGATCACTTGGAGTACCACTAGTTACAGGAGATATACCTGGAGTTGCAGTTGTACTTGGAGAATGTCCAGATCCAGAAACTGCAGCTAATGTAATCAAAGATTATCAATCTAAAGGGCTATTAACGTTCTTAGTTGGAAAAGTAATAGATCAAGCTATAGAAGCTGGAGCAAAAATGGGTCTAGAGCTTAGAGTTATACCTTTAGGGTATGATGTAACAAGTGTAATACATGTTGTATCTGTTGCAGTAAGAGCTGCATTAATATTTGGAAACTTAACTCCTGGTGATTTAAATGGATTATTAGATTACACTGCAAAAAGAGTTCCTGCATTTGTAAATGCATTTGGTCCATTAAGTGACCTGGTTGTATCTTGTGGAGCTGGAGCTATAGCATTAGGATTCCCAGTTATAACTGATCAAGATGTTTTAGAAGTTCCAATGAACTTATTAACTCAAAAGAATTATGATAAGTTTGTAGCAACATCTTTAGAAGCTAGAGGAATAAAAATAAAAGTTACTGAAATTCCAATACCAGTATCTTTTGCAGCTGCTTTTGAAGGTGAAAGAATAAGAAAAAACGATATGTATGCTGAGTTTGGTGGAAATAAAACTGAAGCTTGGGAATTAGTTAGAAAAAGAGAATTATCAGAAGTTGAAGACCATAAAATTGAAATAATAGGTAAAGATATAGACGAGTTAGAAGCTGCAAATGGAGTGGTGAGATTACCACTTGCTGTAGTAGTTGATATAGCTGGTAAGAATATGCAAGAAGATTTTGAACCTGTACTAGAAAGAAGACTTCACTATTTCTTAAACTATATAGAAGGTGTAATGCATGTTGGGCAAAGAGATATAACTTGGGTAAGGATATCTAAGGATGCATTTGAAAAAGGATTTAGATTAAAGCATATAGGAGAAGTTTTATATACCAAGATGTTAGATGAATTTGAATCAGTTGTTGATAAGTGTCAAATAACTTTAATAACTGATGAAAATGAAGTTGCTAAACTAAAAGAAAAATATGCAACTCCAAAATATACATCAAGAGATGAAAGATTAGCTTCACTAGTAGATGAAAGTGTTGAAGAATTCTACACTTGTAACTTATGTCAATCATTTGCACCAGCACACGTTTGTGTTGTAACACCTGAAAGACTTGGTCTTTGTGGAGCTGTTAGTTGGTTAGATGCTAAGGCAACTAAGGAATTAGATCAAACAGGACCATGTCAACCTATAGTAAAAGGTGAATGTTTAGACGACTTAAAAGGTATATGGCAATCAGTAAATGATGAAGTAGCTAATATATCTCAAGGTGCCGTTGAAAGTGTTACACTTTACTCTATATTAGAAGATCCTATGACTTCTTGTGGATGTTTTGAGTGTATATGCGGTATAATGCCAGAAGCTAATGGATTTGTTATAGTTAATAGAGAATATGCTGGAATAACTCCTGTTGGTATGACGTTTGGAGAACTTGCTTCTATGACAGGTGGAGGTGTTCAAACTCCAGGATTTATGGGGCATGGAAGACAATTTATATCTTCTAAGAAATTTGCTTATGCAGAGGGTGGACCATCTAGAATAGTGTGGATGCCAAAAGAATTAAAAGATTATGTTGCTGATAAATTAAATGCTACTATGAAAGAATTACATGGAATAGAAAACTTTACAGATATGATATGTGATGAAACAATAGCTACTGATTCTGAAGGGGTATTAGCATATCTAGAAGAAAAAGGTCATCCAGCTTTAGCTATGGAATGTGTAATGTAAAAAAGTAAATTTTTAAGGAGTGAAAATATGAAGGTTGTACCAAGTTTAAAATACTGTAAGGAACATACATGGGTTAAACTGGAGAATGATTATGCTTATATAGGAATAACAGATTATGCACAAGATCAATTGGGAGAAATATTATTTGTTGAGATGCCTGAGATTGAAGATGAAATAACTAAAGGTGAAGATTTTGGAGTTGTAGAATCTTCTAAAGTTGCATCAGACTTAATAGCACCTATATCTGGAGAAGTTATTGAAATAAATGAAGCATTAGAAGATGAGCCAGAAGCTATAAATGAAGATCCTTATGAAGCATGGATAATAAAAGTTAAGATATCAGATAATGATGAATTAGAAAGTTTATTAAACTCTGATAGATATGAGTCTAGTTTAGAATAGAAATAAATAAGCTGTATCAAGGTAAAATTACTAAATAAAATTTACTTTGATACAGCTTTTTAGATAGCATTAAATTTTTAGCAATAATAAGGAAAAATCAAGGTAATACAATATAACATATAGAATATATAACTTATTAAAAAATTTAATATTAAATCGCTTTATAGGGGGGAGTTCTTTTGGCTAAGGTTAAGATAGCATCTCATAAAAAAGAGATTGAGTGTAGTAAAGGGGATAATTTATTAGATGTAATTAGAGATAACAAAATATTTATAGATGCTCCTTGTAATGGAAGTATAGTTTGTGGTAAGTGTAAGGTTAAATTAATACATGGAAATGTAGATTCTGAGATGAATGTACATATAAGTAATGAAGAAAGAAATCAAGGATATATACTTTCATGTGCGAGTAAAATTATTGAAGATATAGAAATTGAAATTCCTTCTAAACTATCATCGTCTATAAATGATATGAAAATAGAAGGGAGTGATAAAAATAATGATAAGAAAATATTTGAAAAATCTATAAATATGCTTAAGGAAAATGGATTAGAATTTACAAATAATGTATTAAAAAAATATATAGAGCTAGAAGAACCTAATTTAGATGACAATATAAGTGATATAGATAGGCTACAAAGATATATAAGAAATAATCTAGGCTATGAAAATATAGATTTTAGCATAGAATTTTTAAAAAAAGTTCCCATAGCACTTAGGAAAGATAAATTTAAAGTTACAATTACATATGAAGTAAAACCTAATTATATATATTTAATTGACATAGAATCTGGAAATACAGAAGACAGACTTTATGGTATTTCAGTTGATATAGGAACTACTTCTGTTGTTGTTTGCTTGGTTGATTTAAATAATAATGAAATTATAGATAAAGCATCATCAGGAAATGCTCAAATTAAATATGGAGCAGATGTAATAAATAGAATAATATACTCTACAAAAAAGGATGGCCTTGAAAATTTAAAAAAATCTATAATAGATGAAACTATAAATCCTTTATTAGAAACTATGTATGAAAGAAATAGTATAAATCAAAATAATGTTATTTCTTTTATAGTGGCTGGAAATACAACTATGAGTAGTTTATTTTTAGGTGTGTATCCAGATTTTTTAAGACAAGAACCATATATACCTCCATTTGTGAATTCGCCAAATCTTGAAGGAAAGGATGTAGGTATAAATATAAATCCTAATGGACAAATTTACTTAGCACCTTCAGTAGCTAGTTATGTTGGAGGTGATATAACATCGGGAGTATTATCAGCAGGAATTTGGACTAGTGAAGAAAATGTACTTTTTATAGATTTAGGTACTAATGGAGAAATAGTATTTGGAAATAAAGATTATATGATGACTTGTGCTTGTTCTGCTGGTCCTGCATTTGAAGGTGGAGGTATAAGTTGTGGAATGAGAGCATCTAATGGAGCTATAGAAAAGATAGATATAGATAAAATTAGCTTAAAACCTGAATTGAAAATTATAGGAGATTGTAAGCCAGTAGGTATATGTGGTTCAGGAATAATAGATCTTATATGTAAAATGATGATTAATGACATAGTTGATAGAAGAGGTAAGATTAATAGAGATTTAAATAATAATAGAATAAGGTTTAATGAACATGATATAGGAGAATATGTTCTTGCCTTTAAAGATGAATATAATATAGAAAATGACATAACTGTAAATGAAGTAGATATAGATAACTTTATAAGAGCAAAAGGTGCTATATACTCAGGGGCAGCAACTCTTATAGAAAGTTTAGGTATGGATTTTAGCGTAGTAGATAAGGTGTTAATTGCTGGAGGAATTGGAAATAGTTTAAATATAGAAAATTCAATTATGATTGGATTACTTCCAGATATAGAAAGAGAAAAATTTAATTATATAGGAAATAGTTCGTTAATAGGAGCATATTTAACTTTAATAAGTAATGATGCTAAAAACAAACTAAAAGGGATAGGCAATCAATTAACATATGTAGAGTTAAGTGTATATCCAACATATATGGATGAGTTTATATCTGCTTGTTTCCTACCTCACACAAATATAGAACAATTTCCAACAGTAAAAAAGATGCTAGGAGAATAAATATATGAATACAAATGAAAAAATTAAACTAGCATACGAAACAAAACTTAAAAATTTTGGATATGATATAGAATTTGCTTATCCAAATCAAACACTAGCTTTAAGTACAACAGATAATGAATGTAGATTAGGGTGTGCGCATTGTAACGGACAGTATTTAAAAAATATGATTCCTATAAGTGATTATGAAAAAAATTTAAACAAAAGATATATTACCAGTATCTTGTTAAGTGGAGGTTGTAATCATGGTGGAGATGTACCTATAGAAATATATATTGATATTATAAAAAAATTAAAAGATAAAGGATATAAACTTAATTCGCACATAGGACTTATGAACAAAGAAAATATAAAAAAAATATGTAAGTATTTAGATTATGTATCTTTTGATTTAGTATTTGATGAAGATACAATAAAAGAAGTTTATAAGATGAATAAAAGCAAAAATGAATATATATCTACCTATGAATATATACAACAATACACAAATGTAGCACCGCATATATGTATAGGATTGAAAGGTGGAAAAATAAAAGGAGAATATGAAATTATTGAGTACTTAAAAGAAAATCGACCAAATCAGTTAACTTTTATAGTTTTAATTCCAACTAAAAATACTGAATATGAAAATGTGAAACCTCCTCAAATTAGTGAAGTCGCAGATTTATTATGTGAAGCTAGGTTAAACCTTCCTAAAACAAAAATAAATTTAGGGTGTATGAGGCCTAGAGGAGAATATAGGAATTTATTAGACAGTATAGCATTAGAATGTGGGATAAATAAAATTGTTTTACCATCAAGAAAATGTAGAGAATTAGTAAAAGAAATGAAACTAAACGTTATAGAGAGCAAGGAGTGTTGTATATTATGATTAGATTATCTATTGGGACTGCTATAGAGCTTGAAATGAAAAAAGGTAAGAGTGATATACCTCCTACTACTGCATATATAATGATAGGTAATAAGTGTAGTAATAAATGTTCTTTTTGTTCTCAATCAATAGAAAGTAGTAGTAGGAAAGATAAGTTATCTAGAGTAATATGGCCAGAGTATGATAAAGAAGATATATTAGATGCATTTATAAATTATAAAAAGGATAATATTAAACGTATATGCATACAATCTATGGCTAGTGATGAATCATATGATGAAGTAACAAAATTTATAAAATATATAAATCAATATCTAAATATTCCTATATCTTTATCTGCTAAGTTAGAAGATATGGAGGATTTAGATAAGTTTTTTGAACTTGGAGTAGACAAAATAGGAATAGCAATAGATGCTGCAAATAAAGAATTATATGAAAATATAAAAGGAAATAATTTTGAAGAAAAAATAGATTTTATTAAAGAAGCTGGGATTATGTATCCTAATAAAATAAGCACGCACATAATAGTTGGATTAGGAGAAACTCATAAAGATATATATGATTTATATAAAAATTTAAAGAGTTATAGTATAACAATAAGTTTATTTGCTTTTACGCCTGTAAAAGGTACTAAAATGGAAAATGTGTGCCAGCCTAATATAGAAAGTTATAGAAGGATTCAATTAATGACATACATGATTGATAAAGGATATAACAGGGATTATTTTAAATTTAATAAACATGGATATTTGGAATTTGTAGAAATAGATGATTATATGAAACAAGATATTTTAAAAGGACTACCATTTGAAATAAAAGGATGCAAAGACTGTAATAGACCATATTACAATGAAAGACCAGGGCACACAATATATAATTATTCAAAAAAACTAAATAAAGATGAAATAGATTTAGCAATAAAAGAATTGAATTTTAAAATAGGGGAAATTTAAAATGCAAAATTGGAGATTAATAAGAAATAAAGCTTTCAATGGAGCAATGAATATGGCAATAGATGAAGCAATCATGATAGCTTATAAAGAAGGAAAAAGTAAACCAACTTTAAGATTTTATACTTGGGATCCACATTGTTTGACTATAGGATACTTTCAAAGCTTAGAAAAAGAAGTTGATTTAGAAAAATGTAGAAAATTAAATATTGATTGTGTTAGAAGAATAACCGGGGGAAGAGCTGTATTGCATCAAAATGAACTTACATATTCTATAATAGTAGGTGAAGATAATAACTTAATGGATAAAAGTATAAACGCTTCATATAAATTTATAAGTGAAGGAATTGCAAAAGGATTAAATATTGAAGGCGTAAATATTGATAATTTAAGTAAGGGAGAAAGGATAAATAGAGAAAAACTTTCGGCAGCTTGTTTTAATGCACACTCATCATATGAAATAACAATAAATAATAAAAAGGTTGTAGGTAGTGCTCAACACAGAAAAGAAGGTATTATATTACAACATGGGTCTATAGTACTAGATTTTAATGTAGATGATTTATTTGAAGTTATAAAAACTAAAACACCAGAGTTAAAAGAAAGAGCAAAGAAATTTACTCTAAGTAAAGCTAGTGGTATTGAAAATGAATTAGGAAAAAATATTGATATTACAAGTTTGGAAAATTCATTGATTAAAGGTTTTGAAGATGTGTTTAATGTAAGTTTTGAAGAAGATGGTATAAGCGATTATGAATATGAATTAGCTAATGAATTATATGAAAAATATATATCGGAAGAACATTTAAATAAAAGGTAAATAATGTAAATTAATCAATTGACTTTGTATTATTTTCAATGATATACTCAAAGTAGATAGTTAACTGAAATCATGAAGGTTTCTTTGAGGGACTTGAAGTGCCTTGAAGAAATCTTTTTTTGATATAAAAATAGATTAAAAGGGGGAAAGTATTATGTGTGAATCAGCAGCTTATGTTATAAGGGGAGAAAAACTTGAAAGAGTTATGGACAATGTAGTGAGCATAGACCCATATGAAGGAAAAGTATATCTTACAGATTTATTAGGAGATCAAAAAATAATAGATGGAGAAATAAAAGAAATAAAACTTATGGATCACAAAATAATAATAAATGAATATAAGTAAAATATGTAAAGCTTACATAGCGATGGATAAAACAAGGAGATAAATTATGGTAATAGCAGTTATTGATGGTATGGGTGGAGGAATAGGAGCTCAAATAGTAACATCTTTAAGAGAAGAATTACCATCTTATATAGAAATCTATGCACTAGGGACTAACTCAATAGCAACAAGTTCAATGATGAAATCACATGCAAATAAGGGAGCAACAGGAGAAAATGCTATCATCGTTTCTACAAAAAAGGCAAGTATAGTTGTAGCGCCTATATCTGTAGTTATACCTAATTCTATGATGGGAGAAGTAACATCTAAAATAAGTGAATCTATAGCAACTAGTGAGGCATTAAAAATACTTTTACCTATTATGCCGGAAGACATAGAGATGGTAGGTTTAGAAGGAAAGCCATTAGCACTTTTAATTAAAGATGCAGTTAAATTAATAAAAAAAGAATTTAATATAAAATAATTTAGGGGGAGATTAATATGATTTTAAATAAAGATAGTATTAGATATCATCATGGAACTCATGAGCATGAACATGGTCATTATCATTCTCAAGGAGCATCACAAGAAAATAAATATGAGAAGACTTTAAATATACTTTTAGTACATTGGGTAAATCATAATGAATCTCATGAAGAAGGATTTAGAGAATGGGTAGATAAAGCAAGGGAAATGGGTAAAGAAGAAACTGCGGTTAATATAGAAAAAGCTATAGAGTGTTTAAGACAAGCAAATGAGAATCTGTTGGAAGCTAAAAGACATATGTAATAATAAAAGGGAGAGATTCTCCCTTTTATTATTACATAAATTTAAATAAAATTTTACAAAAAACGTTGACAGATTAATATTAAGATTATATAATTTAAATATAGTAATGATGAATACGGAGAAGTACTCAAGTGGCTCAAGAGGATCCCCTGCTAAGGGATTAGGCTGGGTTAACCGGTGCGAGGGTTCGAATCCCTCCTTCTCCGCCAGTTAAGACTGTTGATAAAATCAACAGTCTTTTTAATTTATATAATTAAATTCTTTAGAAAATATGTATTTAGATAAAGCTAATATATTTTCAGTTATAAATTCATCATTTATTTTGATTGGTATAATAGAACCTAGATTATAAAATAAAATTTTATTACTTTTAGAATCTATTGCAGTATGAAGATTAATATTAAGATATAAGTTATATTCATCAGATGCAATAGTATAGTTTTCGCTAAATAAGTTTACATTTAAATTAAACTTATCATTAGATATAAAGGTTAGACTTAATATGGATTTAGAAATCTTATATTTAGTTAATAAAATTTTGTATACAAAATCATTTATTGATATATTTATATAATGAAGCTTTTCATCTAAAACATCTTTAATTTTAAATATTTTACCTAAATAAAAAATATCTTCATAATTATGTAGTAATATTTTTTCTTTTAATAACTTATCTTTAGTTAAAATAAATTCTTTATATAATTGAACACTTTCTTTTCCAGATATAGTATCTTCCCTTTCTATACCTAGGTATTTTTCTATAGTTTTTAGTTTACAATCAGATAGAGATAGTTTTTCTTTATAAGGCTTTATAAGGCGTAAAATATCAATATCTTTAGATTTATCCATATTATAATCAATTTTATGTTTTTCAAATCTAGAGTTTAAAAAAGGTATATCAAAAGAAATTCCATTGAAGGTTATATGTCCTTTGAAACTTTTTATATCTTCTATGAAAGTTAATAATATATCTTTTTCTTTTTCCTCTGATGAAGCAAAGTATTGTTTTATTATAGTTTTATTTTTATGATTATAAAGGATACCTATTAAAATTACTTTAGAAAATTTAGGACTTAATCCTGTAGTTTCTATATCGAATATGAAGTGGTTTTCAGGTATATCTATTAAATCATCTAAAGTTTTAGTAATAACTTGCATAGTACTACTCCTTTTTAAAAAATATGATATATAATATTAATTATAAAATAATATAAAGATAGTTCAAGGTGATAAATTATGATAGATATAAATAAATTAAATGACAATCAAAAAAGTGCTGTTATGCATATAGACGGACCTTGTATGGTTTTAGCTGGACCAGGATCGGGAAAAACTAGGGTGATAACATATAGAATAGTTAATATGGTTTTAAATAATAATATAAATCCTAAAACTATTTTAGCTATTAGCTTTACAAAAGCATCATCTACAGAAATGAAAAACAGAGCTATTAGTTTAAGTCATGATGCTAGATTAAACAGTGTAAACTACGGAACATTCCATTCTGTATTTTTTAGAATACTAAGATTTTTTGAGAAATATGAGTTAGATTGCATACTAGATGAAAAGAGTAAGAAATTTGCTATAAAAGGTATTTTAAAAAATTTAAACGTAGAAAATGCAGAAGATGATGATACTATACTAAGTGTTATAAATGAAATATCTTATGTGAAAAATGAGCTAATGGATAAATCAGATTTTGATTCTGAGATACTTAGCAAGGATGAGTTTATAAAAACTTACAATATGTATGAGGAGTATAAAGAAAGTTTAAAAAAAATTGACTTTGATGATATGCTTATAAAAACATATTACTTATTAAAAAATAATAAAAGAGTTTTAGAAAGAGTAAGAAATGTATATAGATATATTTTAGTAGATGAATTTCAAGATATAAATAAAGTACAATTTGAGGTGCTAAAGTTAATTTCAAGTCCTAATAATAATATATTTGTAGTAGGAGATGAAGATCAAAGTATATATGGATTTAGAGGATCTAGACCTGACTTTTTATTAGAATTTGAACAGTATTTTAAAAATAGTAAAAAGTATATATTAGATATAAATTATAGATCTAAAAAAGGAATAACAGATATTGCTAATAAGCTAATACAAAATAATGAAAATAGATATGAAAAGTCAATAAAGTGCGATAGAGATGAAAGGGGAATAGTTAAATATATAAGTACAGAAGATTCAGAAGAAGAGGCGAAGTTTATCGCAAAAGATATATTAAATAAATGTGAAGATAATTGTGTTAACTATGATGATTTTGCTGTTATATATAGAACTAATATACAGTCTAGAGCTTTAGTTGATGTATTTATGGATATGCATATACCTTTTGTAGTTAGAGATTCTATAGTTACAATATATGATCATTGGGTTGCTAAAGATTTGTTAGCATATTTAAGGTTGGGAATAGATACAACTTTAAATGAAGATTGGATAAGAATTATAA
Source organism: Paraclostridium tenue (assembly GCF_039521565.1). Lineage (NCBI taxonomy): Bacteria > Bacillati > Bacillota > Clostridia > Peptostreptococcales > Peptostreptococcaceae > Paraclostridium > Paraclostridium tenue. The sequence goes on from NZ_BAAACP010000006.1 coordinate 103,918, forward strand.
ATAAACCATTTAGATATATATCTAAGGAAAGTATAAAATTAGCTAGTGAAGATAGAGATTTTATAGGAGCTTTAATAAACAAAGGAGGTTTACATCCTAAACAAGTAAAAACATTAAACGATTTAGAAATAGATTTAAGTTACTTAAAGACATTATCGCCAAAAAATGCAATATCATATATAAGAACTAGTTTAGACTACGATAGATATGTATTAGATTACTGTAGTAATAGAAAAATAAAACCAAATGGATTAATTGAAATATTAAACGAGTTAGAAAGTTCTTCTACACATTTTAAGACTATAAATGATTATTTAGAACATATAGAAAAAGTCAAATCAGAAATAGTTGAAAATAGAAACAATAAAAATTCAGAAGGTGTAATATTTACAACTATGCATAGTGCTAAAGGTTTAGAGTTTCCATATGTATATATAATAGGTGCAAATGAAGGTACAATACCTCATGAAAAATCTTATGATATAGAAGATGAAGATAAAAGAAAATCAGCTATAGAAGAGGAAAGAAGGTTATTATATGTGGGAATAACTAGAGCACAAGATGAGCTTTATATAAGTTCTCCTAAAAATAAATATGGCCGTAAGGTATTTCAATCTAGATTCATAGATGACATTAAATCTCCTACAAAAGAAGATATTAAAGCTATAAAAATAGGTGATAATATAGTTCATAGGAAATTTGGTAATGGAGTTATAACAGGCAAGGATGGAAAAATGATAGAAGTTAAGTTTAAGTGCGGGACAAAAGACTTAGATTATTCTATTTGTTTTAAAAATGGGATTATAAATAAATCAGAGTAAATAAAAAGAGATATATTTAATATATCTCTTTTATTTATATAAATAGTTAAAGGCTATTATAAAATACAAAACTTTAGATAGTTTATAAATTTTAATAATAAATACCTTTTTCGAATATATCTTTCAATTCATTTAAATCATTAGTCTTACCTAAGGCAACCATTAATTTTATTCTAGCTTTTTGACCTGGTAAATCTCCTGCAAATATACATCCTAAATTTCTTAAATCTCTACCAGAGCCTAAATAACCATAACTGTCAAAGACTCTACCTGAATGACATCTAGTTGCTATAACAACTGGTATATTTTTGCTTCTAGCATATTCTACACCTTTAAGCATTCCTGGAGGGATATTACCTCTACCCATAGCTTCGATAATTATACCCTTGCATCCTTTATCAGCTGCAAATTTAATAAAAGATTCATCCATTCCTACACCAGATTTTATAAGTGCAACATCAGGTTCAACCTTATCAACAACTATAGTTTGTCTATTAACAATGTCCCTAGATAATACAAGTTTATCACAATCTATTATACCTAAAGGACCACATGTTAAAGACTTGAAAGTATTTAAAGTAAGTGTATTAGTTTTAGTAGCTTCTGATGCTAATAAAACTTCATTGCTTAAAACAACTAAGACACCTTTATTATAAGCCTCATCAGATATAGCAGTACAAACAGCTGCTGCAAGATTGCTAGGACCATCATAACCAAGTTCATCGCTACTTCTCATAGCTCCTGTAACTATTACAGGCTTAGGTGAATCTAATGTTAAATCTAAGAAATATGCAGTTTCTTCTAAACTATCAGTACCGTGTGTAACAACAACACCTGAAATATCTTCACTTAAAAGTATATCATTTATGAAATTTCTTAAGTTTAACATTTTCTCTGGAGTCATGTGAGGTCCTGGAATTTCATCAAAATTGTACACCTCTATATCAGCAACTTTATCTATATTAGTTACCATAGACATAATTTGCTCCCCAGATAAAGATGGTATAGCAGCTCCTATCTTTTCATCTACAGTCATTGAAATTGTACCACCTGTAAAGACTATTGCTACTTTTTTCTTATTGTGCATATTATTGCCCCCCCTTAGTTTTTTATATATATTAAATTATATCAAAAAAACATAAATAAATGTAGAATTAAGCACAAAAAAAGAGCTTGGGGAAGCTCTTTTTGCATTAAACTAACTTCCGTTGTTAGTTTAATATTGGATATAAAGTCTATCCGTTCAAAAGGGGTATTGGGAATAGAGATTTTAATTAAGGTTATCAGGGGGATAACCATATATATATAATAACAAGATTCGACAGAAAAATCAATAGTTTTCGAAAATATATTTAATTAAAATTAATTATTAATTTTAAGCATAAAAAAACCTACTTCTTTTCCGTTAAGAAGTAGGACTTAAATGAATGTAGTATATTCATTTAAAAGGGGTATTGGGAATAGAGATTTTAATTAAGGTTATCAGGGGGATAACCATATATATATAATAACAAGATTCGACAGAAAAATCAATAATTTTGACAAAAAAATTTAAAAAATATTGATTTAAGTCAAAATAATATATAAAAACTAGATTATACTGTAGTCAGTATTGGATTATCACGGCTTTAGTATATAAAAAAAGCTCAAATAGTGGTATAATAGTAAAAGTTTCACTAAATTTATATGATAATTTATAGTGTTAATTGGGACAATAAAATAAAGAATATAACAATAGAATTTAAATAAAAGAAAGTTGGTGTATTAGTATGGATATATACTTAGACAATAGTGCCACAACTAAGCCATACAAAGAAGTTGTAGATAAGATGGTATATGCACTTACTATAGACTATGCAAACCCTTCAGCTGTTCATAAAAAGGGTGTAGAAGTTGAAAAAAATATAAAGAAGGTAAGACAAGAAATTGCTAAAAGTATCGGATGTAAAGATAAAGAAATAATATTTACATCTGGAGGTACAGAAGCTAACAATACTATAATAAGAGGCGTTGCAAATCTTAATAAAAAAAGAAAAAATCATATAATAACCACAAATATAGAACATCCATCAGTATTAAGAACTATGGAGGATTTAGAAAATCAAGGATTTGAAGTAACTTATTTGAAAGTTAATGATAAAGGTGTAGTAGATATAAATGATGTAAAAAATGCAATAAAAGATACTACTATATTAATTAGTATGATGCATGTTAATAATGAAATTGGGAGCATACAACCTATAAAAGAAGTTGGAAAATACTTAAGTACTTTAAAGGAAAAAGTATACTTACATGTGGATGCAGTTCAGTCATTTGCAAAAATTAATTTTAAGCCATCTAGATATAATATAGATTTTATGAGCGTTAGTGGACATAAGTTACATGGACCAAAGGGTATAGGATTTATGTACATAAAAGATAGTAACAAAATAAAACCTATGCTTACTGGAGGAGGTCAAGAAATTGGAATTAGATCTGGTACTGAGAATGTAGCTGGTATATATGGATTAGGAGAAGCTGTTAATATAATAATGTCAGATTTAAATTCTAAAATTGAAAATATAAATGAGTTAAAAATTTTATTAAAAGACTATATAGTAAATAATATAGATGATATAAAAGTAAATTCTCCAGAAGACGGTGTATGTCATATATTAAATATATCTTTTAGAGGAGTTAGAGGAGAAGTGTTATTACATCATTTAGCTCAGCAAGGTATATTTGTGTCTACAGGGTCTGCATGTTCTTCTAAGAAAAAAGGAAGTCATGTTTTAAATGCGATTGGACTTACGCCTGAAGAAATAGATGGTGCTATAAGATTTAGTTTATCTGACATGACGACAAGAGATGAAATAAATCAAGCATGTGAGATAATTAAAAAATCAGTAGAAGAACTTAGAATGATAATAAAAAGAAGATAATCAAGAGGTGATAAATTTGTATAATATAGCAATTGTAAAGTACGGAGAAATAGGAGTAAAAGGAAAGAATAGATATATATTCGAAAATAAACTTATAAAAAATATAAAAAATATGTTATCTCCTATAGGAAAATTTAATGTTTATAAAGAATACGGAAGAATATATGTAGACTTAGGAGAGTATTCAGAAGATTACGAAGAAGTATTAGAAGAGATAAAAAAAGTATTTGGAGTTGTAGGTGTTTGTCCAGGTATAAGAGCTGAAAAAGACTATGATAAATTAAAAGAATTAGCTTTAAAATTATTAGAAGAAAAAATAGAAGAAGGTTCAAAATCATTTAAAGTTAGTTCTAGAAGAGGAGATAAAAGTCTTGAATTAACATCTCAAGAAATGAGTAGAGATATAGCAGGATTTTTAGTATTTAATGTTAAAGATAGAATAAAAGTTGATGTTAGAAATCCAGAAACAACTATACACTGTGAATACAGACAAAATCATGTTATGGTATATAGCGATACAGTTCCAGGTTATGGAGGACTTCCAGTTGGAACAAATGGTAGAGCAATGTCTTTATTATCAGGAGGAATAGATAGTCCTGTCGCATCATGGATGGTTGCAAAAAGAGGAGTTGAAATAGAAGCTATTCATTTCCACAGTTACCCATTCACAAGTGAAAAGTCACAAGAAAAAGTAAGAGATTTAGCACAAATATTAGCTAAGTACTGTGGGAAAGTAAGACTTCATAAAGTTAATATATTAGAAATACAAAAAGCTATAGGTATGTCATGTAAGGAAGAAGAGATGACTATTATATCAAGAAGATTTATGATGAAAATAGCTCAGAGAGTAGGAGAAATGAGATTTTGTGATGCATTAGTTACTGGAGAAAGTATAGGACAAGTTGCATCTCAAACAATACAAGGGTTAACATGTACAAATGCAGCTATTACTTTACCTGTATTTAGACCTTTAATAGCTATGGATAAATCTGAAATAATAAAAATAGCACAAAGTATAGGTACGTTTGAAACTTCTGTTATACCTGAAGAAGACTGTTGTACAGTGTTCTCACCAAAAAATCCTGTTACAAAGCCTAAGCTAGATAGAATAGAGAAATCAGAATCATCATTAGATGTAGAAAAATTAATACAAGATGCTATAGATAATATGGAAGTTGAAGTATTTGAATTCTAAATAAAAAAGTCGTAGTAATGTAACTACGACTTTTTTATTTATTTACTATGAACTTTAACTCCAAACTCAGCTAATACTTTAGCTGCTTTTTCAACGTCTTCTTTTGTTGCATCAGGAACACCTTTTAATTCATATTCAAATCCTAGGTTCTCCCATTTATGAACACCTAGAGTATGATAAGGTAAAAGTTCAACTCTGTCTACATTTTTTAGAGTAGATATAAATTTACCCATAAGTTCTAAGTTTTCTCTATCATCTGTTACACCAGGAACAAGAACGTGTCTTATCCAAACAGGTATATTTCTATCGCTTAAATGCCTAGCTAATTCTAGTGTTTTCTCAATTCCAACTCCTGTTAAATCTTTAGCTTTAGATGAAACCATATGTTTTAAATCAAGTAAAACTAAGTCAGTATAATCAAGTATTGGGTCGATAGTATCTATATTTACAAATCCAGATGTATCTAAGCATGTATGCACACCATCTTTTTTTGCTCTTTTAAATAATTCCTCTAAGAATTCTGGTTGAAGAGTAGCTTCGCCACCAGAAACTGTTAATCCGCCACCTGAAAACTTCATATAAGGTGCATATTTATTAACTTCAGTCATTATTTCATCTACTGTATACTCTTTACCACCTTTTACATCCCAAGTATCTCTATTATGACAGTATTTACATCTTAATGGACAGCCTTGCATAAATAATATAAATCTTATACCAGGACCATCTACAGTACCAAATGTTTCTATTGAATGAACTCTACCTTTTACCATTTTATCCACCTCTTCAATTATAAAAATTTATACTAAAATTTCATTTATCATTTTTAATCTTCTGTATACATTATACTTTATACCCTTATTATAATCCATTAAACTTATAATGTCTATTTAAATAGAATTTAATGTAAGTTTTAATAAAAAAAGAGTGCAAACTGATGAGGTTTGCACTCTGAATATACTTTGATAAATGATTGTTTTATAATATGTTTACAATTTTAACAAGTTATATACTAGCACATTTTTCCGTGGAATGTTCTGTTTATAACGTCTAATTGTTGTTCTCTAGTTAACTTGATGAAGTTTACAGCGTATCCTGAAACTCTTATAGTTAATTGAGGGTATTTTTCTGGATGTTCCATAGCATCTTCTAAAGTAGATCTATCAAATACGTTAACGTTTAAGTGATGAGCTCCTTGAGAGAAGTATCCATCCATCATTGATGATAAGTTGTTTATTCTTTCAGTCATATCTTTTCCTAAAGCACCTGGTACTATAGAGAAAGTATTAGATATACCATCTTGAGCATGCTCGTATGGTAATTTAGCAACTGATGCTAATGAAGCTAAAGCACCGCTGTTATCTCTTCCGTGCATTGGGTTAGCTCCTGGAGCAAATGGCTCACCAGCTTTTCTTCCGTCAGGAGTGTTACCAGTTTTCTTACCATAAACAACGTTTGAAGTTATAGTAAGTATTGATTGAGTATGATAAGAATTTCTGTAAGTTTTGTTCTTTCTTATCTTGTTCATGAAGTTTTCAACTAATTGAACAGCTATATCGTCAACTCTGTCATCGTTGTTTCCGTATTTAGGGAATTCTCCTTCAACTTCGAAGTCAACAACAACACCTTGTTCATTTCTTATAGTTTTAACTTTAGCGTATTTTATAGCAGATAATGAGTCAGCACATACTGATAAACCAGCTATACCACAAGCCATAGTTCTGAATACGTCTCTATCATGTAAAGCCATTTCTAATGCTTCATAAGAATACTTATCATGCATGTAGTGGATTACATTTAATGTATTTACATATAAGTTAGCTAACCAATCAGTAAACATATCGAATTTTTCCATAACTTCATCGTAGTCTAAGTATTCAGAAGTTATTGGCTCAAATCTTGGTCCAACTTGCTTTAATTTCTTCTCATCTATACCACCGTTTATAGCGTATAATAAAGTCTTAGCTAAGTTAACTCTAGCTCCGAAGAATTGCATTTGCTTACCTATTCTCATTGCAGATACACAACAAGCTATACCGTAGTCATCTCCCCAGTAAGGTTTCATTAAATCATCGTTCTCGTATTGAACAGAACTTGTGTCTATTGATACTTTAGAACAGAAGTTTTTGAATCCTTCTGGTAATTGAGTAGACCATAATACTGTTAAGTTTGGTTCTGGAGATGGTCCAAGAGTATATAAAGTATTTAACATTCTGAATGAGTTTTTAGTTACTAATGTTCTACCATCTAATCCCATACCACCTATAGACTCAGTTACCCAAGTTGGGTCTCCAGAGAATAAATCGTTGTATTCAGGAGTTCTTAAGAATCTAACCATTCTTAACTTCATAACGAAGTGGTCCATTATTTCTTGAGCTTGCTCTTCAGTTAATATACCAGCAGCTAAATCTCTTTCGAAGTATATATCTAAGAAAGTAGAAACTCTACCTAAAGACATTGCAGCTCCGTTTTGATCTTTAACAGCTCCTAAGTATCCGAAGTAAGTCCATTGAACAGCTTCTTTTGCATTAGTAGCTGGTTGAGATATGTCGAATCCGTAAGATGCAGCCATTCTCTTTAAAGCTTCTAAAGCTTTTATTTGATCAGATATTTCTTCTCTTAATCTTATTACTTCTTCATCTATACATCTAACTTCTAATGAAGCTTTTTGATCTAATTTATCTTGTATTAATTTATCAACACCGTATAAAGCAACTCTTCTGTAGTCACCTATTATTCTACCTCTACCGTAAGCATCTGGTAATCCAGTTATTATACCAGCACTTCTAGCAGCTCTCATGTCAGGAGTGTAAGCATCGAATACACCTTGGTTATGAGTTTTTCTATATTTAGTGAATATTTCACTTATTTCAGGATTTAATTTGTATCCATAAGCGTCACAAGAAGTTTCAACCATTCTTATTCCACCAAATGGCATTACAGCTCTTTTTAAAGGAGCGTCAGTTTGAACCCCAACTATTGTTTCTAAGTCCTTTTCTATATATCCAGGACCGTAAGCATCTATTAAAGATACTGTATCAGTGTCTACATCTAATGTACCATTGTTTTCTCTTTCTTTCTTGAAAAGATCAAGAGCTTGGTTCCATAATTTTTTAGTATTTTCAGTTGCTCCAGCTAAGAAAGAATCATTTCCTTCATATGGAGTGTAGTTTAATTGTATGAACTCTCTAACGTTTATTTCTTTAGTCCATCTACCAGTTTTGAATCCTTGCCATGCATTCATGTTGATAGCCTCCTTAAGTTTTATGTGTGTTCAAATTAATTTATATTTATAAAATCTAGCTAGATATTTTTTAAACAATATAATCATAACACAGAATTAGTATTTTGTATACAAAATTTTAAATCAAAATTTTGAATTGTGTTTTATTTTGACATCTTTTGTATATTCATATAATACCCAGGGAAAAGTGTGATAAACACGAATTTTAAGAATAATTTAAATTATTTTTAAATAGATTAAATATACATAAATAAATAAGTAAACTGAATATGTATATTATTAGGGGGGATAAAATGATATTTACAATTATCTTATTTTTATTAGGATTTGTATTAATAACTAAAGGTGCGGATATTTTTATAGAATCTACTATTTCTGTAGCAAAAAAAACGAATATACCAGAAATAGTTTTAGGAGCAACTATAGTTAGTTTAGCAACTACATTTCCAGAATTAACTGTATCAGCTTTTGCATCTATACAAGGACATACTACAATGAGTCTTGGAAATGCAATAGGCTCTATAATATGCAATACAGGATTAGCACTTGGATTAGTAGCATTGATTAAACCTTTCAAGGTAGATAAGAAGATTTTTAATTCAAAATCTGTATTGTTAATAATATCTGTTGCAGTATTGATTATTTTAGGTATGGATAAAACAATAGGAAAAGTGGATGCTATGGCTTTAGTTGGGTTATTAATTATTTACATGATAAGTAACTATAATAGTATTCCGAAAACAGGATCAAGAAGAACTAGTAATACTACAAATATAGAATATAATAAATCATCAGATATAATAAAATTATTATTCATGTTTGTAATCGGTATATCAATGATGATTATAGGGTCAAGATTATTAGTTAACAATGGAATTAAAATTGCAGAAGTTGTAGGAGTGCCACAAGCTGTTATAAGTTTAACTGTTATAGCACTTGGAACGTCACTTCCTGAGTTAGTATCATGTTTGACAGCTATAAGAAAAAATCACAATGCAATTTCTGTTGGGAATATACTTGGGGCTAACATATTAAATATAGTTTCAGTTGTAGGAGTATCAGCATTTATAAATGACATACCTATACTTAAGCAAACTTCGATGATAGATTTTCCATTTATGATATTACTTTTATTAATACTTATAATACCTACATTTATTAAGCAAAAAATTTATAGATTTCAAGGGTTATTTATGATACTTACATATATAATATATATATCAACTTTATACTTTACATATATAGATTAAAAAATAAGGTATGGTTTAAACATACCTTATTTTTTGATTTATACTGAATACCTTATTTACCATTAGGATAAAATATTAATTGCATAATATATGAAATAAATATATAATTGATAAAGTTAATATAAATTGATTACGGAAAGGAAACAATATATGAATATAGTTAAATTCGATGATTTACCAATAAATGAAAACATAAAAAAAGCTGTATTAGAAATGGGATTTGAAGAACCATCTCCAATACAAGCTCAAGCAATACCAAAAATAATTACAGGAGTAGATATTATAGGGCAAGCTCAAACTGGTACGGGGAAAACAGCAGCATTTAGTATACCTATATTAGAAATGGTAGACCCAGATGATAAGAGTCTACAAGCAGTAGTTTTATGTCCAACAAGAGAATTAGCAATACAAGTATCAAGTGAAATAAGAAAAATAGGTAAGTACATGCACGGGATAAAAACTTTACCTGTATACGGAGGACAACCTATAGATAGACAAATAAGATCTTTAAAAAGTGGAGTACAAATAGTTATAGGAACTCCAGGTCGTATTATAGATCATATAAATCGTAAGACTTTAAAGATGGATAAAGTTAAAATGGTTATACTAGATGAAGCGGATGAAATGTTAGATATGGGATTTAGAGAAGATATAGAGATGATTTTAGATAAGACTCCAGAAGATAGACAAACAACTTTCTTCTCTGCTACTATGCCAAAAGGAATTTTAGATTTAACAAAGAGATTCCAAAAAGATCCTGAGCATGTAAAGATAGTTAGAAAAGAACTTACAGTTCCGAATATAAAACAATATTATATAGAAACTAAGTCGGCTAACAAGTTAGAAGTATTATGTAGATTAATAGATGTATATAATCCTAAGTTATCAGTTGTATTTTGTAATACTAAAAGAGGTGCTGATGAATTAGTTAGCGATTTACAAGCTAGGGGATACTTTGCAGATGCATTACATGGAGATTTAAAGCAAACTCAAAGAGACATAGTAATGGATAAGTTTAGAAATGGAACAATAGATATATTAGTTGCTACAGATGTAGCTGCAAGAGGAATAGATGTTGATGATGTTGAAGCAGTATTTAACTACGATTTACCACAAGATGAAGAGTACTATGTACACAGAATAGGAAGAACTGGTAGAGCGGGTAGAACTGGAGTTTCATTCTCTTTTGTATTCGGAAAAGAAAAGAGAAAAATGAAAGACATAGAAAGATATACTAAATCTAAATTAGAAAAACACAGTATACCATCAATATCAGATGTAGAAGAGAAAAAAGTGAGTGTATTCTTTGAACAAGTTAAATCTACTATACAAGAAGGTCACTTAACAAAGCAAGTTCAATGGTTAGAAAACTTCTGCAAAGAAGAAGATTATGATACACTAGATATAGCAGCAGCTTTAGTTAAATTAGCCCTAGGGGATGAAGAGAAAGAAGAAATAGTAGAAGAATCATATGATACAGGCGCTGAATCAGGAATGACTAGACTATTTATAAATGTAGGTAGAAAACAAAAAGTTCAAGCTAGAGATATAGTTGGAGCTATAGCTGGAGAAGTTGGAATACCTGGAAAGTTAGTTGGAACTATAGATATATATGATAAATATACATTTGTTGAAGTTCCAAAGAAACATACTAGAAAAGTTCTAGACAAAATGAAAAACATAAAAATAAAAGGAAATAAAGTTAATATAGAAAGAGCAAATTCTAAGAGAAGAAAATAATAAATTAAAAGAGGATTTCTTTAAAGATATCCTCTTTTAATTTATTCAAATTCCAAATTAAGAGATAAAAGTCTGTTTTTTAAGTCATCCATAACTTTAAGTTCATCAGATAAAGAATTAGCATCATAAGTAACAGAAAATCTTAAAAAGTTACCACAATCATCCCAAGGAACTGTTGATATTAATGCATTTGAAAGTATATAAAGGCTAGCTTCCGCTGCATTTTTAAATCTTATTCCATCTTTAACGCCAATGGGTATTGGTACGTAAGAATAAAATCCGCCTTTAGGTTTATCAACTTTAAATCCAACTTGTCTTAAAACATCGATTAAAAGATCAAATCGTCTTAAATATCTATCTTTATTTAACTCTATTAAATTAAAATTATTAAGAGCATAGGCTCCAGATTTTTGAATAGCCCTAAATTGGCCAGAATCTGTATGACCTTTAACAGTGCGATATACCTTCATTGCTTTTTTAGATCCAACAACAAAAGCTAATCTCCATCCAGTCATATTAAAAGCTTTAGATAAAGAGTGAATTTCTATGCAAACATCTATAGATCCTTCTATACTTAGAATGCTAAGAGGTTTACAATCACCATAAGTCAAAGGCCCATAGGCTAAATCTGATATTATTAAAATATCATTATCTTTAGCAAATTTAACAGCATGTTCATAAAATTCTTTAGTTGCAACCTGACCAGTAGGGTTATTAGGATAATTTAAATATAATAATTTGGCTCTTTTTTTTATTTCATTAGGGATATTATCTAAGTCTGGATAGAAATTATTTTCAGGACATAGAGGTAAGTTATAGGTTTCTCCACCTATATATTTTGAATATGTGCCAAGAACTTGATATGCAGGTGCTGGCATAAGGCATATATCTCCTGGATTTATAAAACAAAGTGGAAGCATAGCTAAAACTGGTTTTGAACCTATACCGTGTACTATATTTTCAGTAGTAATGTTTTTTACATTGTATACTTTTTCTAAATATTTACAAGCTGCTTCTTGAAATTCAATAATCCCATTATCTGAATAGAACCTATTCTCTGGTTTACCAGCTTCAATTGATAATATATCTACAAGGGATTTATGAGCCATTTTATCAGGTTCTCCTACACCCATATCAATAAGTTTTATATTTGGAAACTTAGATTGAACTTCTTTGGTTAGTTTTTTTACTTTTTCGAATTTATAAAGTTTATTATTATCTTCAAAAAATGATGGACCTCCAAGTCGATTAGAAACTTTGTTGTCTATAAAATCCATTATTATTCCTCCAAATTTAATTTAGTATACTACATAATATTTAAATATGTAAATTTTTGATACAATAAAACAAAACTATTTAAATATTATTGAAGGATAATAATTTAATTTATAGAATTGAATACAAAGTATTATTTTTAAAACTGTTAGGAGGGGAACTAATGATAAATTTTTCATTGGATAATAAAAACTTAAAAGTTGAGTTTCTAAGCAAAGAGTTAGATCATCATATATCAAACGAAGTAAGAGAAGAAATAGATTATATAATACAGGAAAAACAAATAAAAAATATAATTTTTGATTTTAAGAATATGAATTTTATGGATTCTTCAGGAATTGGAGTTGTAATTGGAAGATATAAAAGAGTATCTAGTGAAGGTGGTAAAGTAGCTGTAATAAATATAAATCCAAGAGTAAAAAAGATTTTTGATTTATCAGGTATGAATAAGATTATAGAAATTCATAACACTTATGAAGATGCTTTAAGTTCTTTTTTAGGAGGCGTGGCAAATGAATAATATTATGGAAGTTAAATTTTCAGCAAAATCAGAAAATGAAAGTTTTGCAAGAGTAATAGTTGCATCTTTTGCATCTAAATTAGATCCCACATTAGATGAGATTGCAGATATAAAAACTGCTGTTTCAGAAGCTGTTACAAATTCAATAATACATGGATATGATGAAGATGAAAGTAAATTTGTTAATATAAGATGTGAAATAGAAGGCAAAACTATTACTATTTCAGTTGAAGATTTCGGAAATGGAATAGAAGATTTAGATATGGCAATGCAACCATTATATACATCTAAACCTGAATTAGAAAGATCTGGTATGGGATTTACTGTTATGGAAAGTTTTATGGATAATATAGAAGTTTCCTCTAAAAAGGGAGAAGGAACTAAGGTAATTATGAAAAAGAAAATAGATTCATCTAATATAGAATAGAGGTTTTATTATGGGGATAACTACCAATAAAGAAGAAAGAAAGGGATTGCTTAGCCATGAAGAGACTTTAAGATTAATACAACTTGTGCAAAATGGAGATGAACAAGCAAAAGAAATTCTAATAGAAAGTAATTTAGGATTGGTTAGAAGTGTTGTGTCTAAATTTTTAAATATAGGATATGACAGAGATGATTTATTTCAATTAGGATCTATAGGACTTATAAAGTCTATATATAAATTTGATCCGAAGTTTAACGTGAAATTTTCTACATATGCGGTACCTATGATTTTAGGAGAAATAAAAAGGTACTTAAGAGATGATGGCATGATAAAGGTATCAAGATCTTTAAAACAAGTTGCAATAAAAGCTAAAACACAAACTGAAATTTTAACAAAAAAACTAGGTAGGGAACCTACAATAGATGAATTATCTAAGATAGTAGGTGTAGATAAAGAAGAGTTAGTTATGGCACTAGAATCTAATTTCGCTGTAGAGTATTTACATGGGGTTATACATGAAGAAGAAGGGGCACCTATATGTTTAATTGATAAAATCAGTTTAAAAGGAGAAAATGAAGAACAAAAAGTTATAGATAACTTATTACTAAAAGAGGTATTGGGAAAATTAGATAAAAGAGAAAGACAAATAATAATGCTTAGGTACTTTGAAGATAAAACACAAAGTGAAATAGGAGAATTGCTAAATATATCACAAGTTCAAGTTTCTAGAATAGAAAAAAAAGTATTATCAAAATTAAAATCATATATAGGATAAATAAACCCTTAAAATTTAGGGTTTATTTTTTTTATTTTGTTAAATAATAACATTATATAAAAGTATTTTATAGGAGGTTATAAAATGGGCAAAAACTATAAAGAATATGTTGATAAAATAAGTCCAAAGCCTACATATGCTAAAAATTATATATTAGCATTTATAGTTGGAGGTATAATTTGTGTAATTGGGCAAGCTATAAATGATGCGTACATGAATTTTGGACTAGATAAACTTAAAGCAGCTGGAGCTACATCTATGACTTTAATTTTTATAGGAGCTCTTTTAACAGGAATTGGTATATATGATTTACTTGGAAAAAGAGCAGGAGCTGGATCGATTATACCTATAACTGGATTTGCAAACTCTATAGTATCTCCAGCTATGGAGTATAAAAGAGAAGGATATGTACTAGGAGTAGGAGCTAACTTATTTAAAGTTGCTGGACCAGTGCTAGTATATGGTATAGGGTCTTCTGTTTTATGTGGTTTTATATACTATATAATTAACTTTTTTAAATAGAAAGGGGTTATTTAATTGGCTAAAAAGAGAATAGGAAGTAGGACTGTTAAATTAGAAAATGGACCTGTAATAATATCTACTTCATCCATAGTAGGGCCTAAAGAAGCTCAAGGACCATTAAAAGATTATTTCGATATAAAACTAGATGATGATTTATATGGAGAAAAGAGTTGGGAATTTGCAGAAAGTAAAATGGTTCAAACTGTTGTAGAACATGCCGTAAAAAAAGCTAATAAAACAATAAAAGATGTAAATTATATGGTAGCAGGAGATTTATTAAATCAACTTTTATCAACCTCATTTGCAGCTAGAGCAGTTAGTATACCTTTTTTAGGTGTATATGGAGCGTGTTCAACAATGGCACAATCACTATCTATTGGATCTATGTTAATTGATGGAGGATTTGCAGATTTAGTTGCAGCATCTACGTCAAGTCATTATTGTACAGCTGAAAGACAATTTAGATTTCCTTTAGAATTAGGAAATCAAAAACCTATGACTGCTCAATGGACAGTTACAGGATCCGGATGCTCTTTATTATCAAGTCAAGGAAATGGTCCAAAAGTAAAGTATATAACTATAGGAAAGGTAATAGATGAAGGTATAACTGATGCAAATAATATGGGAGCAGCAATGGCTCCAGCAGCTGTAGATACTATATATTCTTACTTTAATGATACAAAAGATGATCCTAATAGCTTTGATATGATTGCTACTGGCGATTTAGGAAAGGTTGGTATGCAAATAGCTATAGATTTATTAAAAGAAAAAGGGATTGATATATCTAAGGTATATACTGATTGTGGAGTTGAAATATTTGATTTGGAAAATCAAGATGTTCACTGTGGCGGTAGTGGATGTGGATGTTCAGCATCTGTATTTAATGGATATATATATAAAATGTTAAAGGATAAAAAATTCAATAAAGTAATGTTAGTTTCAACTGGAGCATTATTGTCACCAACAAGTACATTGCAAAAAGAAAGTATACCGAGTGTAGCCCATGCAGTAATAATAGCTAATGAATAAGAGGTGTGTATTATGATAATAGACTATATAAAAGTGTTTCTAGTAGGCGGGATTATATGTCTAATTGCACAAATAATGATGGATTATTTTAAGTTACAGACGCCATATATAATGGTCACTTATGTAACTACTGGAGTAATTTTAAGTTTTCTAGGAATTTATGAACGTATAGTTGATTTTGGAGCAGCAGGTGCAACTGTTCCTATAATTGGATTTGGATATTCACTATATAATGGCGTTATAAAAGCTATAGAACAAGATGGATTTATGGGAGTGTTTACAGGAGGAGTAACTGCTACAGCAGGAGGAATAGCAGCAGCTATATTCTTTGGTTATTTGATGGCTGTTATATTTACTCCAAAGGCAAAACCATAAAAAAAAGAACTATATGATAAGAAATCATATAGTTCTTTTTTTTATGCAGCCGGTGGAGATGGCTGAGTATTTGAAGCTGGTGGAGTTGAAGTAGTAGGTGGAGTTGGAGTAGTTGGTGAAGTTGGCTTAGTATTTGTAGCCGGTGGAGTTGGGGTAGTTTGACCTGTACCACCAGCACCATTATTTGTTGTGCCACCAGTATTACCACTATTACCTTGGTTAGGAGCAGTATTATTATTACCTGAGTTAGGTGTGCTACTATTATTGTCACCAGTTGTATTATCTCCTGGATTTATATTTTCAGGAGTTTGATTATCTGCAGGCTTATTTTCTGCATTTTCATTATTATTTTCTGTAGAAGGTGTTTCTGGAACAGCTGGCTCAGAATGAACAGCATGTCTACTTGGAGTATGTCCTTTTATAAAAGCAGCAGTTGCTGAGTTATAAGCACCTTTACTTACAATTTCACCATTTATTAAATTTATATTGAAAAATTCTATATTTCTAGGCTTTTTAAAATCAGTAGCCTTAAGATTACCATGAACTTTTTTCATTACATTAGCCCATAGTTTTGCAGAAGTTGAACTTCCTTTTACAACACCTCTACGAGGTACAATTTCTTTGGTTTTAGGAATAGTTCTATAGTCATCTCCTATGTAAGTAGATCCTACATAATAAGGTGTATATCCTACAAACCAAGCATCTTTATTACCATTTGTAGTACCAGTTTTACCAGCAACAGGCATATCACCAAGACTAGCAGCACGACCTGTACCTTCTGTAATAACAGCTTTCATCATATCTGTAAGAACATATGCAATTTCAGGTTCAACTACCTTATGTTCTGATGGTGTATTTTGTATTAATACTTGTCCATCGGAAGATTCAACAGTTGTAAATGTAATAGGTTCAACATAAATACCGCCATTTGCTAATGTACCATAAGCAGCAGCCATATCAAGAGGAGAAACTCCTTTTGTCATACCACCTAAAGTAAGGGCAGAGAATTTTCTATCAGCACCTCCAGGTCCATCCTTAAGATCTGATAAACCAAAATTCTTTAAGTAATCAAGCATAACATCTATTGAATCATTATATGAATCACCAAGTGTTTCAGCTACTTTAACAGCTATTGTATTTGAAGACATAGCTAAAGCTTTACGCATTGTCATAGATCCAGAACCAGATGTTGTAGTTTTTGGATCCCATTTTCTATTTTCAGCGAATTTGTAACCACCACGTGTATCACTAAATACATCTGCTTGATTTTTACCGTTGTCAATAGCAGGTGTATAAACTGCTAATGGTTTTATAGTAGAACCAGGTTGATGAGGTGAAGTAGCACGATTTAAAACTTTTCTAGCTTTTATTTCTCTACCACCCATTAAAGATTTAATTTGTCCAGTTCTATAGTCTAAAATAACCATTGCAGCTTGGGGCTGAGGAACTCCATCTGGACCTATTATATGACCTGGGAAGTTATCCCTATTATTAAATTCACTTTCTAGTTCTTTTTGCATATTTTTATCTATTGTAGTACGTATCTTTAAGCCCCCATTAAAGTATAGGTTATGAGCTTCAGCATCTGTGTACCCTTGAGCTATAAGACTTTTTATAACATCACCCTCTATAAGGTCTTCCACTGTAGAGGCTGGTTTTTTAGTTGGCTTAGGTAGTTTTATTTCTATTTTTTGAGCAACAGCTTTATCATGTTCTTCTTGAGTAAGATATCCAAGTTCTAACATTTTCATTAAAACTGTTTCTTGTCTTTTCTTAGATTCAGGGTTTAGTTCTACCTTTCTACAAACCATAGTACCGTCTTTTAATTGCTTGTAGTAATCATCATCAGGTAAAAGACCCCATTGATATAGTTTGTCTATCATATCAAGTTCAGTTCTATTAGGATCATCAAAATTATCATCCTTACTATTTACGTAGAACTTTAGTTTTTGTTCTAAATCTTTTTTAGTTTCAGTTCCATCTAGTTTGGTAGTTTGGTATGCTGCATATTTATTTGGATTTTGAGTTATACCAACAATCATTGCAGCTTCAGCAGTTGTAAGATCTTTTGCGTGTTTATCAAAATATGCATTAGCAGCAGCTTCAACTCCTATTGCACCACTTCCAAAATAAGCACTATTTAAATAAAGTTCTAATATTTGCTCTTTTGTAAGGGTCTTATCCATTTCTAAAGCATAGTATATATCTTTAATTTTACGAACTATAGAAACTTCTTTAGATGTTAATAAGTTCTTAGATACCTGCATAGGTATTGTACTTCCTCCAGGAGAAGAAGATGTTATTAGGTTTGATACAGCAGCTCTAGCAAGTCCTTTAAAGTCTACACCATTATGATCATAAAATCTCTCATCTTCTATAGACACAAGTGCATGCTGAAGGTTTATGGGCATATCTTTTACAGAAATAGGAACTTTTTTATTATCTGTAGGAGGATTACCCATTAATGATCCATCGTTATATAAAAGTTCAGTTACTGTATCAACTTTTTTATCAAGTGTAGCTTTAGTTATTGGTTGTACATCTTTTAAAGCTACAAAAACTAATGCTGATGAGGCAGCAACCCCTAAAACTAGTGTAACTAAAAGTGTTACACCAATTGCTCTTAGTACTTTAAATTTATCTTTTTTATTAGAACCACTATTACTCTTTTTACTACTACTCTTAGTAGATTTTTTTGAGGAGTTAGTAGTCTTAGTACTAGAGGAACTAACTTTTTTTCTTCGAATTTTATTTTTGTTATTGTTGTCATTTACCATGAAATTAACCTCCTTACTATAAGAATATATTATATCATATATGTAAATAGTTTTGTATTTTATAGATAAAAATGAATATTATGTAAATAATTAATTAACATAGTATAAGTACCATTAATTGAATTTAGTATTTAACTATGATACAATATTAATTATTTTTAACAAGTATAAAAAAAATATGTGTGAGGTGTACATATGATCGAAATAAATGAACAAATGAAAATAATTAAAAAAGGTGTAGCTGAAATGATATCGGAAGAAGATATTATTAAAAAATTAGAAAAGTCAGCAAAAGAAAATAAGCCACTTACAATAAAATTAGGATTAGACCCTTCAGCTCCAGACATACATTTAGGACATACTGTAGTATTAAGAAAGATGAAGGCATTTCAAGATTTAGGACATCAAGTAGTTATAATAATAGGTGATGCTACAGGAATGATAGGAGATCCAACAGGAAAATCAGCAGTTAGAAAACAATTATCACATGAACAAGTTTTAGAAAATGCAAAGACTTATCAAGATCAAATATTTAAAATACTAGATAAAGAAAAAACTATAGTTAAGTTTAATAGTGAATGGTTACAAGCTATGAACTTTATGGATGTAGCAAATTTAGCATCTAAGTATACAGTAGCTAGAATGTTAGAAAGAGATGACTTTAAAAAGAGATTTGCATCAAATCAGTCAATATCAATACATGAGTTTTTCTATCCATTAATGCAAGGGTATGATTCAGTTGCAATAAAGGCTGATATTGAAATGGGCGGAACAGATCAAAAGTTTAATATATTAATGGGGAGAACGCTTCAAAAAGAATATGACCAAGAACCTCAAGTTGCTTTATTAATGCCTATAATAGAAGGTACTGATGGAGTTAAAAAAATGAGTAAGTCATTAGGAAACTATATAGGAATAAGTGAAGAACCAAATGATATGTATGGTAAGACAATGTCTATTCCAGATGAACTTATAATAAGATATTTTGAATTAGTTACAGATGAACATCCAGATTCAATAGAAGCTATGAAATCAGATATGGAACAAGATAAAGTTAATCCGAGAGATTTAAAAATGAAATTAGCAAAAGAAGTAGTTAAATTATATCATGGAGAAGAAAAAGCTTTAGAAGCAGAACAATACTTTAAATCTGTATTCCAAAAAAGAAATATGCCAGATGATATAGCTGAAATGGAAGTATCTATAGAAGATTCTGAAGAAGGATTATTCTTTATACCTAAAGTAGTTAGTGCATTAAAATTATCACCATCTACAAGTGAAGCTAGAAGACTATTAAAACAAGGTGGAATAAAGCTTAATGGTGAAAAATTAGAAGTTGATAAAGTAGCTTTAAAAGACGAAGATATAATACAAGTAGGAAAAAGAAAATTTGCAAAATTAATAATTAAGAAGTAATTAAAAGCCTCCCTTACATAAAATATTAAGGGGGGCTTTTTAATGAAAAAAATATTAGTAAAAAAAAGAAAAGAGAAAATAAAGAAAAATATATTTATATTTATAATGATTTTTATACTATCTATACTAATAGGCAGTTTTATATATATAGACGATAAACTTAGACCTACCATAACGGTAATAGCAGAAACTAAGGCTGAAGAACTTGCTAATAAGTCTATTAATAAAGCTGTTTCAAGTGTTATAGATAATAATATAAAGTATGAAAATTTAATTAATGTAAAAACAGGAGAAGATGGAAATATAGTTATGATGCAAGCAAATTCCATAATTATGAATGAGATAGCATCAAAAGTGGCTTTGGAAATCCAGTCAGAGATGAAAAAAATCAAAACAACATCTACATATATACCAATAGGAACTGCTATAGGAAGTCCTTTATTAGCTAAATATGGACCCAAAATAAAAGTATCTATAGAACCAATAGGAACTGTATATGTAGACTTTGGAACTGATTTTGAATCATCTGGAATAAATCAATCTAGACATAGAATATATTTAAAAGCTAAAACTCAAGTAAAAGTTGTAGTTCCTCTTACTACATCCACAAAAGAAGTGAAAATACAAATACCTATATGTGAAACGGTAATAGTTGGAGATGTTCCACAAAGTTATGTTAATGTTCCTAAAGATGATGTAATAAATGTATTACCTAGTGATAATACAACAAAATCAAAATAAAGAGGGAGTTATTCTCCCTCTAACATCCATCCTATATAAACTCCATATCCTATAGATGGATCATTTTCAACCGCATGAGAAATAGCACCTATAATCTTGTTATTTTGAATTATTGGAGTACCACTCATTCCTTGAACTATTCCACCAGTCATAGATAATAATCTTTTATCTTTTATTTCTATTTTGAATGTTTTAGATTCAGGATTTCTTTGTTTTTTTATATTTAATATACATATTTCATATTCTTTAGCATCACCATTTGAAGTTTGCAAAAGTATAGATGCTTTTCCTGTTTTTACTTCATTTAAATTTGCTATTTTATATTTTTTTAATTTGGAAAAATCTGTTGTATGAATTTTTCCTTTAATCCCAAAGTTTGTATTATCTTTGAAATTACCGATAAATTCACTTTTTTGACCATTAATACATCCAACATTACCTTTATAAGATTTATCAATTATTAAACTGTGTGTGCTTGATACATATCCATTTTTAATAGGTAAACTTCTATTTAATCCAACACTTAGAGGATGTGCTACTGCACCAAAAGTATTATTTGTAGGATTAATATAAGTTAGTGTTGCAAATCCAGAAATAATATTATTGAAATTAACTTTTTCGAGAACATCTTTATCTACATTTAAATTTGAAATTTCGTTATTTCTTTTGATTTCTACCTTTATAGATTTATCATTTGGCAGTGAGCTTAATAAATTAGAAAAATCAGCATAATTATTTATTTTAGTATCATTTACAGAAATTAATGAATCACCAATTTTAAATGGAGAATCATTAAAAGTATTTCTTACCATCAAAGATTGTAATTCAGCATCTATCTGCATTATATTTCCTATGGGTACCAAATATTTTGAATCATTTTTTATATTAGCTTCTGCATAAATGAATCCTACAGAGAAAAAATATAATAAAAGCGAAATCGCAAAGAATTTTTTTAATTTCACTAAAACACCTTCTTTCTGATAAAGTCATGATGATATTTATTGGTGCTTCTTTAATAATAGATTGTGCAGGATGAAAATTTTAATCCATAGAAAACAGACACAATAAAACCATAGTTTTCAAAAAATAAAAATAAGCACCTAAAATATTTTTAAATTTAAGTGCTTTAAATTGTTTTTTTTATCTTTTTTATTTTTTTTCTTTTTTTTGTTTTTTTCTTAGATCTTGTAATTGCAGTATCAGTATCAGGAACTGGAGGGACAAATACATTATCTGAAGAATTTTCATGACAACTTTTAACAGATCCTATTAATGCTAATTCATCCGATAAAACAGCAAAGAAAGTAGAAAGTATACTTATATCTGTTATACTAACTTCATCTGATATTGCTACAGCTAAACTAGATGCAAGGACAATATAGTCTACATAACCAAAACGACAAAGTTTTGAATTGTTATTATCATTTCTATTAATAACTCTAGTTTTACGTACTTTAGACATATTAACCTCCAAATTACTTATATATAAATATATATGAAATAGAATAAGTGATAACAACTTAAAAATAAATTAATTACTTTACATAAAAATAAAGCCTATTGCTCAAATTATGTATATACAATTTAAGGAAGGAGAGAAAATATGAAAAAATATAAATTTTTAGTTGTAGGTATTATAGCTATAGGTATTATATTTATAGGAACTTCAAATCCATTGATGAATTTATATAAGTCAACTAATTTTATACGTAAAGAAAACAAAGAAAATGAAAATAAAAAATACATAATATGTATAGATCCCGGTCATCAAGAAAAAGGTGATCCGAACTTAGAGCCAATAGGGCCAGGTTCAAGTGCTAAAAAAGCCAGAGTATCATCAGGGGCAACTGGTATAGCAACTAAAAAACCAGAATATAAACTTAATTTAGAAGCAGCTATAGTTCTTAAACATATATTAGAAAATAAAGGATACAGTATTATAATGACTAGAGAAAGTCACGAAGTAAATATAAGTAACTCAGAAAGAGCAATTTTAGCAAATGAAAAAAATGCAGATTTATCAATAAGGATACATGCAGATAGTTTGACAAATTCATCAAAAACAGGAGCATCTATACTTATACCGCAAAAAGATGGAAAATACACAAGTGGAATATATGAAGAAAGCAATAAGTGTGCAATGAATATAAAAGACCAAATGGAGGGTGCTGGCATACAAGTAAATAGCATATTTGAAAGAGGTGATTTGACTGGGTTTAATTGGTCTAAAGTACCAGCAGTATTGATTGAAATGGGATTTATGAGTAACTATAATGAAGATTTAATGATGTCTAACCCTGAATATCAAAGAAAAATGATGCAAAGTGTAGCAGATGGTATAGAAATATATTTAAAAGATAGAGAAAATGGTAATTAAAAATAAATATAAAGGTTAACAAATATTAAAAAAAGTAATATATTGTTATTATCGGAATAAAATTAAGTTGTGTATACAGCTATTAGGTGATTATAATGAGAAAAAAAATAGAAAATGTTTATGGAAAAGCTTTATCAAGTACTTTTAAAGTAGTTAATCCTGTAAAAAAA
This sequence comes from Paraclostridium tenue, assembly GCF_039521565.1. NCBI lineage: Bacteria > Bacillati > Bacillota > Clostridia > Peptostreptococcales > Peptostreptococcaceae > Paraclostridium > Paraclostridium tenue. The sequence goes on from NZ_BAAACP010000006.1 coordinate 127,493, forward strand.
AGTATTATAACTACAGATTGTGAAGTACACGTATTTATACAAGCAAATGCATTAGAAATATTAAAAAATGAAGGATATTTGAAAGAATATGAATTTTTTAAGAGTTATTTACCGCAAATAAATAAAGGCTTAATATGGGCTGATCAAGATTTTAAAAGTTACCATCATTTTTATAATCCACATTTAAAAAGAGGTAAGTTTGGATATGAAGAAAATGCTCTTACAATATCAACTAAAAATTATAATAAAGCTATTAAGTTTTTTAATCTTAATAAATTTGAACTAAGTCTTTTTTACTTTGGAGTAGCATGCCATATAATACAAGATCTAACTATACCTCAACATGCTAAAGGAAAGTTGCTAGACAATCATAGACAATTTGAGTTATATATAAAAAATAATTATATGTCTATACCAAGACTTAAAGCAAAAGATGGATTAATTAGAAAAAATAGTGTAGAAGAATATGCAGTTTATAACTCTACCCATGCTATAAACTATGATAAAATGTATAAAAATGTATCTAATTTAAAAAATAAGTTTTATATGTTAGGAACAAAGTGTCTACCATTGGCACAAAGAACATCTGCAGGATTTATGTTGATGTTTTTTGATACAGTATTTAATAATGAATAAAAGCTCTCTTTAATAAAGAGAGCTTTTATTCATTATTAAATATATATGAAAATACATGAAATTACTTGTATCACTTGATTTGATTAAAGAAAGAAGCTATTATGATATAGATAATAAAATAAGAAGAGGTGTTTAGATGCTAGTAGTTGAAAATGTTAGCCATGGATTTGGTGCAAGAACTATACTTGAAAATGTATCTTTTAGACTTAGAAAAGGTGAACATATAGCACTTATAGGAGCTAATGGAGAAGGTAAATCTACATTTTTAAATATAATAACAAAGAAATTAATGCCTGATGCAGGTAATATAAAATGGTCATCAAGAGTAACAGTTGGTTACTTAGACCAACATACAGTATTAACAAAAGGAAAATCTATAAGAGAAGTGCTTAGAGATGCTTTTAAGCCTATGTTTGACTTAGAACAAGAAATGATAAGCATGTATGATAAAATGGGTGAAGCTGATGAAGCTGAAATGAAAAAACTAATGGATGGAACGGCTGAAATACAAACTATTTTAGAAAATAGTGGCTTTTATATGATAGATGCTAAAATACAAGAAGTAGCTAATGGGCTAGGTCTTGGTGAAATAGGATTAGATAGAGATGTTACAGATTTAAGTGGTGGGCAAAGAACTAAAGTATTACTTACAAAGTTACTTTTAGAAAATCCTACAATATTAATACTTGACGAGCCTACTAACTACTTAGACGTAGAACATATTGAGTGGTTAACAAGATATCTTCAAGAATATGAAAATAGTTTTATATTAGTATCTCATGATATACCATTTATAAATGATACATGTAATGTAATTTATCATATGGAAAATGGAGAGCTTAATAGATACAAAGGAAATTATGATGAATTTGAAAGACTTAGAGATATAAAGAAAAGACAAGAAGAACAAGCTTATGAAAAGCAAGTTGAAGAAAGAAAGAAATTAGAAGATTTTGTTGCTAGAAATAAAGCAAGAGTTGCTACTCGTGGTATGGCAAACAGTAGACAAAAGAAATTAGATAAAATGGAAATATTAGAAAGACCAAAAGAAAAAATAAAACCTACATTTGCTTTTATGGAGTCTAGAGCATCAAGTAGATTCGTATTTAAAACAGAAGAACTTGTTTTAGGGTATAATGAGGCATTAACAAAACCGCTTAACTTTACTTTAGAGAGAAATCAAAAAATTGCCTTAAGAGGTATGAATGGTATAGGAAAATCAACATTATTAAAAACTCTTCTAGGGATAATAAAACCATTTGATGGTAAAGTAGAACTAGGAGATTACCTAGAAGTTGGTTACTTTGAACAAGAAAGCTCAAGAGAAAATAGCAATACACCTATGGATGAAATATGGGCAGAATATCCAGGGCTTACAAACTTTGAAGTAAGACAAGCTTTATCTAAATGTGGACTTACAAATGAGCATATAACTAGCCAAATGAGAGTTTTAAGTGGTGGAGAAGCTGCTAAGGTAAGATTATGTAAATTAATGTTAAAGAAAATAAACTTTTTAGTATTAGACGAGCCTACAAATCACTTAGATGTAGAAGCTAAAGATGAACTTAAAAAAGCTATAAGAGAATTTAAGGGAACTGTTTTACTAGTATCTCATGAACCTGAATTTTATATGGATATAGTTGATGATGTGTGGAATATAGAAGATTTCACAACTAAAATTGTTTAGGTAAAACATATGGAGTATAGTAAAAATAGAATTTTAAACTTGATATTTTCATTATCAATAAGCTTGTTTATAATAACTTCAATTATTAAATTTACAGTTAATTTTAAGCAATTATACTATTTTAGCATAGATTATTTAAATATACCAAAGTTAAGTAATATGACTAAAGAAGATATAAAACTTAATTATGATTATTTGATAGATTACAATACAAGCAATAGTGACTTAGATTTTAAATTACCTACATTAGAATCATCAGTTCAAGGAAAAATTCATTTTGAGGAAGTTAGAGATATATTTCAAAATGTAAAAAAATTAAATAATATAACTTTAATTTTTTTAATTTCAGGGATATATATAAGTATTAAAAATAAAGATTTAAGAATTTTAAAATATAGCTCAGTAACATTGATATTAATACCAATAGTATTAATTATGCCTATGATCATAAATTTTCAAAAGAGTTTTGAAGTATTTCATAATATATTATTTAAAAATGATTACTGGATATTTGATCCTAACTTAGACTCAGTAATAAACATATTACCAGCAGAGTTTTTCTTTCATTCAGCAATTATGATATTAATACTTATATTTACAATTAGTTTATTAATGATATTTAGTTATAAAAAATTAAGCAAAAGGAGTAGTGATTAATCACTACTCCTTTTATTTAATTTATAAACTATTATTTTTTACCTAGATTTAGGATATCACCTATTTTACTCATTATATAATCATGACTTTTTTTATTATGAGGAACTAAACAAGAAGAACAATCTTTTATTCCGTTTTCTGTATATTTAAAGTTTCCACCACAATTTTCTTTTAAAGCATATAGTGGACAATAGCAAAATAAACAGTTAAAGTTTTTAGGATCACTTACTTTATGGCAAGGAAAGTATTCACATTTATCATTACTAAAAAATTTATAATTATCAGACATAATATATACCTCCTAAAATATTTAGAGTTTTAATATAATTATACTAAAAATTTACAATAGTGGTATAATAAAAAAAAGTACATTAAATGAGGTGTTACAATGGAAAAAATAGTGGAAAAAGCTTTGTTAGTTGGGCTTAATATAACTACTAACGTAAAAAAGGTTGATGATATAGATATTAATGAATCTATGGAAGAATTAAAAGAGCTTGCAAAGGCAGCAGGAGCAGAAGTTGTAGGAAGTATTATACAAAATAGACCAGCAAGAGAAGCTGCCTTTTATATAGGAAAAGGGAAAGTAGAGGAAATAAAAGCATATTGTGAATCATTAGACGCTACAGTAATAATATTTAATGATGAATTATCAGGGGCGCAAATAAGAAATATAGAAGAATTAGTTCAAAGAAAAGTAATAGATAGAACAACTTTAATATTAGATATATTTGCTCAAAGAGCTTTAAGTAAAGAAGGTAAGTTGCAAGTTGAATTAGCTCAGTTAAAATATAGACTACCTAGACTATATGGTATGGGTGGAGAGATGAGTAGAACTGGAGCAGGTATAGGAACAAGAGGTCCAGGAGAGCAAAAATTAGAGGTAGATAAAAGACACATATTAAATAAAATGGCAGATATAAGAAGAGAACTTAGAGATGTAAAGAAAAACAGAGAAACTCAAAGAGCTCAAAGATTAAAATCTAATATACCTATAGTTGCTTTAGTAGGATATACAAATGCAGGAAAATCAACATTACTTAATGAGCTTATAAAAACTCATAAAGAATATAGTGTTGAAAAAGAAGTTTTATCAAAAGATATGTTATTTGCAACATTAGATGTTACTTTAAGGAAAGCTTTACTTCCTAATAAAAAGGAATTTTTAGTAGTAGATACAGTTGGATTTGTAAGTAAATTACCACATGATTTAGTAGAAGCATTTAAAGCAACTTTAGAAGAGGTTCATTATGCTGATTTAATAGTTCATGTTGTTGATGCAACAAATGAAAGTTTCGAAATTCAAGAAAATACTACTAAAAAAGTATTAAAGGAATTAGACGCTGAAGATAAGCCTACTATAATGACTTATAATAAAATAGATAAGTTAGAACTAGATATATATCCTAAAAATCAAGAGAATACAGTTTATATATCAGCTAAGCAAGGCATAAATATGGATAAACTTGTAGAAATGATTCAAACAGCATTGATGGAAAATACTCATAGAGTAGATTTGTTATTGCCATATGAAAGAGGAGATGTATTTAGTAAATTAAAAAATAAATATAATGTTGAAGAGTTTGAGTATGTTGAAAATGGAATAGAATTAACAGTTAGTTTAGATGAAGAAGACTATAATATATATAAAGAATATATAATAAATGAGTAGGGATTAATATGAATATATGTTGGGATAATATAGAAAATTTAGAGGATTATTTTATAACTTATCTTCTATATAAAGAATCTAGAACAGTATCTCAAATAAGTAAGATAAGGAATATTGAAATTCAAGAGGTAAATGACCATTTAATAAAGGCTAAGATAGAAATAAAAGCTATGCTTAAAAGTCAACTAGAACTATCTAAAGATGTATTAGATAAATTTTTAGAATTAGGCAAAGATGATAGAATTAATTTTATGAATAATCTAGATGATGAGAGATTATTACAATTTAAAAGAAAGTTATATAAAAGAATTATAACCGAAAAAAATGCAGAAGATTTAATGATATTAATATGGGCAACTGGTGAGTTAAATGATGATAGATTTTTAGGAATTTTACATTCATTAACTACACATAGACATTCAGATGTTAGAAGGATAACTTACTCGGCTCTTAGAAAAATATCTTCAGCTCAAAGTAGAGAATACTTTCAAAGAGGATTATATGATTCTAATGCACAAACACGTCAGTATTGTGCAAAAGCTTTAGCAAAAGTAGGAAATAAAAATAGTCTTTCAATGCTTAAAAGACTTAAAGAGAGAAAAAAAGACGAAAAAAATTATGTAATAAAAGCTTATGAAGATGCAATAGAACAGTTAGAAAAAACTACTTAATTATATAACATAAACACTATAAATTTAACATATAATGGATTAACATAAGAAATTACTTAAAAATTTATCTCCATAACTTGGTGTAAAAATATGGTTAAGTAGGGGGAATTTAATATGATACTAAGACGCTGTGCAGGGGGCATAGTATTTTATGCAAACAAAGTATTAATAATTAAAAATGACAGGGGAGAATGGACTATCCCTAAAGGAAAAATAAATGATGGTGATATCCCTAGTGAAGTTGCACCATTAAAAGTTAAAGAAGAAATAAAAGTTGAAGCTAAAGTGCTAGATATGGCAGGAGATACTATGTATGAATTTTATTCAAGAAGTAGACAACAAAAAGTGTGTAATGCTATTATGTGGTATATAATGGAGTCTGATGATACAAATTATGAAATTGTCGATGATAGCATTAAAGAAGCTGGATTTTTTAAAGTCAAAGATGCTTTAGATATGTTAACTCATAATAGAGAAAAATCACTAGTAGATATCTCGTATAAAAAGTTTAAAGATCTAAAAAAACAATGCGTTGATAACTAAGTATATAGTTATTATTACTTAAATAGAACAAGGTATTTACCTTGTTCTATTTTTATGATTATAATTATTATATAAATAAGTTTAGGAGGCTATATTATGTATAAGACATTACACGAATTTGGAATGGACGAGATTATAATAGATAAATCTACATTTATTGGATATGCAAAGCCTATAAAAACAGAAGAAGAAGCTATTGAATTTATAAATGAAATAAAGAAAAAACATAAAGATGCAAGGCATAATGTTTGGGCATATACCGTAGGCAAAAGTATGAATATACAAAGGTACAGTGATGATGGAGAGCCTCAAGGAACAGCAGGTATACCAACTTTAGAAGTTATAAAAAAGGAAGATTTAAGGGATGTTGTAGTTGTTGTTACAAGATATTTTGGAGGAATTAAATTAGGTGCTGGTGGATTGGTAAGAGCTTATACTAAAGGAGCTAAAATAGGACTTGAAGCTGCGAAAATAATTGAAAAAGTAATGTATCAAGAAGTTAAAATTAAAATAGATTATAATCAACTTGGTAAAGTTCAAAATGAAATAATGAATATGGGGTACTTTATAAAAGATACTATATATGCAGATAATGTAGAAATAATAGTTTATTCAAGAAAAAATGAAACTGAATGTATTATAGAAAAAATAAATGATATAACTAGTGCTACAGCAAATATAGTTTTAGGGGAAGAGTTTTATTTATCTGAAAAAGATGGACAAGTAATACTTTAAAATAAAAGTAATGTCTCAATATAATTAAAGTTATTGAGACATTACTTTTTACTTTTTACATTTAGACTGGGGAGAATTAAATATACCTTTTTTAACTTCTAATATTCCTACTATTAACAAGAATACTCCAAATACTCTTCTTAGAGTTTCTGATGAAATATAGTTAGCTAAGAAAGAACCAACTATAGCTCCAGCTATTCCAAAAAGAGCTATTGGGATTACCAAACTTAATATTACATTTTTATTTTTTATATGAATTATTAAAGCAAATATGGTCATAGGAACAGATGAAAGTAAGTTTACACTTTGTGCTATTTTTGGGTCTATGTTTAAAAATAGTATAAGTGCAGGAATTAATATTGTTCCTCCACCCATTCCCATTCCTCCTATTATACCTGAAAAAAATCCTATTATGATAAGTAGCATTAAAACACCATCCTTAGAGCAGCTATAATCATTATTATTCCAAATGAGATTCTAAGAAGCTTTCCTGTAAGTTTACAAAGAATTTTAGCGCCTATTATCCCACCTATTATACTTCCTATTGCAACTTTGAATGTTAGATTTAAATCATAAGTTCCTTTGGATACATATATAAAAGAACTTGTAACTGTTAAAAATACTACTATAGATAAAGCTGTTGCATGAGATTTATGTTCTTCTACTTTTAGTATATTATTTAAAATAGGTACTAATAATGTTCCTCCACCAGATCCAAAAATGCCATTTATAAATCCTGAAATAGAGCCTATAAGTGAGTTTTTAATATTAAAACTAAAGTATTTTTTATTCATATTATCACCTTCTTGAATTATTTTTAACATAAAGCATAAATTATATTTAATTAAAATAAAAATATCTGATATAATTGGCTTATCCAAAAAATGTAAGGAGGAACAGTTTATATGGCAAACATAAATGTTAAGATAGATAAAACTGTAGAATGGTTAAGAGAAAAAGTAAAGGAATCAAACACTAATGGTTTAATAGTTGGAGTATCAGGTGGTATTGATTCAGCAGTAGTTGCATACTTGATAAAAAAAGCTTTTCCAAATGATTCTATGGGTGTAATAATGAGTATAAAAAGTAACCCTCAAGATAGATTAGATGCACTTAAAGTAATACAGGGATGCGATATAGAGTATTTAGATTTAGATTTGACAGATGAACAAGTTAATATATATCAAAAAGTTATGAATAACTTAAAAGATAAAAATTTATATAATGAAAACAATGATAGAATGAGTGATGCTAATTTAAGAGCAAGGATAAGAATGAGTACTGTGTATACTGTAGCTAATAATATGGGATACTTAGTTGTAGGTACAGATAATGCAGCTGAAATACATACAGGATATTTTACAAAGTATGGAGATGGAGGAGTTGATTTAATTCCATTGGCTAATTTAACTAAAAAGGAAGTGTATGAATGGGCTAAAGTTTTAGGTATTCATGATGATATTATAAATAAAGCTCCATCAGCTGGACTTTGGGAAGGACAAACTGATGAAAATGAAATGGGAACTACTTATGATATGATAGATGCAATTGTAGAAGGTAGAGTAGATGAAGTTCCTCAAAAAGATAAAGAAATAATAGCTAGATTGCATAGGATAAGTGAGCATAAAAGACATACTGCAGCAGCTCCACCTAAGTTCTAATTTACTAAATTAAAGTTTTATGCTAAAATTACGGTGTATATAATATAAATTAATTCATATTACATATTGACTATACCTATAAGATATAAGCATAACAAAGTTTTATTTAGATAAAATAATTTACAGAGCAAGGAGTGAAATTATGGGACGTATAGGAAACATAATTAATAGAAAAGGTAAACAAGATGCTAAAAGAGCAAAGATATTTACAAAGCATGCTAGAGCTATAGCAGTTGCAGCTAAAGATGGTGGAGCTGATCCAGAATATAATGCAACTTTAAAAACTGCAATAGATAAAGCTAAAGCAGATAACATGCCTAATGATAATATAGATAGAGCTATAGCTAAAGGTGCTGGTGGTGGAGCAAATGAAAACTTTGAAACTATAGTTTATGAAGGATACGGACCAGGAGGAGTTGCAGTAATAGTAGAAACTTTAACTGATAATAAAAATAGAACTGCAGGAAATGTTAGATACTATTTTGATAAAAATGGTGGTAACTTAGGTACTAGTGGATGTGTATCTTTTATGTTTGATAGAAAAGGTCAAATATTAATAGAAGCAAATGATGAAGTATCAGAAGATGAATTAATGGAAACAGCTTTAGAAGCTGGAGCAGAAGATTTAATTGTTGAGGAAGATGGATTTGAAGTATTAACATCTCCAGAAGATTTCCAAGCAGTTAGAGATGAATTAGAAGCTAAAGGGTATAGTTTTATATCTGCAGAAGTAAAATTATTACCTCAAACTACTACTAAATTAACTGAAGAAGAACAATTAAAATTTATGAACAGATTAGTTGATATGCTAGAAGATGATGATGATGTTCAATCTATAGCACATAACTGGGAGATAGAAGAATAAATAAAAAGAGGAGATATATATCTCCTCTTTTTATTTATATTTAAAACTAGAACAGCTTGTCTCAGAATACATATTAGGTCTTTTAGTATCAGGTGAAACTTTAATAACATCTAATGTACATAAGTTATTCTCATTATAAGCACAAGTTTCTACTTTACAACATATACAAGAACAAGGACCATCATCATTTGTATTATTAGTTAAATTGCTGTAAACAAAATTTTCTAAAAATGATGCACAAGCTGTATGTTCGATTGTTTTTGCTTGACTTCCGTGTACATCAATTCTATTTGCGTAACATATGTTTTTATTATTGTGAGAACAATTTTCAACACTACAATTTATTTTACCCATGGAAATCCCTCCTTAATAGTATATAGTAAGATTATTTCCAAATAGATTTGTATATATACTAGATATAAATAAATCAGGCAATATAAATAATAAAAATATCAATATATTGCCTTTAAAAATTTAGTTATTGTGTGAAAATAATATATCATAATTTTTTATATCCATTAGAATTCTTGCAATTAGAACTGAACTTCCAGGATAAGTTTTTATCAAAGGGCAAATGTTGTATAAACCTGTTTCAAAATCCTTAAAAGTATATTTACAGTCTTTAGCTATAAGGTTTTCAAAATTTTTCACATAATTTTTTACATCTATAAATTGAGAAAGTGATAAATTTGCAAAAACACTTATCTTATGATTAGGTTGCTTTAAAAGCAATACCTGTTGTTTAAACTCAACAAATTCTAATCTATCTAAAAAGTTATTATCTATATTCAATAATTAACCCTCCTTGTATAAACTATCAGTATAAGTTTTTAACAGTATCATATGAAAATTGATTAGTAAATGGAACGGATATTTAAAATTTTTTAATTGAAAATGAATTTATAGATGATTGTAAGGACAGTGTTATAAAAAGATTACTAAATAATTTCAAATAAATGTATGAAAAATATCTAATTGGAAAAAATAACCGGTATAAGGAGGCTGTTTTTAATGTTCGAAAAGAAAAAAGAATTTCCTTGGCGAATACCGATTATGATAGTTTTAGGCATAGCAGTTCTCGCTGGAGGGATTTATGTAGGATTTAAAACATCAGATGAAGTGACCTCTAAAGATAAAGACATAAAACCAAGAAAAGAAGAAGAAATAGTTAAAGACACATTTAAACTAAGTAAAGATTGTGAAATTTGGGTAGAAAAAACATTTGAAGATGGAACATCAAGTAGTGAACCGCCAACTATGATAGGAACGATACCACCAGAATTAATAGGAAAATCAAAAAATGAGATAACTAAGTATCTAACAAAAAAATATCCAAATAGAACAATAAAAAAATTAGATAAATATGAAATAACTTTACAAGAAAAAGAAAAATTTAATGATCCCAAAAAAGCTAATCGATTTGTAATAGAGGACAATAAAGGTATTATAGTAGTTTGTAAGTATAATAGCAATGGAGACAGGGAAAAGATTGAAGATACTGACATTGAAACAGAGTCTTTGCCTAAAAAGGTTCAGGAAGAAGTTAAGGATGGTATATCTGCAACAACACAAGATGAAATATATTCCAAGTTAGAGGATTTTGGAAGTTAAATACTTAAAATAATTTAATAGTATCAAACTATAAAGAGATGAAAGGGAAACTTTTCATCTCTTTATAGTTTGTATAGAAATATGGTATTATATATTAATACAGAACGTAAGTTTCATAAAAGGAGTTATTTTAGTATGATTATTTTAGGTATAGATCCAGGAATAGCTATCGTTGGTTATGGAATTATAGAATACAAAAACAATAAATTTAAGGTTATTGATTATGGAGCAGTAACTACACCAGCACATATGGATATATTAAAAAGGTTAGAACTTGTTTATAAAGGTATAGACATGCTTATAAAAAATTACAATATAGATGAAGTTGGCATAGAAGAATTATTCTTTAATAAAAATGTAAAAACAGCTATTACAGTAGCACAAGCAAGAGGTGTTACTATGCTTGCCTGTGCACATAATAATAAGCCGGTATACGAGTACACACCTCTTCAAGTAAAGCAAGGTGTAGTTGGATATGGTAGAGCACAAAAAGCTCAAGTACAACAGATGGTTAAATCTTTTTTAAATTTAAAATCGGTACCAAAACCAGATGATGTAGCAGATGCATTAGCAGTTGCAATATGTCATTGTCATTCAAATAAATTAGAAAAAACACTTAAAAATATAGGGGGGAAATATGTATAGTTATATAAAAGGAAGTATAGAAGAAATAAACTTAGATAGCTTAGTAATAGAGGCAAATAATATTGGATATAAAATTAATGTATCATCAAATACACTATCAGATTTAAAATTAGGAAAAGAATATAAAATATATACAAAATTAATAGTGAGAGAAGATGACATGAGTCTTTGTGGTTTTTCAACAAAAGAGGAACTTAATATGTTTGAATTATTAAATTCAGTATCTAAGATAGGACCTAAGGTTGCATTAGGTATATTATCTTTTGCAACTCCAAAGCAAATAGGTGCATATATAGTTAGTGAAGATGTAACTAAAATGTCTAAAGCTCCTGGAGTTGGAAAGAAAACAGCAGAAAGAATTATTTTAGAATTAAAAGATAAGATAGATAAAAATAATATTGAGTTTGAACCAACACTTCTTTCACAAGCTCCAATAACTGTATCTCAAGATGAAGCAGTTGATGCACTTATTGCTCTTGGATATTCATCTCAAGAATCAAAAGAAGCCGTTAATAATTGTAAAAAAGGTGGAATGAATACAGAAGATATAATAAAGAAATCATTAAGTTATTTAATGAGTAAATCTCTTAGATAAGGGGGCGAATTTAAATTATGTTTGAAGATGAAAATAGAATAATAACATCTACCATGCAAAATGAAGATGTTGATATAGAAAATAATTTAAGGCCTAAAAGTTTAGATGATTATTTAGGACAAAAGAAAGCTAAAGAACTTTTAAAAATATTTATAGAAGCAGCAAAAGCTAGAAATGAACAACTAGACCATGTTTTATTATATGGACCACCTGGACTTGGAAAAACAACATTAGCATCTATAATAGCTAGTGAGATGGGGGTTAATCTTAGGATAACTTCAGGACCTGCAATAGAAAGAGCTGGAGATTTAGCTGCTATTTTAACTAATTTAAATGAAAATGATGTTTTATTTATAGATGAAATTCACAGAATAAGTAGAACTGTAGAAGAAGTTTTATATTCAGCTATGGAAGATTATTGTTTAGATATAATTATAGGTAAAGGTCCATCAGCTAGAAGTATAAGACTTGATTTACCTAAATTTACTTTAATTGGGGCAACTACTAAAGCTGGTATGTTAACTAACCCTTTAAGAGATAGATTCGGAGTTATATGTAAGTTAGATTATTATACAGTTGAAGAATTGGCACAAATAGTAATTAGATCATCAAGCATATTAGGAGCAGAGATTCAAATTGGAGGAGCTACAGAAATAGCTAGAAGATCTAGAGGAACACCAAGAATATCAAATAGATTATTAAAAAGAGTTAGAGATTATGCACAAGTTAGAGCGGATGGAAATATAACAGACGAAGTTGCAAATGATGCATTGGAACTATTAGGAGTGGATAGTTTAGGGCTTGATCATGTCGATGAAAAACTTTTAAATACAATAATTGAAAAATTTAAGGGAGGTCCTGTTGGATTAGATACTTTAGCAGCTTCTACAGGAGAAGATAGAAATACAATAGAAGATGTTTATGAGCCATATTTACTTCAATTAGGATTTATAAATAGAGGACCTAGAGGTAGAATTGCAATGCCTTTAGCTTATGATCATTTGAAAATACCATACCCTAGTAAAAAATAAAAAATAAATAAGCATATTGACAATAAATATCATTAATATAGAAAAATATTATTTTTTTTGTTATGATGTAATTTGTACTAAAATATAGAAAGGACGTTTAAATTGAAAACTAGCGATTTTTATTTTGACTTACCAGAAGAATTAATAGCTCAAACACCTCTTGAAGATAGATCTAATTCAAGACTTATGGTTTTAGACAAAAAAACTGGGGAAATTGAGCACAAAATATTTAAAGACGTTATAGATTATTTAAATCCAGGAGATTGTTTAGTTCTTAATAATACAAGAGTTATACCAGCAAGACTTATAGGAGAAAAAGTTGATACTGGTGGTAAAATAGAATTTCTTTTATTAAAAAGAACTGATAAAGATATTTGGCAAGCATTAGTTAAACCAGGAAAGAGAGCTAAGGTAGGAACTAAGTTCTCATTTGGAAATGGAAAGCTTATAGGAGAGGTAGTAGGACTTGCAGAAGAAGGTTCTAGATTAGTTAAGTTTCACTATGAAGGTATATTTGAAGAAGTTTTAGATGAACTTGGAAATATGCCACTACCTCCATATATAACAAAAAGACTAGAAGAAAGAGAAAGATATCAAACTGTTTATTCAAAACATAATGGCTCAGCAGCAGCACCAACAGCAGGTCTTCACTTTACAGAAGAACTTTTAGATAAAATAAAAGAAAAAGGTGTAGATATTGCTTTTGTAACATTACATGTAGGACTTGGAACATTTAGACCAGTTAAGGTGGATGATGTTTTAGAACATGAGATGCATTCAGAATATTATATGGTAGATAAAGAAGCAGCTGAAAAAATAAATAAAGCAAAGAAAAATGGGAATAAAGTTATATGTGTTGGAACAACTAGTTGTAGAACTGTTGAGTCAGCAAGTAACGAAAATGGTGAAATTGTAGAATCTAGTGGATGGACTAATATATTTATATATCCAGGATATAAATTTAAAATGGTAGATAAATTAATAACTAATTTCCATTTACCAGAATCTACACTAATAATGTTAGTAAGTGCATTGGTTTCAAAAGATGTTGTTTTAAATGCATATAATACTGCAGTTTTAGAAAAGTATAGATTCTTTAGTTTTGGGGATGCGATGATAATTAAATAAATATTAGGGGGCTAATATGAAAAAGATAGATGAAAAAAGTCTAGCGCTTAAAATAGCCTATGTATTTGAATCATTATTAGCAATGGTTGTACTTATTGCAGTATTTTTAGGTACAATTGATGTACTTAGGATGATATGGCAATCATATATTGTCGAATATGAAACTATAGTACAGTATGCTCAATTTAATGATTTATTAGGACAAATATTATTATTAGTTATAGGAGTAGAATTAGTAGTGATGTTATCACTACATATTCCGGGCGCATTAATTGAAGTATTATTGTATGCTATAGCTAGAAAATTATTATTACTACCTAAAAGTGAAGGAATGTTTGAATTGCTTTTAGGAATAATGGCTATAGCTGGATTATTTGCAATAAGAAAATACTTACTGACAGATGATAATAGTTCAATGAATGTTACCAGTATTCATTATGAAGAATGTGAAGAAGATGACTGTGAATGTCATAAAAGAAATTTAGAACAAGCTTTAAATTATCAAAAAAAATAATAAAGAGAGTTAAGGAGAGTCAGCATGAGTGCAATAAGATATGAACTTATAAAAACTTGTAAGCAAAGTGGAGCAAGACTAGGAAGATTACATACTCCTCATGGGGTAATTGAGACACCAATATTTATGCCAGTTGGAACTCAAGCAACTGTAAAGTCTATGACACCAGAAGAATTAAAAGAAATAGGATCTCAAATAATATTAAGTAACACGTATCATTTATACATGAGACCTGGTCATGATTTAGTTAAAGAAGCTGGAGGGCTTCATAAGTTTATGAACTGGGATAAACCTATACTTACAGATAGTGGAGGGTTCCAAGTATTTAGCTTAGGACCACTTAGAAAAATAACTGAAGAAGGTGTACACTTTAGATCTCATATAGATGGGTCTAAACACTTTATAAGTCCAGAAAAGGCTATGGAAATACAAAATGCATTAGGTTCAGATATCATGATGGCATTTGATGAATGTGCTCCATATCCAGCAGATAGAGAATATGTTAAAAATTCTTTAGAAAGAACTACAAGATGGTTAAAAAGATGTAAAGAAGCTCATAAAAATACAGAAAATCAAGCCTTATTTGGTATAATTCAAGGTGGTATGTATAAGGATTTAAGAGAACAATCAGCAAAAGAAATATTAGAATTAGACTTACCTGGATATGCAGTAGGTGGTTTAAGTGTTGGAGAGCCAAAAGAATTAATGTATGAGGTTTTAGATTATACAGTACCTCTAATGCCAGAGAATAAGCCAAGATATTTAATGGGTGTTGGAAGTCCTGACGACTTAATAGAAGGGGTAATAAGAGGAATAGATATGTTTGACTGTGTATTACCTACGCGTATAGCTAGAAATGGTACTGCTATGACAAGTGAAGGAAAAGTAGTAGTTAGAAATGCAAAATATGCAAGAGATTTTGGACCGTTAGATCCTAATTGTGATTGCTACTGTTGTAAAAACTATACAAGAGCTTATATAAGACATTTAGTTAAAGCTAATGAAATATTAGCTGCAAGACTTATAACTACACATAACTTACATTTCTTATTAGATTTAATGAAGCAAGTAAGACAAGCTATAATGGAAGATAGATTATTAGATTTTAGAAGAGAATTTTTCCAAAAATATGGCTATGAATTATAATTATTTTAAGTTATAATGATTATTATACCGAACAAAAATTAAAATGTTTAATAAATATGATAAAAAGGAGTGACTTATATGCCTCAAGCTGTAGTAGGGATACTTATGTGGGTTGTGTTTTTTGCAATATTTTATTTCTTCTTAATAAGACCACAAAAGAAAAAAGATAAACAATTAAAAGAAATGAGAGATAGCTTAAGTGTAGGAGCTAAAGTTGTAACAATAGGTGGTATAGTAGCTAATGTAGCTAAAGTTGAAGAAGATGTTGTTATACTAGAAATCGGACCAAGTAGAACAAAAGTACCATTTGAAAAATGGGCTATAGCATCTACACAATCAGAATCAAAATAAAAATAAAATCAATAATTGTAATTACAAAACCTCCCCTTGAATATAATTTTATATGAAAGGGGGAGGTTTTTTTATGGAAAAATCAAGTAATATATTCAAAGGTTTAGGATATGCTTACATAATAACATTAGCAAGCTTATTAATTTATAATTTATTATTAACATTTACAAGTATTTCTTCAACTAGTATAGCTATGGCAACTTCGGCTATAACGACAGCATCTGCTGCATTTGGTGGATTTTATGCATCTATGAAAATAAAGGAAAAGGGACTTTTGTACGGTGTATTAGTTGGGTTAACTTACATATTATGTTTAATGATAGTAGTGTTTTTGGCTAAAGATTCTTTCACATTTGAAATGACTACAGCATATAAAGTACTATTGACAACTTTGGCAGGAGGAATAGGTGGTGTTTTAGGGGTTAACTTTAAATAAATTTCCACTTATGTAAATTTTATGATATAATCAATAAAGGTTTAGTAAGATAGGAGGTAGTTAAAATGGAAAAGAAGCATATAAAAACTTTATCTAAAGCTACTTTAAAAGAAAGTGCGGCAAAAGGTGGATGTGGAGAATGTCAAACATCTTGTCAATCTGCTTGTAAAACTTCTTGTACAGTTGCAAATCAAGAGTGCGAGAGATAATAAATTTATTATTTAACAAAAAGGCAGCTATATAAGCTGCTTTTTTTGAGTGAAATTGAAATATGCGGATATAAAAGATAAATAGTCTATAAGTCTATTTATATGATAATATATAGATATAAACAAACTAGGAGGGCACATTATGAGTATGATACATAAGTTTTCAATGAACGGATATAATATAGTTTTAGACGTAAATGGTGGAGCTGTTCATGTTGTAGATGAAGTAGCATATAACTTATTAGACCACTACAAAGAAAAATCTTTAGATGAAATAATAAAAGAATTAAGTGAAAATTACACAGAAGAACAAATAAAAGAAGCATATAACGAAATAAAAACTTTAGAAGATGAAGGATTATTATATACAGTAGATACATATAAACATCATCCAAACTTTATTGATAGAAAAAAAGTTGTAAAAGCTTTATGTTTACATGTTGCACATGATTGTAACTTAAAGTGTAAATATTGTTTTGCAGCACAAGGAGATTTTGGTGGAGCTAAAGAATTAATGAGCTTTGAAGTTGGAAAAAAAGCTATAGATTATTTAATAGCTAATTCAGGAAATAGAAGGAATTTAGAAATAGATTTCTTTGGTGGAGAGCCATTAATGAACTTTGAAGTTGTAAAACAACTTGTTGAGTACGGTAGAAGTGTAGAAAAAGAAAATAATAAAAACATAAGATTTACAATAACTACAAATGGTGTATTACTTGATGATGATAAAATAAAATATATAAATGAAAATATGCACAATGTAGTTTTAAGTTTAGATGGAAGAAAAGAAGTTAATGATAGAATGAGACCTACATTAAATGATAAGGGAAGTTATGACATAATAATGCCTAAGTTTAAAAAGCTTGTAGAAAGTAGACCTAAAGATAAATACTACTATATAAGAGGAACTTTCACTAGAGAAAACTTAGACTTTTCAGAGGATGTACTTCATTTTGCAGATGAAGGGTTTGAACTTACATCAGTAGAGCCTGTTGTAGATGATGAAAGTAATCCATTTGCATTAAGACAAGAAGATATGGAAAAAGTATTTAATGAATATGAAAAATTAGCTGTTAAGTATTCAGATAGATTATTAAATGGAGAAAACTTTAAGTTCTTCCACTTTATGATAGATTTAAATCAAGGACCTTGTGTAATAAAGAGAATAACAGGTTGTGGAGCTGGAAATGAGTATTTAGCCATAACTCCAAATGGAGATATTTATCCATGTCATCAATTTGTTGGTAAAGATGAATATAAGCTTGCAAATATAAATGATGAAGAAATAGTAATTCCAAGAGAGTTAACAGATACATTTAAAAATGCTCATGTATACAGTAAAGAAGATTGTCAAAATTGTTGGAACAAATTCTACTGTTCAGGTGGATGTCATGCAAATGCAGTAAACTTTAATGGAGATGTAATGAAACCATATGAGTTAGGTTGTGAAATGCAAAAGAAACGTACTGAATGTTCTATAATGATACAAGCAAGATTAATGATAGAAGGGAAGTAGATATAGTGATAAAGGGGTATAAAGGTAAAAAACCCACATTTGACTCAAGTGTTTTTATAGCAGAATCAGCAGATATTATTGGTGATGTCAAAATAGGAAAGAATTCAAATATTTGGTATAATACAGTTATAAGAGCAGATGAGAATTCTATAACTATAGGTGAAAATACTAATATACAAGATGGTACAGTTGTACATATAGAATATAACTGTGAAACTTTAATAGGAAATAATGTAACTGTAGGACATAAAGCCATTATACATGGATGCAAAATAGGAGATAATACTTTAATAGGAATGGGATCTATAATATTAGGTGGAGCTGAAATTGGAGAATATACATTAGTTGCTGCAGGAAGTTTAGTTCCTCCAAATAAAAAAATACCATCAGGAGTTCTTGTAAAAGGATGTCCTGCACAAGTTATAAGAGAACTTACAGAAGAAGAAAAACAAAATCTTGTGAACTCTGCGTTAAAATATGTAGAAACTGCAAATAATCATAAATAGGTTAAGAAAAGGGGCAATATAAAATATATTGTCCTTTCTTCTCTTATAAATAATATTATTTAAACTAAGACTAGGGTGTGAAAAATGAAAGTAAGTTATAGACATTTAAAAAGATATAAAGAAATAGTTCGAATACTTTTAAAATATGGATTTAGTATTATAGTAGAAAAACTTAATATAGAAGGTGTAGCTTACAAGATTCCAATAACAAATCCACCGATAGAAATAAAAAATATGTCCACAGGAGAAAGGTTAAGAAAAGCCTTTGAAGAATTAGGACCAACATATGTAAAATTAGGGCAAATACTAAGTACTAGAAAAGATTTATTAGATCAAAGTGTTATAAATGAGTTGGTGAAATTAAGAGATAATGTAGATGTATTTGACACTAATGTAGCTATAAGTATACTAGAAGAAGAACTTAAGATGCCTATAAGTGATATTTTCCTAGAATTTAATTCTACGCCTATAGCAGCAGCATCCTTAGGTCAAGTTTATGAAGCAAAGTTAAAAAGTGGAGAAAGTGTAATAGTAAAAGTTCAAAGGCCAAAAGTAGAAAGTATAATAAAGTCAGATATAGAGATATTAAAAGCAATTGCAAGTGCTATTAAAGATTTTAATAAAGATTTAAATGTAGATATAGAAGGTATAGTTGAAGATTTTGAAACACAACTTTTAAGAGAGTTAGATTATAATTTTGAAGCTATAAATGGACTTAAATTTCAAAATATATTCTCTGATACAACAGAAGTATATATTCCAAATGTATTTATGGAGTATACAACTAAAAAAGTGTTAGTATTAGAAAAAATAGTTGGAGTTAAACTTAGCGATATTGATAAAATGAAAGAGTTAGGTTGGAATACTAAAAAAATTAGTGAAATAGGAATGAATTCTTTATTTAAACAAATATTTGAATATGGTTTTTTTCATGCAGACCCACATCCAGGGAATATATTTGTTATAAATGAAAATTGTATAGCATATATAGACTTTGGAATGATAGGTATAATAGATAAAAAGACATTAAATGTATTAAATTCTATAGCGTTTGCCGCAGTGGATAAAAACATAGATAGAATTATATATTTACTTATGGAACTAGATGTTATATCTTATGACACTAATTTAAGTGGATTGAGACAAGATTTACTTTATTTAATGCATTATTATTATGATGTTCCTATAGATAAGTTAAATTTAGGGGATATATTAAATGAAGTATTTAGATTTTGTAGAACTTATAAGGTAGCACTACCACCTCAGTTAGTTTTATTAGTAAAAGCATTAATAACTCTTGAAGGAACAGCTAGAGAACTTAATCCTAAATTTTCTATAACTATAGCTGGGAAATCATTTATGAAATATTACTATTTAAATAGATTAAATCCAGAAAATATATTAAAACAATCAAAGCAAAGTACACAAGAAGCTATTGCGGATGTAAGGATAATACCTAGACAATTAAAAAGTATACTTAGAAATTTAGAAAAAAATAATATTAAACTTCATATAGAAGATGTGAAATTTTCTAAATTAGAAAAGATAATAACTGATTTAGCAACTCAATTATCCTTGAGTTTAGTTTTAGCAGCATTATTAGTAGGATCATCTTTAATAATAGCATCACCTAATATCAATAATAGTTTTTGGGTTAAAACACTAGCTTTTTCAGGGTTTATAGTTTCTTTTTTAGTTGGGATATTGTTAATTATAAAAATAATAAGATCTGAATATATAAAAAAATAGGGGGTGATTGTCTATGTTTAACAAAAAATGGACACTTAAGTATAAAGGAAGTATAAAGGATTACGATTTAAATAAAAAAATGAAAATTTCCCCGGAAATAGGTCAGATATTAAAAAATAGAGGTATTAACAGCGAAGAAGATGCTGAAATTTTCATAAATCCGTCGCTAGATTACTTAAGAGACCCATTTTTAATGAAGGATATGGAAAAAGCTGTAGATAGAATAGAGTATGCTATAAAAAATAATCAAAATATATGGATATATGGAGATTATGATGTAGATGGGGTATCTTCGACTTCTGTACTATGTTTATATTTTGATTCTATAGGATTTCCAGTAAAGTATTATATACCTAATAGATTAGAAGAAGGTTATGGTATAAATGAAGATGCCATAGAAGTTTTAAAAAATCAAGGATGTGATTTGTTAATAAGTGTAGACTGTGGTATAACATCTGTAAAAGAAGTGGAATTAGCAAATCAATTAGGTATAGATGTTATAATAACAGATCACCACGAAGTGCAAGATGAAATACCTAACGCTTATGCAGTTATAAATCCTAAACAAGAAAATTGTAATTACCCGTTTGATATGTTATGTGGATGTGGAGTAGCATTTAAACTTATACAAGCATTAACTCCAGCAGAAGAATTTAAAACTTCTATGCATAATTACTTAGAGATTGTAACATTAGCAACTATATGTGATATAGTTCCACTTGTAGATGAAAACAGGATAATTGTTAAAAATGGATTAAAGCTTATGAAAAATGGAATAAATTTAGGGCTAAAAGAACTTATAAAGGTATGTGGAATAGATACAGATAAAATAGGTTCATCTCATGTCGGATTTTCTATAGGTCCTAGAATAAATGCATCGGGAAGATTAGGTTATTCATATTTAGGAGTTGAATTATTTACAACGAAATCTAAAGAAGAAGCTATTGAAATAGCAAGTTTATTAGAGGATAAGAACAATGAAAGACAAATGATAGAAGCAAAAATGTATCAAGAAGCTGAAGATATAATTAATAGTGACGAAAGATATAAAGATGATAAGGTATTAGTAATAGCAAATAAAGGATGGCAACATGGGGTTATAGGAATAGTAGCATCAAAATTAACGGAAAAATATTATAAACCTACTATACTTTTAACTATAGAAGATGAAGAAGCTACAGGTTCTGCTAGATCAATAAAAGGATTTAGCATATTTGATACCCTTGTAAAGTGCTCTGATTTACTTGAAAAGTTTGGAGGTCATGAGCAAGCAGCTGGATTATCTATGGATAAAAATAATATAGATGAGTTAAGAAAACGAGTTAATGAAATAGCAGATTACAACCTTACAGATGAAGATATGATAGAAAATATATCTGTAGAATTTGAATTAAATGAAGGTTCTATAGATTTTAATTTGATTGAAGAATTACATAGCTTAGAACCATTTGGAATGAGTAATCCAAGCCCTAGATTCATAATTAGAGATTTAGAAATAAGATCTATATTTAGAATGGGTAAAGAGAAAAATCATCTGAAATTAAACTTAGAAAAAGATAAAGTATATGAATGTGTTGGATTTAACATGGCCTATATGGCTGAAAATTATGAAGTTGGAGATAAAGTGGACGTACTATTTCAACTAGATGAAAATAATTATATGGGAAATAGGAAAATACAGTTCTTGTTAAAAGATATAAGACTTTCATATCCAAAGAATACAAGTAAAAATATAAATAGTATAAAATTATTTGAAAGCTTAAAGCCATGCATAGAATCTAAAGACATAGAAATTAAAAATAAAAATATAAATATATGTGGAAGTAAAGATATAAATATATTTGATTATATAAATGATAAGAGTTTAATCATTGTAAATTCGATAAATGGATTTTTTAAAGCTGTATCAGATTTATCACTTACAGAATATGAATTTGATATAAATTATAATATTATAGAGAAGATAAACGACAAAGTTCAACTTATATTCTTTCCCTATATTGATAAAATAGATTTAAAAAGATATAATAATATTATTCTTTATGATTATTTATATGATATAGAAGAATATTCATTTTTATGTGAATATACAAATAATCAATGTGAGATTATAAAGTATTATGATGAAAATGACTTAATATATATAAATAATATAGTAGATAGTATAATTCCAAATAGAGAAGAATTTATAGCTTTATATAAACTTGTATCTAAATATAGAGAAGTTAAAATTAATATATTAGAAATTAAATCGAATTTAAATATAGCACCTATAAAATTATTTGCTATGTTAAATGTATTTAAAGAATTAGAATTAATGAATTTTAATATAGATAATAAAAGCAATACTTTAAATATGGAAATTATGCCAAAGCCAAATTCTAAGATTGATTTAAGTTCAAGTTTAATTTTACAAAGACTGAATCAACTTAAAGATAAATATAAACAGAGCTATTAGGAGGATTTAAATGAACTTAAAAGATTCAATAAGAGAGATTAAAGATTTCCCAAAACCAGGTATAGGATTTAAAGACATAACAACTTTATTAAGCAACGGAGAAGCATTTAAGTTTGCCATAGATGAGATAATAGCAGATCTAAAAGATAAAAATGTTGATGTAATAGTTGGACCAGAAGCAAGAGGATTCTTAATGGGAACTCCAGTTGCTTACGGAATGGGCATAGGATTTGTACCAGTTAGAAAGCCAGGTAAATTACCAGGAGAAGTAGAAAGCTTTGAGTATGGATTAGAGTACGGAACTGATACATTAGAAATCCATAAAGATGCAATAAAGCCAGGTCAAAGAGTTGCGATAGTAGATGATTTATTAGCTACAGGAGGAACTATGCAAGCTGCTGCTAAACTTATAGAAAAGTTAGGTGGAGAGGTTGTTTCTATGCAATTTTTAATAGAATTAGAAGAGTTAAAAGGTAGCGATAAACTATCTAATTATCATGTGAACTCACTTGTAAAATATTAATAACGTTCAATAGTTGGTAAAAAGCCAACTATTTTCATATATATCAAAATTTATACTATAAAATAGGTGGTACTATGCAAGATAAGCAATTACAAGAATTAATAGATAAGATAAAAAGATATGCTCCTAATGGAGATATAGACCTAGTAAAAAAAGCCTATTACTATGGTAAAAAGGCACATGATGGTCAATTAAGAAAATCTGGGGAACCATATTTTATACATCCAATAGCAGTTGCTAATATACTTTGTGATATGGAATTAGATATGCAAACTATAGCAGCAGGGTTATTACATGATGTAGTTGAAGATACTCAATACACATATGAGGATATAAAAAATGAGTTTGGGGAAGAAGTAGCAGACCTTGTTGATGGAGTTACAAAACTTGGGCAAATAAAGTATAAATCAAAGGAAGAAACACAAGCTGAAAATCTAAGAAAGATGTTTTTAGCTATGTCAAAAGATATTAGAGTTATACTGATAAAATTAGCAGATAGGTTACATAATATGAGAACCTTAAAGTTTATGCCTCCTGAAAAAGCAAAATCTAAAGCAAAAGAAACATTAGAAATTTACGGTGGAATTGCCAGTAGACTAGGTATATATAAAGTTAAATGGGAATTAGAAGATATCGCACTTAGATATATAGATAGTGAAGGATATTATGACTTAGTAGATAAAGTTGCTAAAAAAAGAAGTCAAAGAGAAGCTTATATAGAAAGAATAGTACATATTCTTAATGATAAATTTAAAGAAGTTAATATAAAATGTGATATATATGGAAGGCCTAAACATTTCTATAGTATATATAGAAAAATGAAAAATAAACATAAAGACTTTGAAGAAATATATGACTTAATGGCAGTTAGAATTATAGTTGATTCTGTAAAAGATTGTTATGCGGTATTAGGGATGGTACATACTTTATGGAAACCAATACCTGGAAGATTTAAAGATTATATTGCTATGCCAAAGCCAAATATGTATCAATCACTTCATACAATAGTTTTAGGACCGGACGGTGAGCCTGTAGAGATACAAATAAGAACAAAAGAAATGCATAATATAGCTGAGTACGGAATTGCAGCACACTGGAAGTATAAAGAAGGAAAAACAAATGTAAAAGAGAGTAAATTAGAAGAAAAATTACAGTGGCTAAGACAAATGATGGAATGGGAAAAAGACCTAAAAGATCCTCAAGAGTTTATGGATGCATTAAAAGATGATGTATTTAATAGCCAAGTTTATGTATTTACTCCCAAAGGAGATGTAATAGAGTTACCAGCGGGATCAACTCCTATAGACTTTGCATATAGAGTACATACTAATGTAGGAAATAAATGTGTAGGAGCTAAAATCAATGGAAGAATAGTTCCTCTAGATTATAAATTACAAAATGGTAATATAGTTGAAATATTGACTTCTACAAACTCTAATGGACCAAGTAGGGACTGGATTAATTTAGTACAAACCCCTAATGCTAAATCTAAAATAAGACAGTGGTTTAAGAAAGAACGAAGAGAAGAAAATATAGAAAGAGGAACTGTAATTTTAGAAAAAGAATTTAAAAAATATGCAATACCTACAAAAGATGCTACAATTGAAAAATATATGATTCAGATGGCTAAAAAATTCAATCAGCCTACAGTAGAAGATTTGATTGCTACTATAGGATATGGAGGAATAATGCCATCTCAAATAGTTCCAAAAATAAAAGAACTTTATGAAAAAGAAGTTGTAAAGAAAATACCAGATACTAAACAAATAGATGATATAAATAAGCATAGTATAGGAGAGCAAGAATATACTAAAAAAAGAAAGAAATCATCACCACAAGGAATTATAGTAAAGGGATTAGACAATATATTAGTTAGATTTGCTAAATGCTGTAATCCAATACCTGGGGATGATATTATTGGATATATAACAAAGGGTAGAGGAGTTGCAGTTCATAGAAAAGATTGCCCAAACTCTAATTTAGATGATGAATATTTCAAAAATAGATTAGTAGAAGTTTCTTGGGAAACATCAAATAATACTAAGTTTGAAGCTGAGATACAAATACAAGCTGAGGATAGAAGAGGTATTATAAATGATATAACTCATATTGTAGCAATTGAGAAGATAGCATTAAATGGTATAAATGCTAGAAAAGGGAAAGATAGTGTTATTAATGTAAATTTACTTGTAGAGGTTGAAAGTATAGATGCATTAAGTCTTTTAATGAAAAAGATTAAATCAATTCCAGGAGTAGAGGAAATTTATAGAGTTATAAATTAAGGAGGAATTAATGAGAGCTGTAGTTCAAAGAGTATCTTCTTCAAAGGTTACAGTAAATAAAAATACAATTGGAAAGATAAACAAAGGATTGCTTGTATTATTAGGTGTAACTCATGAAGATACAAGTTCAGATGTAGATTATTTATTAGAAAAGATAGTAAATTTAAGAATATTTGAAGATGAAAATGACAAAATGAATTTATCACTTAAAGATGTGAAGGGAGAACTTTTAGTAGTTTCCCAATTTACATTATATGGTGATTGTAAAAAAGGTAGAAGACCTAATTTTACAAATGCTGCAAAACCAGATTTAGCTACTAAGTTGTATGAAGAATTTATAAAAAAAGCTATTAAAGAAGGTATAAGAGTTGAAACTGGCGAATTTGGAGCACATATGATGGTAGAGCTAGTAAATGATGGACCAGTTACTATGCTTATAGATTCAGAAAAAAATTTTTAAGGGGGATAAAGTTATGATAATAGAAAAATTTACAGATCACTTATTTGGAGAAAATACTTATCTAATAGCAGATAAAAATACAAGAGAAGGTGCTGTTATAGATCCAGGTGGAGATATAAAAGATTTAATGAAATATATAAAGGAAAATTTTATAGAAGTTAAATATATAATTCTTACTCATGGACATGGAGATCATATTGGTTGTGTGCCTGAATTAAAAAAAGCTACAAATGCATGTATAATAGCACATAGTGATGAAAAAGAAATATTATTAGATAAAAAGAAAAATTTAAGTTATAGAATGCACTGTGGGCCTACTGAATTTGAAGCTGATAAATATGTTAATGAAGGCGACAGTGTAAATTTAGGAGATTTAAAGCTTAAATTTATACATACACCAGGGCATACTAAAGGTGGTATGTGCATAAAGGTAGGAAATCACATGTTCACAGGAGATACTTTATTTGCAGGAAGTATGGGTAGAACTGATTTATATAGTGGAGATAATAAACAAATGCAAAAATCATTAAGTAGATTAAAAAATTATGAAGATGATATAATTGTATACCCAGGACATGGACCAAATACTACTATGGGAATAGAAAAAGCTACCAACCCATATATGGTATAATGGGTGTTTGTTAAGACTAAAGAAAAAGGAGTAGTTTAAATGTTAGGTGTTAAGTTACAAGGACATGACTACAAGTATGAAGTTGCAGAATTATTAAAATTATTTACTACTCAATTTAAATTTATAAATAGTAATGATGAATTTGAAAAAATTTTAATAAATGAAGTTATTATAAAAGATAAACAAATAGAAAGTATAACTAAATACTATGAAAATAAGGAACTAAAAATTTGCAAATCAGAAAGTTTTGATACAAATTTAATAAATAAAGAAGATATAAAAAAAGGTACAAAAACAATAATAAAAAGAAGTATATTTAATGTTTTAGATGAATTATTTAAAACTTATGTACCTTGGGGTATTTTAACGGGAATAAGACCTGTTAAAATAGTACATAACTTATTAGACCAAGGCTTAAGTGAAGAAGATATAAGAGAAAATCTTAAAAATAATTATTTAATAAAAGATGAAAAAATAGATTTAGCTTTGGATATAGCAAAAAGAGAAAGGGTATTTATATATCCGATTGATAAAAATAAAATATCTCTATATGTAAGTATACCTTTTTGCCCTACAAGATGTGTGTATTGTTCATTCCCAGCTAATCCTATGAAGCAGTTTGGTCACTTAAGAGATAAATATGTAAAAGCACTTATAAAAGAGATAAAAGGATTAGCCAAGCTTTTAAAAGATACTAATAAAGATATCGAAACTCTTTATATAGGTGGTGGAACGCCTACTGCCTTAGAAGCTAATCAACTAGATGTATTGATTAAAGCTTTATTTGAAGAATTAGATTTAAGTAATATAAAAGAATTTACAGTTGAAGCTGGTAGACCAGATACTATAACTAAAGAAAAGCTAGAAGTTATGAAAAAACATAATGTTACTAGAATAAGCATAAATCCTCAAACTATGAATAATGAAACATTAGCTAAAATAGGAAGAGATCATAAGGTTGATGATATAATAAATTGTTTTAAAATGGCTAGAGACTTAGGGTTTGACAATATAAATATGGATATTATATTAGGATTAGTTGATGAAGATTTAGAAATGGTTAGAAATACTTTAGAAAAAATAAAAGAACTGTCACCTGAAAGTTTAACTGTACATACTTTAGCTATAAAGAGAGCATCTACATTAAAAGAAAATCTTGATAAATATGAGCTTACAAGATATGAAGAAATGATAAAAATGATTGATTTATCTATGAAATATGCAAAAGATATGGGGTTAAATCCATATTATATGTATAGACAAAAACATATGCTTGGAAACCTTGAGAATATAGGATATGCTAAAGAAGGCTTTGAATGTATATACAATATTCAAATAATGGAAGAAAAGCAAAGCAATTTAGCTGTAGGTGCAGGTGCAATAAGTAAGTACGTCTATGTAGATGAAGATAGAATAGAAAGAACTGATAATGTTAAGAATGTTGAACAATACATAGACAGAGTTGATGAAATGATAGAAAGAAAGGTAAAGGAGGTATATAAAAATGTTAACTAAGGCTCCAAGAGGGACAAAAGATATAACTCCAAAAGATGCATATAAATGGAATTATGTTGAAAATAAATTTAGAGAAATTTGTGCGCTATTTGGCTATGAAGAAATAAGAACTCCTATATTTGAACATACGGAATTATTCCAAAGAGGTGTTGGAGAAACAACAGACGTTGTTCAAAAGGAAATGTATACCTTTGAGGATAAAGGAAAAAGAAGTATAACACTAAAACCAGAAGGAACTGCTGGTGCAGTTAGAGCATTCATAGAAAATAAGATGTATGCAGATACTCAACCAACAAAGTTATTCTATCAAACTCCTTGTTTTAGATATGAAAGACCACAAGCAGGAAGACAAAGACAATTCCATCAATTTGGAATAGAAACATTAGGTAGTGATAAACCGTCTATAGATGCAGAAGTTATAGCATTAGCAGTTCAGTTTTTCAATGAGTTAGGATTAAATGATTTAGAAACTTGTATAAACTCAGTTGGATGTCCTACATGTAGAGCAAAATACAATGATATATTAAAATCATATCTTGATTCTAAAAGTGATGTATTATGCGAAACTTGTAATGAAAGAAAAGAAAAAAATCCAATGAGAGTTATAGACTGTAAAAATCCAGTTTGTAAAGAAAATTTAGTTGATATACCATATATGATAGACCACTTATGTGATGATTGTAAGGAACACTTTGAAAAAGTTCAAGAGTATCTAACTGAAATGGGAATAAACTTTAAGATTGATAAAACTATAGTTAGAGGTCTTGATTACTACAAAAAAACTGCATTTGAAATAATATCAACAGATATAGGAGCACAAAGTACAGTTTGTGGTGGTGGAAGATACGATGGATTAGTAGAGCAACTTGGAGGACCTAAAGGAGTAAGTGGTATAGGTTTTGCCCTTGGTGTTGAGAGATTATTATTGACACTTGAGAATAATAATATAGAAATAGAAAATCCTAAAGCTACAGATATATTTATTGCAACTATAGGAGAGAATGCTCAAGCTAAGAGCTTTAAGATATTAAAAGATTTAAGAGAAAATCACATAAGTGCAGATAAAGACCACTTAGACAGAAGTTTAAAAGCTCAGTTTAAATATGCAGATAAATTAAATGCTAAATATACTATAGTCATAGGTGATGATGAGTTGTCTAATGATGAAGTTAAGCTTAAAAATATGGCTACATCAGAACAAACAACTATAAAACTAAGTGAGATAGTTACAGAATTAAAAAATAGATTATAATTTCAATATATGGAGGGCAAGTTATGGAGACTCTAAATGGACTAAAGAGAACTCACTACTGTGGAGACTTAAGAGAATCTAATATAGATGAAGAAGTTGTACTTATGGGATGGGTACAAAAGAAAAGAAACTTAGGAGGATTAGTATTCGTTGACCTAAGAGATAGAAGTGGAATATGTCAAATAATATTTGATACAGATGTAAATGCAGATGCTTTTGCTAAAGCTGAAAAATTAGGATCAGAATATGTTATAGCTATAAAAGGTAAAGTTGCTGAAAGATCATCTAAAAATCCTAATTTACCAACTGGAGATATAGAAGTATTTGCTACTGAGTTAAGATTATTAAATAAATCAGAAACACCACCTATATATATAAAAGATGATGATAATGTATCAGAAGAGTTAAGACTTAAATATAGATACCTAGATTTAAGAAAACCATCTATGCAAAAGAATTTAATATTAAGAAGTAAGGTTGCAAATATAGTTAGAAATTACTTAACAGAAAATAATTTCTTTGAAATAGAAACTCCATTTTTAATAAAGC
Source organism: Paraclostridium tenue (assembly GCF_039521565.1). Taxonomy (NCBI): domain Bacteria; kingdom Bacillati; phylum Bacillota; class Clostridia; order Peptostreptococcales; family Peptostreptococcaceae; genus Paraclostridium; species Paraclostridium tenue. The sequence continues at coordinate 157,727 of NZ_BAAACP010000006.1, forward strand.
CAACTCCAGAAGGAGCTAGAGATTATTTAGTTCCAAGTAGAGTTAATGAAGGAAAATTCTATGCATTACCACAATCACCACAGTTATTTAAGCAATTACTAATGGTAAGTGGTATGGATAGATACTTCCAAATAGTTAAGTGTTTCAGAGATGAAGACTTAAGAGCAGATAGACAACCAGAATTTACTCAAATAGACTGTGAAATGTCTTTTGTTGAACAAGAAGATGTTATGGCTATAATGGAGAAAATGGTACAAAGAATATTTAAAGAAATTTTAAATGTTGATGTTAAGTTACCACTTAAAACTATGACTTATGCTGAGGCTATGGAAAGATATGGTTCAGATAAACCAGACACTAGATTTGGATATGAATTGACTAATATATCTGATATAGTAAAAACTTGCGGATTTGGAGTTTTTGCTAATGCTGCTAAAGATGGAAGTGTAAGAGGTATTAATGTTAAAGGGAAAGCTGAAGATTTCTCTAAAAAGCAAATAGGTAAATTAGAGGACCATGCTAAAACTTATAAAGCTAAAGGTCTTGCTTGGATGAAAGTAGGAGAAAACAGAGAAGTTACATCTCCTATAGCTAAGTTCTTTACACCAGAAGAAATGACGGCTATATTAGACAGAATGGATGCTAAAGAAGGAGATTTATTATTATTTGTTGCAGACAAAGATTCTGTAGTATTTGATGCATTAGGACAAGTAAGATTAGAAGTTGCTAGAAGATTAAATATCTTAGATAACAATGTTTATGAAATGTTATGGGTAACTGAATTCCCATTATTTGAGGAAGATGAAGAAACTGGAAGAATGATAGCTAAACATCACCCATTCACATCACCACTTGATGAAGACTTAGAAGGAATTGAAGGAGATGATAAAGCTTCTTTAAGAGCTAAGGCTTATGATATGGTTATAAACGGATATGAAGTAGGTGGAGGAAGTGTTAGAATATTTAATTCTGACGTACAACAAAAAATGTTTAAAGCATTAGGATTCACTGAAGAAGAAGCACAAGAAAAGTTTGGATTCTTATTAGATGCATTTAAATATGGAACTCCTCCTCATGCAGGTATGGCATTTGGATTAGATAGACTTATAATGATACTTGCTGGAACTACTAATATTAAAGATGTTATAGCATTCCCTAAAAACCAAAGTGCAGTATGTCCTATGACAAATGCACCTGCAATTGCAGATGAAGCTCAATTGGAAGAGTTAAATATAAAAGTAGACATAAAAGATAAAGAGTAATATTTAATAAATACTGCTAAATTAATTTAGCAGTATTTATTTTTTTTTATTAAAATGGTATATAATATAATATAAGAACAGAGAAGAGGTTGATATATGGATAAAAAATTAGCTAGTACCAATGATAAAGAGTTAATTATTAAAAGGTTAAATAGGATTGAAGGCCAAGTAAAAGGAATTCAAAAAATGGTTGAAGATGAAAGATATTGTGTAGATATTTTAGTTCAGATATCTGCTATAAGATCTGCTATAAATAAAGTAGGTAATATTATTTTAGAAAATCATATTAAAGGTTGTGTTACTAACTCTATAAAAGAAGGAAATACTGAAAAATCAGATGAACTAATATCTGAATTAATGCAAACTATAAATAAATTTACTAAATAGGGGGATAAATATGAATCAACGTGGGTATGTGATAGAAATAGTAGATAGTATAACTGCAAAGATAAAAATGCAAAAACATTCAGCATGTGCATCTTGTGGTAAGTGTGCATCATCTACAGATAAAAAAGATATAATTGTTGAAGTAGACAATACATTAGGTGCTAAGGTTGGAGATTATGTGGAGGTAAATATGGATTCTGTAAATGTAATTAAAGCAGCATCTATAATTTATATTATACCTCTAATAGCACTTTTAGGAGGTACTATTTTATCGTATAAGATATTAAGTTTTTTTGATATATCGTTTAATATAGAAATAATAAGTGGATGTATGGGTGTATTATTAACTATACTATCTTATTTAGCTATAAAGAGTAGAGATTTTAAATTTAGGCAAAGTAGAAATTACATACCTATAATAACTAAAGTAATAAATAATATAGATATATAAAAAGAAGAAGCTACATAGCTTCTTCTTTTTATATATCGTCATCTTGGTCTAAATCGTTATCCTCAGTCATTATATTGTTTTCATAATTAGAATCTTTCTTTGTAGCTACGTTATTAAAGCTAGATATAGACTTTTTAAGTTTTATTGTATTTATAGTTTTAACAAATGAAGTTACAATTAATACTCCAAGTGATATAGCTCCACCAACCAACAAAGCAGTTACACCTGTAGATGTAGCTAACTCATAATTTTCCTGAACAAGATACAACATAGTATTATACATACCCAATCCAGGAACTAGAGGTATTATACCTGGTATGATAAAAACTATAGCAGGTTGTTTTAAATATCTTGCAGATACCTCACTTAAAATTCCTACAATTGTAGCAGGTACAAAATTTGATAAAATAGGGTTATCTGTTAGTTTAAACAAATAAACATATAAAACCCAACCTATGGCACCTATTAACCCAGCATAAGGTAATGCTTTTTTAGGAGCACTTAAGAATATAGAAAAACCTATAGTACAAATAACACTAAATATAAAATGTAAATATAATGGCATAGAACTCATTATAATACACCTCCTAATTTAAGCCATACATCAAGAACAAATCCTACACCAACAGCAATAGCAACAGCGGTTAAAGTGGCATCAAATGCTCTTGCTACTCCTGATATTAAATCGCCAGAGATAAGGTCCCTTAATCCTTTTATCAAAGAAACTCCAGGAAGTAGAGGCATTATTGACCCTACAATAAGAGTATTAGGTTGACTTAAAAGTCCAATGCTTGATAAAGATGTACCAATTACAGCTATGAATATAGCTGAAGTTAATGTTGCAAATGAAGGTATAGAGCTTATACCAAACATTTTATCAAATATTATAACTGCAAAAATAGATGTTATAAATGTAAAAATGAAATCAACTAATGTACATCCTAGCAAAACTGAGAAGCAAGCAGAACCAAGTCCTGTGCCAATATAAACTACCCATTGGTTATAAGATTTTACTTTTTCAATATCTTTAAGCAAAACTATGGCATCCTCTATAGATAAGTCTTTATTAGAAACAAATTTTCTAGAAAATGCATTTAAAAGATCAATTTTGTTTAAATTAATACCTCTATTTTTTATAGTTTTCATAAAAGTAATTCCATCGAATCTTTCATCTGAAATAATTATTACTGTAGGAGAAGTAAATACATTTACATGCTGATATCCTCTAGAGTTACAAATTCTAAGTATGGTATCTTCAACTCTATAAGTTTCCGCTCCATTTCTTAGCATGAGTTCACCTGTGAAAAGTGCAAGTCTAAAGATAGCTTTTTTTCTATCTTGATCATAATTAAATTCTCTATCCAAAATTACACCTCCAAAATAAATATAATAATAAAGATTATATCAAATATTTAACCATAAATACATTTATTTATTTAGTATATAGCTACATTAAAATTAAGTTTGAATTTACTAAATTTGCCAAATAAATCTAATTTTACAAACTGTTTTAAATAGGAATATTAAAGCTTAAAAATAGTATATATATATTAGCAGTTTATAAAAAATAGCCTTATGATTATGTATTTATTTATAAAGAAAGGATGATTCAATGTTTAAAAATTTAAAAAAAGTTGATAAAGAGATCTATGAAAGTATGGAAAGAGAATTAGAAAGACAAAAAAGAAATATAGAGTTAATAGCATCAGAAAATATCGTATCTATGGCTGTTATGGAAACTATGGGAAGTCATCTTACAAATAAATATGCAGAAGGTTATTCAGGGAAAAGATATTATGGTGGATGTGAACATATAGATGAAGTAGAAACATTAGCTATAGAAAGATTAAAAAAAATATTCAATGCAGAACATGCAAATGTTCAACCTCATTCTGGAGCAAATGCAAATATTGGAGTTTATTTTGCTATATTAAAGCCAGGAGATAGAGTAATGGGATTAAATTTATCTCAAGGAGGGCACTTAACTCATGGTTCACCAGCTAATATATCAGGCCAGTATTTTAAATTTACAGAGTATGGTATAAATAAAGAAGATGGAAGAATAGATTATGATGATATAAGAAAAAAAGCTCATGAAATAAAACCTAGATTAATAGTTGCAGGTGCTAGTGCTTATCCAAGAGAAATAGACTTTAGAAAATTTAGAGAAATAGCAGATGAAGTTGGAGCTATGCTTATGGTAGATATGGCTCATATAGCTGGGCTTGTGGCTGCAGGACTTCACCAAAACCCATGTGAAGTAGCAGATTTTGTTACAAGTACAACTCATAAAACTTTAAGAGGACCTAGAGGCGGTGTAATACTTTGTAAAAAAGAATATGCCAAAGTTATAGATAAAGCTATATTCCCAGGAACTCAAGGAGGACCATTAGAACACATAATAGCTTCTAAGGCAGTTGCATTTAAAGAAGCTTTAGAGCCTGAATTTAAAGAGTATCAAAATCAAGTTGTAAAAAATGCTAAAAAGTTAGCAGAAGAACTAATAAAAAGAGATTTTAAATTGATTACGGGTGGAACAGATAATCATTTAATATTATTGGATTTAACAAATAAGAATATAACTGGTAAAGAAGCTGAGAAAAGATTAGATGAAGCTTATATAACAGCTAATAAAAACACAATACCATTTGATCCAAATGGAGCATTTATAACTAGTGGTATAAGATTAGGGACACCTGCAGTAACTACCAGAGGAATGAAAGAAGAAGATATGGAAGATATAGCAGAGTCTATAGATTTATGTTTAACTTATAATAAAGAAAAAGAAGCAAGGGATAAAGTAATAGAATTGACAAATAAGTATCCTTTATATAAAGAATATGAAATATTTAAAAAGTAGGTTTTACATTGGAAAATTAAAGAGACTAAGATGCAATTTTTATCTTAGTCTTTTTTAATTTATATATTTATTATTGAAGAAAAAATAAAAAAATAAAATTAAATTTAAAAAAAGTATTGACCATATTAAATTAAGGTGATATAGTATTACTTGTCCTTAAGAAAAGGGCAAACAAATAAATGAACTTTGAAAATTAAACAGTAGGTTAATTATAAAAATTATTTTTGAAGAATTAAACAACAAACAACCAAGCCAGATATTCAGATAATGATAGCTGAGCGATGGACAACTTTTATTTGAGAGTTTGATCCTGGCTCAGGATGAAC
>NZ_BAAACP010000007.1:0-180206 GCF_039521565.1 Paraclostridium tenue
AGCTAATGGGAAATATGCACCTAATCCTACACCTGATACAACTACTGAAACTGCCATTGTAGCTGTTCCTGGAAGACCTGCTATACCAAGTGAAGATATCTATCCATACTAGTTATTTCAATGGATTCGGTAGTTTTTAACTATGATTTAACGATAATTTAGATAAGAATTTAGACATTATATTTTCTATTGACGACAAAATGGATACAAATTTGATGTCATGGTGTTTGATTAAAATAGTAGTTCCAAAATGTTATTAAATAAAATAACAGGTAAAAATAGAAGAAGCCCTTATCTACTGCGAATAGATAAGAGCCACACAAAAAAACATTACTAACTAATTTTCAAGTTATTAATAGTATAACAAATTAGATAAATACTATGCAAGCTTAATTTTTATAGTGGCTTTAGGTTTCTTCTATTCAATAGGAGAATGAAAAAATGAGTACAAAAAATAAAAGATTTAATATAAGTCAAGAATTAGAAAAATTATACATAGAAATACCATCAGCATTAATATATGAACCAAAATATAAACCAAATAAAGAAGTTGGTAAAAAAGGACTTTCTAATGATGCTAAGATGCTTTATGGTATTTTATTAGAAAGAACTCGTCTATCTGTATGGAATGCTACTGAAAAAAATGATACTAGATTTATAGATGAAAACGGAGATATATTTATTTACTTTGATGATAAATCTATAGCTGAAATATTAAACCTATCTGAGAAAAAAGGTAGAGATGTAAAAAAAGAATTGGTAAGTTATAATCTACTTGAAGAAATAAGACAAGGTTTAGGTAAAGCTAATAGACTTTACTTAAATATAGTTGAAACGAATAAAGAAAATATAAATTTGTATAGAAGTGAATTTAAAAAAGTAGTTGCTGATAAAAAGGAATCAGAAAGATTAAGAATTGAGAAATACAGAAAAGAAAAGGCTGAAACCGTTGAAAATACTTTGAACGGCAAAATTGACCGTACTTGTACAGTCGAAAATTCAGTACTTGTACAGTCAGATTTACTGTCAAGTAATAAAGAATTGAGTAAGACTGATTTTAGTAAGACTGAATTTAAAAAATCAGTTGTTGTTATAAATGGCATTGAAAAGAAAAAAACAAAAGCTTATGAAATACAACTTGATGAAACTAAAACTACTCAAGAAAAAATACAACTATTAAGTGGTATTCAATATATGACTGAACATACAAAAGCTCTTATGTATAAATTTATAGAATTTAATATACTTGTTTCAGAAGCACAAATAAAAATGTTAAATGAATGTGTTTATGATATAGCTATTAAATCAATAGACTTAACAATAGCAAAAGCTGGAATGACATTCTCTTACTTCTATGAGATTTATTTATCTAAAGAGCAAGAAGATATAGCTTTAGTTGCTAATTGGGAATGGTAAAATAAATTTAGGAGGTTTATTATGACTTACGATATGCAATACTTTACAAAAAATAGAAAGCTCAAACTAGAAGAATATGACGATCAAGGTAACTTAATTGATACCATAGAATTTGATAATAATGAATTAGGTAATTTTCTAATATCAAAAATAAGTTCTTATAACGGTTTTTCTGTCTCTAGATATGCAGAAAGACATTATTTCAAAGGTCAACAATTAGAATTATTTAAACAAATATTATGGGCAACAGGTTATGGAGGAGACCTTCTAACACCTGAAAATATAAAAACTATTGAAGATATATTTAAAAATAATACTTTGCCCCAAATTAAATTTGCTTTAAATTTAAAAAACTATATATATGACGATATAAGCTTAAATTTTAGTATGTCTGATTCAAGTAAGATTAAAAATTTAAATTTTTATCAGATATTAGAATGGACTAGTACATCACCTGGCATTTGGTATGCTATAGATGACAAAGGAAATAAAGGAATGGCTTATTTAAAAGAACCTACTAAAAAACAAGCTAAATATCAAAGAAGTAAGAACGGAAAGCGAATAGTATTTTTAAGTTTTAAAGACTGGAAAGAACATTTAGTTTTAGAAGATGAATTAAAATAAATTTAAATAAAGGGGTTTTGATATATGAAATATGGAATAAGAAAACCAAGTTTAAAGAAAATAGTTATCGGTAGAACTACCAATAGTACTAATAGAACTATTAAAAAATCTGTTATACCTGGTTATAGTTGCAGAGGTATTGGATGGATTAAAAATCCTAAACATGCTGCTTATAATTATACATATAACAAATCCACTTTTTCAATATGGGATTTAATTTCCACTATATTCAAGTAGTTAGGTTTAAATAATATAAGATTTGTTCACAATTACCATATTAGGTGATGAAATGGACTATGTACAATTATTTTTATTAGCTATTACTACTCTACTTTGGGTATGTGAGGCGATATTAATATATTTATTAATCAACTATGGCAATTGTGAAATTTTATAAAGGAGACGCTTATGAAAAACAATATTTATATAAAATCAATTGAACATGAAATATGCTCACTCAAAGACGAGGTACAAGTTTATGAAAAAGATGTTAAAGAACTTAATGAGGCTATTGCTATAAGTGATCTTCAAATACAATCTGCAATTTTCGCCAAAGATAACTATGTTAGTGCATTAAATGAATATACTGAAAAATTAAAAATCTCTAGAGAAAAGTTAAATATTCTTGAAAAAATAAAATATAGAGTTGAAAATTAATTTAGATTTATATCTATTGTTAAATCAATTAATATAAATCTAAATTAATTGATTTGTATATTGATATATTACTTTACTTATCAACTCCTAAACTTATTGACTTATTGATTAATCAACTTGTTAATTAATATACAACTATATAAACAAATTAACTGATTAATGAAGTAATATATCAATATATCAATACATTAATACATTAATACATTAATTTACATACAAAGTAAAATATGAATACTATATTTGAAATTTTAAATATATAGTTATTCCAAAGTTCAAAATGTAGTATTCATGTGATTTTTAATAATATATTGCAAAATGTAGTTTATCCTCTTTAGCTCCTACAAACATGCATCTATAATCTATATCTTTATTGCATCCTATTATGTTTACTTTTAACTTTTCATATGATTGAGAATAATTATACTCTATATCCAGTGTCTTTGCTGGTATATTAACTTTCTTCAAAAAAGGAAAGTATAAAAATCTATTATCATTTATATAAGGATTGATACCTGTACTTTGACCTAATTGCATAACTTGACAAAATGTATCTATACAGTTAAACCAGCATAATATATACGCATTCTTTCCCTTATTACCTAATACGATTTCATCTTCAATCCAGTTAAATTGAGACTTATGTTCTTTCCAAGGTTTTCTATTTGATGGATTCCCCTTGTCACTTTTATAACTTTTTAAATAATGTATGGATATGTTAAAGTCATTATTAGTAACAATAATATTATTGTCCTTATAATGTACTTTACTTTTAAATGTATTTCCTATCCTATTACACATATCAGCCTGACTGAATTGTTCATTTGCAATTTTTCTTAATTCTTCATTACTATCTACCTGGCTGTATTCTTCATTAAATTCATCAATTATTAATTGACAAACAATCTTAAGATAATCCTCTATTTTTGGTTTCATCTCAATGTCATTCCCCCTATAATTTAAAATGTATTTACTTTAAATTATACCAATATTTCAAATCTAATTGGCATAATTTGTAAAATTTTATCCAACTATATTGACGTGCCGACTTTTATGTAGTATATTTATATTAAACAAGTTAATAAAATGAGGTGAATAACTTGAAAGAAGAAAGAAATCTTAAAATAAGTTTCACAACATCAGGATCTGGTTCTGAATCAACAAGAATTGCTCTACCTATAAAATGGATAAGAGAATTAGGAATTGATAAAGAAAATCGTGAAGTAATTGCTATACTTGATGATGATAAGATTATTGTTAAGAAAAAGTAAACCTATCCCTACTCATTTGAGGGTAGGGAAATACACCTCAAAATAAAAAGGCACTACAGTTAATATAACTTATAGCACCTACACTCAAATAGATTATAACTTATATTCTCTGTAGTTGTCAAATTAAATCAACATCGGAGGGATGAAATTGCTACTCAAAAACATAAACCTTATTACTTTAGAAAAAGCACTTCTCTACAATAAACAACTTAAATTCGCTTTTACAGTTAAACACAATAAGGTCATATTAAAATTTGATAAATAATTTGGAGGTATGAGTTACAAATGATTTATAATGGATTAGAACTTGGCAATAGAATAGAAAGAAATAAGTTAAGAATTAACTTAATAAAAAATAATGATTTAAAAAAAGTTTCAATATTATTTAAAAAAGTTCAGTATTGTATAGAAAATAAATTTTTATTTGAATTAAAGATGATATTACAAGATGAATTATACTTCGAAATAATACCTAACAAGTTTTTAGATAACTTAGTAAATACGTATAATAAAATAGATAAATCTATCCGGAATCAATATATTAATGAGCTTAAACAAAGTTATATGATCAGAGGAACAAAAGGTATAAGATTTAGTTTAGGTGGTATTATAAATAAATTCGCTAATGCAAACCAAACAAATAGCTAGGCTATTTAAATTTTATAAAATTATATAAAGACTATACCTAATTGTATAGTCTTTATATTTATAGTAACGTAATTCTAAAATTAATTTAACTCAGTTATAGTATTTTTAAAATAAACATTCAGTAATTCTGGTGTCTTTATAAACTTTAAATTTATGTTTCTTGAGTAATTTGATAGTTCATCTCCAAAAGTAATAACAGAATCGAATGTCTTTTTAAAAGATAATTTATCTTCCTCTGAGAAATAGCAATAAACTATTGTTGGATTTATTATATTCGCAAAGAAGAATCCTGTCATAAGTGTTCTAAGTATATGTTGGTCATTTTGTATATTCATGCCAAATATAACAAATGTATCAAGATTTTTATTTTTAATTGTATTCTCTAGTATTTTTTTATAGCTTTCTTCTTTTTTATTATAATCATATTTTTGAGATAGATTATTAATAATTTGTCTCATAGTCTTATTTATAAGGTAATCTCCGACAAGTATATTAGAAAAGCTTACATAATCTCCATCTCCAAATTCCATCCCTAATGTTTGATTATACACATACTCTTTTTCATTAATTATAAACTTACCATGTAAGTGGTGAATTTCTCTATTAGTCATAAGCTTTTCTAATAAAATATCATAATTCAAAGTAAATATTTCTTCATATTTTGATAAAAAACATTTTATTTTATCTGCGTTTAGATTTTTAATATTATTTAAATTTGATAAATTTAAATGTTTACCTTCTGAGAATATTGCAATAGAAAATAACATCCTATAATAATTATTGAATCCACTTGAATATACAAAATCTTCGCATCTTTCCATTAAAGTATTTTGTTGAGTTAAATTAATCATATCTTCAGATCCAACTTTAATCAAAGTTATAAAAGAATTACACTCCGGAAATTCATAATCACTAGGATTAAGTAAGTATATTGCAAAATAAAAATATATTAATATCGGCCAATATTCTATATTTATACTTCTAACTCCATAATTTTTCCCTACATTGTATAATTCTTTTAACATTGTTAGTTGATTTTCCCCAAAAACAAGTTCTCTTATTAATTCATTATCTTTTATTTGATTAAGTAAACTATCATTTGTTATAATTGTTTCTGCAAATTTAAGTCCATCGTCAAATATTTTATAAAATTGTTTCTCATTAAAATTTCTAGTATAACTTAAAATATTATTAAAGTTTTTTTTATATTGACTTTTTAAAATTTTATTTTTAACCTTTGGATTAATATCAAATATAGATTTGTATATTACTTTTTTATGAGATTCATATAATCTTTCAAATATATTTCTAAAATCATCGTCAAAATTCATGCTAAATCCATTTCCACATAAAAAAGCACATCTATTGTTAGATAATATTTCATCTAATTCTAAAATATTTATTTCACTCATAATACCACCTCAGTCATATTTAATTAAATCCTCTTGTTTTGTTCCCAATTTATGTTAAAAATATTATACAACATTTCTCATAAAAACACTAACATATATATTAATATGATTAAGCAAACAAAAGTAAATTATTTTAATGTGGTCTTAATTAAGTCTACTATTTTTAATTTTTTATTAAATTACATAGATTTAATTATTTTTGCAGTTAAATCCTGTTGTGCCTTATTAATCATTCTTTCAATTTCTGGCATCATATCTCTAGTTGCAATGCCATCTATTTTAACTAAGGGTTGATTAAATTCTACTGTTACACTTTTACTATTATCATTATTAATATTGCTAGAGCCAATATTCCCAAATCTTTGTTTAGAATCATAATCAACATTTAGACCTTTATATATATTTTCTAAGTTTTTAAAACTATCTAATGCAACTCTTAAATTATCATTTAATTCTTTTTGTATAACTCCACCTAATGAACTAAATGAATCAATAGAATTATTGAAAAAATTATTTATTGTTGATTCAAGACTTGATAAATTTCCATCTATATCAGTAAATACACCTGATAGTAAAGATTCGTTAACTTTTTGTAGTATATTACTCTCAGAAAAAGTTTTGTTAATTCTGTCAATAATGCTATCGGATTGATTTTGTAATCTATTAATCTCACTATCAAACATTTCATTTACAACTTCATCGTTTTTGTTTTGCACCATCTCTTGTAATTTCTTGTTTTCATCTTTTAATTTGTCCAATAATTCTTTAAGATGTTTTTGTCCACTTACAGAAGTATCTCTTTTTGCAGTTTCAATATCTTCATTTAACTTATTAATTACATCTTTCTGATCTTTTAACTCTTCATTATACTTAATTTCTTTTCTTGATTTATTATAAGCATCCTTTTCTTCATTAATTGCTTTGATTTTAGCTTTAGTTTCAGAATTTATTAAATCAATTCTTTTATCTAATTGAGACTTATATATACTATGAATTTCATCTTGTATCTTTTTAGTTGTTTCTAGTTGTTTTTGAAGATTATTTTCATAATTATTTTTAGCTGCAATATTTATTTTATTTATCTCTTCTTGAAGATTCCACCATTCAACACTTAATTTAGGTATTTTATCATTAACAAGATTATTATACTCATTAATTTGTTTATTTAGTTTTTCAAATAAACCAGTTCCTATATATTGTTCTAATATATTTCTATTAGTTATTTGACCATTTCCATCAAATATGAATCCATGTTGATTTAATACATTAGCCTGATTTCTTGCTTGCTCTCTATATGATTCAGCTAATTTATGTGTTTCATCCTGTTCTTTTCTTAATAATGAAATTTTCTTATTTATTAAGCTTTGAACATCACCACCATAATTATTTACTATTTGCTTATCTAATAAAGATACTTGAGATTGTATATTAGTTAAAGTATCTTTTAATGCATCATCTTTAACTTCAAACCTAAGATCGTTTATTTTTCTCTGTACTTCTACTATGATTTTATTAACATCATTGATATTATCATTTAGATTCCACCATTCTTTTGAACAAGCTGGTATTTTATCAAATGTAAGGTTAGCGTATTCAGATAACAATTTTTTAGATTGTTCTAATGCTAACTTAGATTTTTCATACTCTTCTCTAAGCGGCTTATCTATATTTTCTGTATCTTTTTTAACTCTATAATCTAAATCATTAAGCCTTTGATTAGCTTTTAATAATAAATCAACATCATTTACAACTTTATCTCCATCAAATTGGAATCCAAAATCTTTCATTTGCCACATGATTTCATTTCTTTGTTTCCTCATTGATTCAGCTAATTCATGTTGAATTGATTGTTGTCTTTTTAGAAGTTTAATTTGAGTATTTAAATAACTAATTTTCTCATTACCAAATGCATTCTTTGCTTTATTATCTATAATAGTAAGTTGATTTGATATACTCTTTAGTTGATTTTCCATACCTCTAAGCATATTTATATCATAATTAAAACTTGGTATAACTTGATTAGGTAATATTTCTGTTGAATTGCTAACTCCAGTTGAAAATCCTTGTGGGACAACTGACTCACTATTAGTTGGAACTGTACTATTAGCCGTAGATGCTCCAGTTGACATTGGAACTGGTGATTGACTAGGTGCGACACTCAATCTTTGAAATACCTTTTTATTAACTTTATTAGGTTTAGTTTGTCCACCTGCTCCAATTGTCCCACCTGTTAACCAATGTGCAACACCTTTAACTGCATTACCTATAGTTTTGAATACAGTAGTAATTGTTACTGTTTTACTTTTTGCTCTGCTATTTACACCATCTAATTGTGACTTTACATGACTAGCACCATTTTCAGTAACTTTAGTGTTCTTACCTTTCATTTGGGTATTATTAATTCTACCTAATATTGCATTAACTACACCTGAACCAGATTCACTTACTTTAGTATTCTTAGGTGTCATTTTAGTTCTATTTATTTTATCTAAATCATTTTTAACTCTACTAGAACCTTCTTCTGAAACTTTAACTTTCTTACCATCAACCTTTTTATTTTGAACTGATTCTATATTCTTTATAGCATCTCCTACTTCTGCCATAACTTTAGTTCGTTTTTCTTTAGGTAAAGAATCTATCATCTGTTTAATTACTTTTGGATCTGAATTAGTATCTTTAGACATTTTAGTTATAATATCAATTACTTTTTCAAGTGGTAAATTTTGAAGTACTTGTTGAACACTAGTTACCCCTTGTAATGCCTCATAATTATTAGCTTTAATAAGTGTTTGAACTTCTGGCGGTAATTGCATTAAACTATTATACAACGTAGTTATTTGTTCATTAGACTCTAGTCCATTATTCTTTAATGTTGTAACAACTTCTTTGGGTATTTGTTCAAATGCAACTTTGGCTTTATTACCAGCATTTTGTGCATCATTTGCCATGTTTGCCCAATGCTGAGAAGATTCATTTCTTAATTGAGATATAAGTTGTTCTGTAGTTAATCCCATACTTTTATATTCTCAATTATCTTATCTTTCATTTGTTGACTAGACATAGAACCATCTAATTTAATACCATCAAATGCTTGTTTCCATGTTGAGCCAAATGAAGTTAATTGATTTAAGGTTTCTTGATTCATTCCACTTAATTTAGAAGATACTTCACTAGCAGCACCTTCAACACCAAATTTAGCACTTTCCTTAAAAGCATTAAACATATCAGTACCACTTTGTTTAATAGTGCTTGATCCATCTGCAATATTGTGGTTTATAGTGTCCATTGCTTGTTTTATGTCATTTTGCAATTCAGATGTTGTAAATTGTCCACTTTGCAGCATATCTGTTAAGTTTTGTTTAAACTTTTCTTTGGCTTCACCTTTAGACATACCTTCATATATACCATTAAATAATAAATTCATAGATTCAGATGTACCTTTTAATATAGTTATACTATCTGCATCTAATTTAGATAAACCATTAGAAAATTCATTTGATATTTTACCTATATTATCTTTACTTAACTTAGGTAGTTCTTTTAATGCTAAATCAAATGTATCTTTAACACCTTTCATACCATCAGCTGTAGATTGTTTTAATATCTGTATTGCTCTAGTTGTAGTTGCAGTCAAATTATTTAATGCCTTTGCACCATTTGCATGTAATTTAGCAGTAGTTTCGTCAACTATGTTTGGTATAGAACCCCAATCACCTTTAATAAAAGCCATCATTCCTTTACCAACTTGTTCTAAGAATATAAGCATATTACCAAAGGTTAATTCTATACCACCAGATAATACTTCTAATACAGCACCAACTGCAGTACCAAATGTTCCAAAGTTATCTTGTAAACTTTGTAATGCACTTGTAGAATTTCCTAATTTTTCTACCACTAATGCTAATGCAGCTATAAATCCTCCACCTAAAACTGTTCCAACTGTACTTGCACTTACACCTAATGCACTAAACATAATGGTTGCATTTCCACCTATAGTTAATAAACTACCTATACCTGTTAAAACTGGACCAATTGCTGCAGCTATTCCTGCTATTGCAACAACTGCTATTTTTCCATCATCTGATAAATGTCCAAACCATCCAGATAATTCAGAGATTTTGTCTGCTACAAATCCAATTGCAGGTGCTAATACATCACCTAATCCAATTAAACTATTTTTTAATTTATTTATGCTATCTAATAATTTTGCTCCAGAAGATTCTTTCATATTTTTAAATGCTTTATCTGTTAATCCTGCACTCTTTTCCATTTCAGATAATGCACCGTTGAAATCTTTTGCTCCACTACCCGTTAATAGTAGCATCGCATTAAGTGCTTCAGTAGAACCAAATAATTTACCCATAGTGTCAATGTTTCCACCAGTTTTTTGTTTAACATCTTCTAAGAATCCTGCTAATCCTTTGGATTTTAATGCAGTAGTATTAAATTCTAACCCTAATGACTTAGCAATTTTTTGTGCTTCGCCACTCGGTTTTATTATATTTGATAATGCTGCTTTCATTGCAGTCATTGATTCACTTGTAGCTATACCATTTTTAGTTAATGCTGCCACTCCTGACATCAATTCATCAAATGATACACCTGCAGCATGTGCAGTTGGTGCAACTTGACCTATACTACTTGCTAATTCATCAACTGTGGTTTTACCTAAGTTTTGTGTTAATATAAATTTATCCGAAACATTATTTACATTATCATAGCTTATACCAAATGAGTTCATAGCAGTTGTTAAACCGTCTATTGCAGTTTCTTGACTTGTGAAACCACCTATAGATAATTTGGAACTTGTATCTAATAATTTAAATACATTATTAAGATTAGCACCAGCAGATATACCTTGATACATTGACTCTGTCATTTGTTTAAGTCCAACACCGCTTTTATTTGATAATTCAATTATCCTATCTTTATATTGCTTCATTTCAGAGCCAGATTTATTTACTAGTGAACCTACTTTACCTAGTCCCTGATCGAAATCATATGATAATTTACCTATTCCAACTCCTGCTGCCAATGTAGGTACAGTTATATACTGATTCATATTTTGACCAATATTTTTTAATTGATTTCCGCTATCAATTAACTTCTTACCTATTTGTTCTTTAGGTAATCTTTCAAGTGTCCTAGACATCTGATTTATTTCAATTTCAGTTTGATTTAATTCAGTTTGATATTTTTGTAATTCATCTACTTGTTTTTCAATATCATCGTCAGTGGCATTAAAAGCATCTTTTAATTGTAATAATGCACTTTTTAATTGTAGTGCTTCATTACTATTTTCACCATATTTAGATTTAGCCTGACTCAACTCAGTTTCAGTCTTTTGTATTTCTGATGCTAACCTAGAATGAACCTCTTTATTCTGAGTTATTTCTGTATTTAACTTATTTATTTCAGATTCATAAGCATTCATTTTAGCTATATTTGTATCTATCTTTGATGCTAATTGTCCAATTTCTAATCCTAGTTTTTGAAAGAATTGCCCATTTTGACTTAGTTCAGATCCTAATTTGTTAAACTCTGATTCTGACAATTGTGCTTGTCTATCTACTGCTGCAAGTCTTTCTTCAATAGATTTAGTTTTATTAGATAAATTTTCAAAATCTCTTACAGAGTTATTTAATTCATTACCTAATAAAGATAAACTAGATTTAGTACTATTTATATCAGTACTTAATTTATTTAGTTTTTGACTATTTTTTACAACTAGTTCAGCTTGTTTTTTCCATTCATCTGAACCTTTACCTAAAGTACTTTCTAAATCTGTAAGTTTTGATTTTTGTTTATCTAATACTTGAGTTAATCGTTGATATTCTTGTTGTTGTTTTTGTAATTTAGTATTATATAATTCTATCTTTTTAGTTGTAGTTTGTATTTTAGAATCTATCCCACTAAAAGACTTTGAGAATCCATCCACACCTTTACCTGCATTTTTTAAATCTCTATCTAAATTTTTAACTTCTTTATTTATAGCTGTCATTTGTTGCGTAAAATTTCCGCTTTCAAGTGATAACTTTATACTAATATCTTCAACTCCACCCGCCACACTATCACCTGCCTATATAATTTTTAATAAAAAAAGTACTAGCTTAAAAAGCTAGTACCTATTAACCACATGAAGTCTCACTTACATATTCTTTTTTCTTATCTTCTTTATCTAATCCATTGAATTTAATGTGTGCATCTCTTTGCTTAAAGAAATATTTCGGTGTTATACAATAAAAATTTTCATTTCTTTTTAAAACTGAATACCAAAAATATTCCATTTCAGCTATATCCCAATCTTTAACTTTTTTATATGGATTTATTGGTCTTCCATTACTTTTTTTTTATCATTTTCATCTATTGGTAATGCAACCTTCATTAATTCATAAACTTGTAATGTTATATGATCTTTTTCTTTTAATTTCATATCTTCAAGTATATTTTCAGCATTTAATTGAGGATGACACCTTCTTATACTTTCTATTATAAGATTGTTTATAACACTATAGTTTTCTTCACCTACATTATTAAACATTTCAACTATAGTCATATTCTTCTTTGTTTTTTGTAAATTGTTTTGTGCATTTGCTATAGCTCCCATATCTAGCCTAGCACTATATTTTTTATCATTTAATTTTATCTCAACTATATCATTAAACATCCATATTCCTTCTTTCTACATATTTTTAGGTAATTGTATCTCCTTAAAGAAGTTATCAACTTTATATTTATCTGCGTATTTTGTATCTAATGTAAAATACATTAAATTTTTCCTCTTGCTATCAATTAATACATTAAAGTTTAATTCCAATGTATCTTCATCTACATTATCTTTTAATGTTTTTGCATCAATATTGGTTATATTAAATATACATTTATATAAAACTGTATATAATTCCGATCCATCTGCTTTTTCTCTAGCAAATAAAAGTGTTATCGGCTGAGGATTAAAAGCATCATCTAAATATATTTCTCCTATTTCACCCTTATAACCTAATATGTCTTTTTGTTCGTCAAATGTTAATGAAAGTATATTTAATGTACCTGTCCCAGTTATTTTGCCATTTAGTTTAATTTCATCATTTCCATATATTGTTGCAAATTTGTATTCTTCGTTCATTTTAACTTCTATATCTAATGCACCTTTTATAGGTTTTATAATTCCATCATTCGTGCAATAATGTATCTTATCTAATCCGTAAAGTATTTTTTCACTATACACGTATTCACCTCTATCTTATAAAAACAAATAAAAAAAGATGAATTCAATTAAGAATCCACCTTAGTGTAATTATTTAATTTCTTTTTCAGTTTTAACATTAGCTCCACTTACAGTTCTTTTAGGTTTTTGTACTTCTGTAAACCATTTACTAACTATAGCTTGATCTGCATCTTTATCTTTTGTATCAACTGTATAGTAATAATACCCATCTGAACTTGGTAATGAAGTAAAATCTATTTCAAATATTTGTTCCTCTATTTCATCTTCTGTAGTAGTTGCATTAATACCAGGTATATCAAATTGAACGTTATATAAAACTGATAAAATTTGTCCTCCATCTTTTTTGTCTTGTGAGAATAATAACGCTAAATTTGGTGCATTGGTAGTTGAACTTAAAGCAAATCCACCTGACATATTTTCCCCACCTGCTAATAATGCTTTTTCTGTCATAGTTAAACCTAATACGCCTAATTTACCTTTTCCAGAACTTACTCTTTTATCAGAACAAACAATTTTATTGTCTGCATGTACTTTTTTCTCAGAAGTTTCAAACGTAGCTTCAACAGACTTTGCCCCTAATATCGCTACTGGAACACCAAATGTTCCATCTTCATTTACTTTCGCCACATGTATTTTATCAAATCCAAATACTATTTTTTCATTATATGTTGCCATAATTTTAGCCTCTTTCATTTGTTAGCACGCCCACCAACTACCATTTAATTTTTTGCATAAAAAAAGAACTAATTAATTAGTTCCACTCTTTAATAATGAAATCCATTGATTTACAAAAATGCGTATTACCAACTACATCATTAATATCATCAAATTTAAACCCATTAGACTTCATAGCCTGTTTAATTTCTTTATATTTAACTAAATCTTTACAATCCTTTTTATACCAATAATTAATTGTTATATAATAAGTTGTTGCTTGACTTATATTATCCGCAACTTCAATATCTTTTTCTAAGAATATATTAAATAATACATAGTAATCCTTCTTATTATTACACTCTTGATAGTAGCAAGGTATTTGTAAGGATTCCATAATATCTATAATTATTTTATTTATCATAAGGTTATTCACCTACTTTAAACCTAAATCAATAAATATACTTTCTGCCATTTTTTCTAAGGCTTCACTTTTATATTGTAAACCTGCTTTTTTCATCCACTTCTTACCAACCATACTTTCAGTGCCATGTTCTTGGTAATAACCATATCTTTTAACATCTTCATCACCAACTATAGTAACTTTAATACTGGGATTCTTCCCACTTTTATAGTCGGTTTTATTAATAGACTCCTCTAATTTATGAGTATCTTTTGGACATGTTATTCTAGATCCCTCAACTAATATATCTGCACCTTTATTTAGCCCATTCTTAGCTAGTTCACTCTTAGATTTTTTTTCCATATCTTCAAATCTTTTCATTACTTTTTTCATATCAAATTCTAATCCCAAACTATTTCACCCTTTCACAACTCAGTTCCATGAATTTTCTGTTCTCAAAAGGATATACATTTGTAATATTATATCTGATATTATCAAATAAAATATAATGATCTTCATTTGAAATACCTTTTCTATATCTAATTATGAATTTTATAGAATAACTAAACTCTTGTGAACCATTTGATATATGTTCTTTACTAGATATATATTTAGTTTTTGCTCTAGGTATAGCAATAGTATTATAAGTCATTTCAGAAGCACCGTATTCATTTATGACTTCTGCATATTCTTGGATTTCAATTTTATCTCTTAATTCACCTATATTCATATCATTTTTCATAAAATCACCACCTAATAACAATACTTAAGTTGCATCATTATATGGCGTAATGAATAAAACAAAGGTGATGTTTCATTAATTTCAACTATTTGTCTATTATCATACCAATGTGAAACTAGCATCTTTATAGCTAATTTGTATAATTCATTATCATAAGTATCCACTTGTGAGCCACTATTTTTCAAATATATTTCTGCTGCTAATTTCATAGATTCTATCTGTTTATCATCGCAATTGGTATCAACTCTTAAAAAATCCTTTAATTCTTGTAAATCCAAACTCTCACCTACTTTAAAAAGGACTATAAATTAATATAGTCATAAATAATTATTACTTCTTAGTTTTTGTTACAGAAGAAGTTAAAGATATTTCTCCATATACAAAGGCTTCATCATCTAATGTTTGAACATCTTCTCTTTCTATTGCCCTTAGTAAAGTTAAATCATTTTCCCATGCATCTCCACCATCTGTAGTAATCTTGACCGCAACAGTTTGTCTATCAAATAATACTACTGACATTTCTATATCCCCTATTATTACAGGTGCTTTTCCTTCTGCTGTAGTTGGTAATATAGTATTGTCATACACATGAACAATCTTACCTTTTATCATATACTTGTCAGATTCACCTACAACCGGCTGTAATATATAATTACCGTCAGAATCTTTTAATTTATCTAAGAAATTATATCCATCTTGGTTTGTTATTATTTTTGCAAATTTAACATTAGCAGTATTTAACTTAGTATTTAGTATATCTTTTATATCATCAAAGTCTTTTATTTCAACTCTTTCAGTCTTTTTAGCTAACTCTTCTAGTATTAAAGCATTTCTACACTCTCTTGAATCATTCCCTATCCATTCATTTAATTGTTTTATTATATCTTCTGTAGAATCTCCAACTAACTCATTTGTTACATCATATATTGCAGCAAATTTGTCACAGTTATATTCTAACTCTACAAATTGTGGTGTATTACCTTTTCCTATTGATTGACCTTCTCCCACTTTCTTAAAATTACTTCCTCCACTTCGTCTTTTTCTTACTGTCTTTTTCCCTGCTAAAGTTTTAACTGGTACTACAGTAACTAAATTTTGAAGTGCATCATTTGCTTCCCTTAATGTTATTATTGAACAATCTTCATCAAATGGTACTAAAGCTCCACCATCTAACTTAGTACCTTCACTCATTCCATTTTTAACATCAACTAATAATAAATTTTGTTCTTTAGATGTTAAAGCTTCTCTTTTAATATACTTAGCAAATACTTCATTATTATTTTGTTTTATTTTATCTGCTTCTTTTATATTTTTACCTGTTATCTCTGCCATATTTTCAACATCTTTTATTTGCCCATCTTCTAAATCTTTCAATAGATTAAATTTATCTTGTAATCCTTGTATTTCATTTTTCATTGCTTTAGCCTCTTCTATTTTATTTTCAACAACTAAATTCTTAGCTTGTACTTTCTTACCTTCTATTTGTTCTAATATTTCTCTCATTTCTTTATTCATATATCACACGTTTCCTTTCATTTTTAAATTTGAACATAAAAAAAGAACTACATTAAATCTAGTTCTAGTAATAACATTTCTTTTTCATGTTCTATATCTTGTTTGCTTTTTATTTCTTTATTATCAACTTTAATTGAAATTAAATCTTTAGGTGTTTTAGTAAACTTATCAAGGTAATCTGAATTACATTTAGCTACTACATTCACTCTATCTGAAACTTCAATATTGAAGTATTTAACTGCATCTTCTCCAATCAACCAAGTTTCTTCATCAACCATTTTTTTAATAGTTTCTAATTCAACACCTTCTTGTAACTTAGTTTTATATATATTTAATATACCTTCTTCAAGTTTATCTAAAGTTTCTGCAATCTCTCTTAAATCATTAGCATTACCATATGTTGATAATAATGGCTTGTGTATCATAAAGTAAGCATTTGAAGGACAAACTATTCTGTCCCCACACATAGATATAACACTAGCTATACTTGCTGCTATCCCATCAATATAAACCGTTTTATATCCTTTGTGACGTTTTAACATATTGTATATTGCAATTCCGGCAAATACATTTCCTCCTGGAGAATTTATATATATATTTAAATTCTTATCTCCAACTTCATTTAAGAAGTCTATTATTTGCTCTGGATATTGATCTGTATCATCCCATGAATCATAATAATCACTAACTATATCTCCATAAAAATATAAATCAGCACTATTATCTGTAATATTTTTAATTTTTAAAAATTCATTAAGATTACTCTTGTTGTTTTTCATTTATATTTTCACCACCTTTCATATATTGTTTTCCGACCATATCAAGTGGTATAAAATTACCATTTACAATAAGTTTATCTCCATCTGGTCTAGTTGGCATATTTAACATTAACCTACATTCATTTGCAGTTTTTATACCATTATTGGTAAACATTGCAATTATTTCTGCTTGTGTTTTTAAGTCTGTTCTTAATAATGCACCTTCATTGAATTTAAAATAATAACCTTGTTTAATCTTATTATTAGATAATAATTTATAAGTTATTTCTTGTTCATATTGAGTTAATATATACTGTAAAGTATTTACTAAGAATGATAATTGTTGCATTTCACTATTTGAATAACTGGATTTACTATAATCATTTATAAAATTTGGAGAAATACCGAATGCCGCAGCTATCTGTAATGAATTATATTTCTTTAAATCTGCAAATTGTGCATCTGTTAGCTTTAAATCTAAAGGTGTTATTTTTAATCCATATTCAAGTGGTATAATTTGTCCTGCATTACTTGAACCATTAGCAAAACCTTGTATTCCTTTAACCAATCTTGCTACAGCTTTATCATCTAAATCCTCCGTATATTGTAATACAGCTTTACCAGTCATACCATTTTTATATAAATTATTTAAGAAGTTTTGTTGTTCTAATGAACCTTCAATCGTATTAAATAATATATCTCTAACTGATATTCCTACAATACCATCATAAGTATTTGATGATTTAACATGCAATATATTGTCTTTATTTATGACATATTCATTACTACTTTTAGAATCATAGTATACATACCATATTGCATTATCTTTACCGAAATATCCCCCATTATCAATCATAACTCTTACATTTTCAGGATGTAATATCCACATATCCTTTAACTTAGAACCTTGAAAGTTTAAATAAGCATATGCATTTCCATAATGATTTCTACAGTTTTCCATAGTTCCCCAAAATGTAGTAGCAGTCATATATGGATTAGGTCTCAATCTAATCATATTTAAATTATCATCATTTACTAACTTAACACCTTCTTTGCTTTCTTGATATAATTTAAGCGGTAATTTACCTATATTCTCTGATAATACTTTCATACATGTAAAATAAGTAACTTCACCTTTAACATCATTATTTAAATCGCTTACATTTACACCTAAATTCTTAAGCAAAATTTTTTCTTCGTCACTAATAGTTAAATTATTAGCTTTAAATAACTGATTTACATGATTCTTATAAAAATCTGTTCGCTTAAATACATTGATGACAAAATTTTTTATACCCATTTATTCACCTACCTTTCAATTCATGACATAATTACCACCCCATAACTTTAAGATAATTATTAATTGATTCATTATAATCTACTTTTTCTTCTCTTTGTATTGCACCATGTAATCCCATTACCATAGCTATAATACCGTCTATTTTATTTTTAGATTTTGCTTTAGAATACTTTATATTGCCAGCGTCATCTAATGTTGCTGTCACATTCTTTGCCATCCATGTAAAACATTCATTATTAGCTATTTCAATTTTTTTATCTATTAATAAATTTTCAAATTCTCTAATTACTGGAGACATACTCCTAAAACCTTGACCAAATCCAACTAAATCAAAATCTTCTTCTAATGCAGATTGAGTTTACGGTGATCCCCATCTATCAAATAATATTTGTTGTACATTTTTGGTATCTTTAATAAATCCATGTAACTGATTAAAGTTAATATAATTGCCTTCTAAAGTATTTATATAACCTTGTTTATTCCATATATTATAAGGTACTTTATCTCTTTCTTCTCTTTCATCTAGTGTTCCTTTAGGTGTAAATAGGTGAGGATATACAATATATTTATCTCTATCTTCATCATAAAATACTTGTACAAATGCTGTAATGTCTTTAGAACTTGACAAGTCTAATCCACACCAACTAGGAAGATGTTTAACTTCATCATACTTAATATCTCTTAATGCTTCATTCCACAATATCATATTGATAGCACCATTTAATTCAGTTGATACATGTTGATTTAAAAAGAATCTTCTAAAACTCGCTTCTCTTGTCTTAGATTGCATTGCTCTTAGTGCCAAGTTCTTTAAATCTTCATATTTTCTAAACTTCCCTAATGCTGGATTTGCATTATACCATTCATTTTCATCATCTAAAGAACAATCTTGTTTAGCTTCAAAAATAGCATAATAAAAGCTATCGTCAACGTAATCTTCGTTTTCAATAGCTTTGGATAAATTATATAATTCAGTTTCTAAATTCAAAGGATTTTCCCCACTCGATGCAGTTGTTATTGTTATACCTAAAGGTTCATTAAATATACCTTGTCCAGTTTTAAGTTTATCATATAGTTTTTGATCTGGTGCTTCATGTATTTCATCCATACAAAACACTAAGTCTGCGTAACTATCTGCATTTTTAGCATCGGAAGACAATACTCTAAGATATGAATTCTCATCTTTTCTGTATATTACTTTTTGAGAATCGGTTATCTTACATCTTTTCTTTAATGGGCTATTAATAATAAAATGTTTAATTGAATTATATAATAATGATGCTTGTTTTGTTGTATTTGCCGTTATTATATATTCTGCACCATATTCAGTTCTAAAGAAGTACAGATATGTTATTATTAATGCTATAACAAATGACTTTCCATTTTTTCTAGGTATATTAATATGTGCTTCTCTAAACCTTCTTAGATTATCGCTTTTTCTTTTAACACATAATATATCTGTACATATTTCAAATTGAAATACTAATAACTCTATATTAGTTCCTTTTTTCCCTTTATCTAAATGTAGTCGTTGTGAAAACTTAACAAATCTTCTAGCTTCTTCTTCATCAAAATAATATTTATCATCATTCCACTTTAATCCTTGTAAATATAATAGAGAATCTAACAACTCATCATTTACTATCATGCTATTGTTTACATCTTTAGTTAAATTAATAATTCTTTGTCTTATTCGTTTATCCATTTAACCATACATCCATATCTTCATTATCTTCTTGATTAATAGTTGCATTTAATATCGTTAGCATATTAGTAAATGTTTTTAAATCTTCTCTTAGTTCTTTTTTAGCGGGATTAACTTTTAGTACTCCGGTTACGTTCTTAATATATGTTCCTTCCAATTCAAGTATCTTTTTATTATTTTCTATTAGAGTTAATAGATCTAAACAATTGTTAAATATCAATTCTTGTTCTTTATTAGTCAGTCTATTCTTATAGTACTTTTTAAATTGTGCTAATGTTATTTTTTTAGTTTTAAATTCTACTAGGATTTTTGTGTCTATCATATCTTCCCGATCACCATTTTTCATAGAACGTTCTGCTCTTCTATATTGTTTATAATATTCATTAGTACTAGATATATAAATTCACCTACCTTATGTTTATATTAGTTAGATTTCTTATCATGTTCAACTTTTTAATATTTTTATCAAAATTTCTTAAGCGTCATTCCTTCCACGCTTTTCGGTTCCCTACTTACAAACTTTTTACATCCCCCTACCAAAATTAATTTTTTAATCTATATACTTTCAATTTGTTTTGATAATTTTTATATCTTCTTTAATTAAAAATATAAGTTTTCTGCATCTTTCCTTGCTTTTATTGCATCTTCTTTATTCTGAAATGTCCCTAAATTAATATTTCTTCCTGCATGAGATATTTTAGATCTCCATCTATTTTTTGATTTGTCAAAAGAAACACCATTTATTCCACTTGTATTATTAACATGCTTAAATTGTTTTTTATATTCTTTAATGGTAACAACTTTTAGATTACTTCTTCTAAAATCTGACTTATCATTATTTATAAATATAATTTTATTTTTTGTTTTATCTATATCTAATAAGTAATACTCTAATCTGTAATTGGTCTTTCTATTTACAAAAGAATTATCTCTAAATACATAACTCCATTTAATTCTTAATACTTTATCAGTATCTTTTTTGTCTATTTTAAATCTTTTTACTTCATTATGTTTATTATCAGTAACTATTACTTCATCGTAATTTTCATTAGATACTACTTTATGTTTATCTAATCTAGTAGTAGCATCATTATCTAATAATTCGCCATACTTTCTAACTTGATAATAGTGTTTGTGGCACAATCCTTTTCTTAAATAACTTTGTTTTTTTCCACACACCTTACATCTCTTCATTAACACATTCACTCCCAAACATTTTTTGTAACTAAAAAAGAGATAGACATGGATATCTATCTCTTGAATATACTATTGTTAACTATTTCTCTTAGTTTGTCTTGCATATCATGCTTTAACTTATCACTCTTATCATACTGTAAATGTATCTGTTTATGACATTTATCACATAAAGATATTAGATTTTTTGGTGTCAAGGATAACTCTTTGTTTTCTTTTATAGGAACAATATGATGTATAACATCTTTATACTTTATTTTATCTTTGGATAAACATACTAAACACAAACATTTATCTCTCAATTTAATTTGTGTTGCTATAGTTCTCCACGCCTTACTATTGTAGAATGATTGAGATTCTTTATCTCTTCTATTTTTATTATAATATTTGTAACCTTCTCTTTTTGTTTTAATATATAGTTTATTACAATCATTACAATAAGTATTACCAATCGGAATTATCTTTTGACATCTAGCACAACATTTCATTAAAGCCATTATATAACTTCGCCTTCCAATTTTTTAATTCTGTAAATTTAAATTCTATTTCTTCATTTTCCTTATTTGTAACATAAATTTCATAAGAAAATTGATGATCCGCTAAATTAAAAGAATAATTCTATAACTCCTAGATAATTTTCTAATCCATCCAATGTAATATTCTTTACTTTGTCTAAATAAAACAAATATAAGTAAACTCTACAAATTTAATCTTAATATAAGATCATATAACTCTGCATCTAAAACTATAGTTATTATTAAATCTAGTAATTCATCATCTATTTCAATATCTATTTTTCTTATGTTACATTCATTTTCAATTTGTTTTTTTATATATTCTTTATCTATTAACACATTACATTAACACCTACCTTTGATCAAAAATATGTAAAAGAGATAACATTGAAAAATATGTTATCTCTTAATTTAGTAAATAATACTACCACTAATAAAAAAGTTGACGTTAATTAACCTTTTATTTTTATTCATAAATTAAATAAAAATTTTGTTCCTGAACTTGAAATATTATTAAAGAAATCAAAAAAGAGATTAGAAGAAACTATATTCTCTTTTGATTCAAGTATCGTTAGATAGTAATTTGTTCTGCCTCAATTCTAGTCAACTATGAAACTATCATATCTGAGTATTTATATATGTAAAATAAGCATGAATTAATTCATACTTATTAATAATAAGAAGGAGGTCAAATATTAAAAGTAAAAGAAATAACAAACTACTCTTACATATATATAGTACTGTTTACATGTCAAAAACTGTATAATTTAAGTTAACAACTATAATTATCAACTTAAAAATAATCATTTTAAATAAAAATAACCCACAATTAAGTGAGTTATTAGTTACTTGGGATTAATTTTATTTGTACAGAATCTATAGATAATTTAGTACCAGAAGGTAATTCTATATTTTTATATTCTGATTGATACATTCCACCAGAAGTACCCATTACCGCATTTATTCCCCCATCGTATAGATTACTACTCGAAACATTACCATTGCCATTTATAGCTACTATATTATATATTCCTTCTTTGAAATCTTTACCTGATACATAGTTACCATTTGATAGAGTTGTTGCTTTCTCTTCTAGTTTTTCTTTTTCTTCTGCTGCTTCATTTTTTAATCTAGCTGTTTCCGCTTCATCTGCTTCCTTTTCAAGTTTTTTCTGTTCTTCTTTATTCATATCAAACCAAGGTTTAGCTTGATCTAATTTAGCCGTTAATTTGTCTATTTCATTACTTTTCATTTCACTTGCAACTTCCATAGAACTTATTTTTTGCTTATATTCTTCATTTTGATTTGAAATTTCACATGTCCCTATAGCCATGATTACTAAGGATAATACTGATCCTAATATAAATCCTCCACCATGCTTAATTATTAATTTTAAATTTTTCTTATTAAATAGTTTCTTCATATGCTGAATTTCTCCTTTTTTGTTATGATTATATGATATCATTAACCAATTTATTTGTCACATTTTGGTAAATTTTATTTTTATTATATTCGCTTTTCAAATAACAAAATATATATTATCCCTTAACAAAGGGATAGATACATGACTTGTTCATGGATCAGGGTTGTATTTTTGATATACTTTTTCTAAAAGTATCAATATCTTTTGTCTATGCCTTTTGTAAAAGTCAATCAAAACCTTTTTCAATTACATTTCATAAAAATAAAAACCAATTTTTATTCAATGGCAAGTCTTTGCAATTTAATTTATTTTAATTATTGATTGTATCCATTTTTTGTAATATACTATATTTATAGTAAATTGCATTTTAGGGATACATTTTTAATTTGTCATATATAAAGAAAGGTATAAGAAAATGGTAGGAAAGAAATTAAATTTAAGATATATTAATGAAGTCATTTCTCTAAAAGATGAACAAAAGTGGGATGAGTCTGATGTTGTTTTAATAGAAAGCCAAACTGGTACTGGTAAAACTTATTATATATTAGGTGATCGTGAAACCGATGGATTTATAGATAGAATTAATGATTCTAAATTATTATATATATGTAATAGAATAGAATTAGCAAATGAAATAAAAATATCTTTATTAAAAAAATATGATATGTATAAAGATTATTTTAAAATCGATAAAAATTCAAAAGTTGAATTAGATAAAGATAAAGTTGAAAAGCTGAAAAATATTAAGAACGTTCATGTGACTACTTATCAGTCTTTAGGTCGTAAATACAAAGAAAGCATTATAAAAGGCACTGATTTTTATTTGGATGAATTTAAATATATAGTATGTGATGAAAGTCATTACTTTCTCACAGATGCATCTTTCAATGGCGAAACAGAATATGCATATGAGCTATTAGTTAATGGATGGAGTTCGTTTGTATCTACGAGAATATTTATAACTGCTACTATGAATGAGATGAGAAAAATATTTAAAGATGGTTCTATAAGAGATATTTATACTTATTCGAGTGGTATAGATTATAGTTATTTAAATATCAAGTACTTTAAAAAAGATGACACAATAGTAACTTCAATAAAAAATGATTTGAGTAATGATAAGTGGTTAATATTTGTTAAAAGTAAAAATGATGGTAAAAAAATTAAATCTAAATTAGAAATACAGGGTATATCATGTTCATATATTGATGCAAAAAACAAAGATGAAGAAATTGAAAATATATTGGTTAATAACACATTTTCAACTAAAGTATTAATCACCACAAAAGTTCTTGATAATGGAGTAAATATAAATGATGAACAGATAAAACATTTAGTATTGAGTTCATATGACCAAACTACTTTAATACAAGAAATTGGTAGATTAAGAGTAAATATAAATAATGCCAGAACTATAAATTTATATTTAAATACATTTACAAGAAATTCATTTAATAGATTGATTAATACCGTTTATAATGAAAAATTTAAGCAAGTTAATCTATTCAAAAATAATATAGATGAGTTTAAAGTAAAATATAGTGATTGTGGGCATTTAGTTAAACCTGATCTTTTTAGGGTATTGGACAATGGATATGAATTAAATAAGTTTGGATATATAAGATTACAAAAAGATTATGCATTTGCTAAATATATGTATGATAAATTTACTAATGAAGGTGATTTCGCTTATATAAAGGAGCAATTGCAGTGGTTAGGTGTAGAAGAGACTTTCAGTGAAAATAATTATTTAGATGATAAAATTGTTAATAAATCAAAGAAAAGTGAATTAATTAATTATTTAGATTCTTTAGTTGATAAAAAGATATTAGAAGATGAACAACAATTAATATCAGATATGATTAAAGCTAATTTTAATGAAATATCTAATAAAATAAAAAAATCTACAAAGAAAGCTACAGTAAAAACTTTAAATAGCATATTAGAAAATGATTTAAAATTAAAATATCTTATAAAGCAAATTACTACTTCAAAGAGAGTTGATGGAAAACCAAAAAAATATACCTATTGGACTATATTAAAATCACAAAAATAATTCCAAGGAGGAATGTAAGATGGATAATAAAATACTAGAAATACTTTTAGATATGCAAAAAGATTTAAAAGATGTTCAAAGTGATATGAATGAAATGAAACAAGAAATAAAAGATATAAAACAAGAAATGAATGATAGATTTGATGTAGTTGATATAAAATTAAATGCTGTTGAAACTAAAGTCGTAAAAGTAAGTAAAAAAATAAATTATCAAGAAGATAAGCAAATTGACTATAACGGGGTATAAAATTATAGTTGTACCTCTACTCTGTAATTAAGCAAAAGGAGATAAGTATGATAAAAGATTACAAGGATAATACAGACGCGTTAATAAACGAAATATATGAAAGATGTATTGCAAAAAATTATTTATTAGAAGAAAATTATACTGATAGTGTAGATTATATAAGTGCAAAACTTAAATCTGAATTAGGAAACTACTACACTATTCAAAGTAAAGATATAAAAAGTCAAAGAAGTATTACAAAGTGTTTCGTTAGAAAATTAAATCAATATGGAAATTATCCAGATTTCAGTCAGATTATAAATAATATATCAAATAGTTTAAAAGATTTTAATTTAAATTCTTATAGAAAACTTAATCCTGAATATAAGACTGTAGATATTAATGAATATTATTCTACTGGAAATTTAAGATATGTTAGTAGAAAAGATTTCTATAGAGTTCATAATTTAATACTTTCTAATAATTTAAATTTAAATAAATACTTTAAACCTAAAGATGAAAGTCAAGTTAAATATTTCAGTAAAATAGTAAGTAATAAAGATCTTATTATAGCTATACTTAAATTGCCTACTTGTGATTTAACTGATATCGATATAGATTATATGTATAGATACTATAAATACTATTTAGAATGTGTCGATATTGCTACAAATAATATTAAGAGTGATAAAGAATTAATATTTAATATATTAAATTACTCTATTGATTTTGATAAATTAAATTTAGAACTAGATGAAAAACAATTAATTAAATATATTAATCAAAGAATTATATGGAAGTTTGGAAACTTAAAAAGAAAATTAAAATATTATAGATTTCATGTTAAAGGAATAAATGCAAAATATATTAATAAAGAAAACATTATCTTATTTGGATGGTTTGGTCTTGAATATAAATATTATTCAGATCAAGATATTCTTGAAATAAATTGTTTAAATAAAAATCAAAAACAATTTATATTAGATGTTCGTAATATATGCTCTGATATTTCTCTAAAATTTAATAAAACAGGTGAAGTCGATTTATCAAAAAAAGAAGTTGCAGAAAAGTTAGGTTTATCATTAACTGCTTTAGATAAAAAATGTTTAAGAATTAGAAATAAAATCAGAAATGCATATACAAATACAAACTATGTATCTATTTATAAGTGCGTTAAGTCAAATAAACCATTTAGGAAGTTAGATCCGAAAATAGCTTTAGCAGATATGTACTTAACGGAAGAACAAATAAATTATAATAAACAAATGATACTTGAAGGAAAAATAGAAGTTGATGAAAATTATAATTACAACTATAATTATTGGACTTCCTTTGATGCAAAAAGAACAAATAAAGAAAATATGGCTTCATATCAAAAATTTAGTTATAATAATACTGAAAATTTCATGATAGAAAATGATAATGAAATTTTAGATGATAATCAATATGAAATTCAAAGTGACGATGAAGAAGTAGAAGAAACCAATATAAATTATGAAGATTTAGATGAAGAGCTTTATATTGAAAGTATGGATGATATATATGAAACCCAAATAATAAATAATCAAAATGAATATAATGATTCATATTATGAGAATTGCGATTACTAAAACGACTAATTAATGGTTTATATTTTATATAATATTGTAAAAGAAATAAGATATAAAATATTTAAAATCACAGTTTTAATTGAAATTATGAAAATTTATATAGAGAAAAAAGAATAATAAAGTTTCAACAGAAATTAAGTTAAACTTACTAATAGCCTGCATAAACTTATTAGTAAGTATCATAACATTAATCAATAGTTTTAAGTAATCGGTTGAATTAATGCTAAATGATTAAGGGGAGCAATCCTCTTAATCTTACAATCTTTTTTCTCTTAAGATTATTATACATCATTTTTCAATAAATATAAATGGAAAATAATTATTTACATTTAAAATTAGAAGTGTTATACCAAAGGATTAGTGTGTCCAAAAGGTAGCCGAAAAAGTCATTCTAAAGAGATATATATATGAAGGGGGTTTTAAATAACCTCTTTTTAAAGTTAACAGATAAATTATAAAATACAATGGATAGTTAATGTGATTAATTTCATATTAACTATCCATTTTTTTATAAAGATAAGTTAATAAAATTAATACATTTATGGAGGTAAAAATGAAAGTAAATAATGAATTCTTAAACAAAAAGATATCTCAATCCCCTTATTCAATTAATGAAATATGTGAATTGTTAGATGTATCAAGAATATCGTGTTGGAAATATCGTAAAGGTAAAGTTCCCTATAAAACAGATCAATTATTAAAATTAATTGATTTATTAAATTTAGATATCAATGATGTATTTATAAAAACTACTTAAGTAATATAACTAGATTAATTTCTAGTTCTTTTTTTATGTAATTGAACAATTATAAATTTAATAAAAGAAAAGGAAGGTCAAAAAATATGAAAATAGCAAGTGAAAAAAATATACTAAATAAAACTACTGTAGAAGTTAAAACTTTTGTATCTGGAGATGCATTAATTAATCAAGAAGAATTAGGTTATTACAATGAAAGAAACAATAAGCTCCATTTCACTAATTTTGGTACTAAAAAAGTAAATCAAAAAGGAAAAAATATCTTACATGGTAAATTATGTAATAGCTTAGACTTAGCAAATTACTTAAATATGGATGTTGAAAGAGTTAATAAAACTATATTAGACGTATGTACAGATCCAACTTTAAAAATGAATAACTTAAATATATACAATACTGTAATTGATAAATCAATACCATTAAAAAATAGTTGGCGTGGATGGGCAGAAGAAAACTTTAAATACAATACTGATAGTGCTAATCCAGATAAAACATTTCCAATAATTTGGCTAAATGAACTTAATGCAAATAGAGTTATTAGAGTCTTAAAAAACGAGGTGATGTAGATATGAATAAACGTACAGATAGAATTGGCGAAGTCAGATATAACACTTATGGATCTAAAATGAAAATTGTTGATTATGTTTCTGTTGATAAAGTTAAAGTTTATTTTGAAAAATATGATTACTATACTTACGCTACTTACCATAATTTTTTAAAAGGTCTAATTAAATGCCCTTATAATCCTGTTGCGTATGGGGTTGGGTATTTAGGTATAGGTAAATATCAATCTAAAATAAAAGGAATTCCAACTAATGCATATAGATGCTGGTATCATATGCTTGAAAGATGTTATAGCAAAAAATATCACAAACTATACCCTACTTATACAGATTGTAACGTAGATTCAAAATGGCATAATTTCCAAAATTTCGCAAAATGGTATCATGAAAACTATTATGAATTTAAAGATGAAAAATTACATTTAGATAAAGATATATTAAGTAAAGGAAATAAAATATATAGTGAAGATACCTGTGTATTTGTACCTCAGTCTATAAATATTTTATTTACTAAATCTAACTCTATTAGAGGAAAATATCCAATCGGGGTGACTTATAATAAGAAAAAAAATAAATATATTTCTAGAATATCAAAATTCAATACAAACAAACAATTAGGCATGTTTAATACAATTAAAGATGCTTTTTTTTGTTATAAACATGAAAAAGAACTACACATTAAATATGTAGCTGATTTATACAAACATGTTATACCAACCAAATTATACACTGCAATGTATAAGTATCAAGTTGAGATAACAGATTAATTTTTAAACTATTCAAATTGTAAATAATATCTAAGTTTTAGTTGCTGCAACAACTTCAACTTGCTTATAAGTATATAGATATTGTTTACACTTGTCAATAAAAATATGCGAAAGAAGGTAAACAAATATTATGTTAGATAAAATAAGAGAATGCAAGAACATAAATGATATAACTACCACAATAATTGAAAACTCTTATAATATTTATTTAAATAACTATCATCATAAAAAGGACTTTAATAATACTGTGAACTGGAAACATAGTGAAGGTTTATATTTAAGTTTAAAAGCTAGTGTTGACAATCCTCTATCAAATTTAAACATATTATGTTCATCTATAAGAAAAAAATTACTACAAATATACTATAGTGATATAAATGAGTTTAATGATTTTGAGTTTTATGAAACTCTAGTATATACAGAACTTTACTCCACTCTTAAAGAATTAGAAAATAAACTTGGATTTAATTATATAAAAAGTCAATTTAAAAATGTACAAACTTCTAATAAATTTTGTGGAACTATTCTTACTATAATAGTTAATAAAAATATGAAAAGATTACAAAAGAATCAATTATCATCTGTCATAGCTAAATCAACTACTATAAATGGAAAAACGGTATGGAAATATGAAACTGTTAAATTTGCAAATTTTGATAGTACTATATCTACTAACAAGGATGAGGTAATGAATTTATATGATTATATAGTTTATAAAAGTCAAAATTATAATGGTTCTGATGAGTTAGGTATATATGATACAGATGAATATAATTGCTTATATACTAATGAACCAAATAATAGAAATATAATATCTTATCTAGCTAAGAATTTGAATTTATTAACTTCAAATCAAAGATATTATTTAAAATCTGCAACTACGAGAAATTATAAAACAGACGCACAAATTAGAGATAGATTTATTAGAAAATTAAGTATAGATAAAAATGTAAAAATTAAATTGAATGAAGATTCTAAGTTAGAATCTATAGAATTAACATCTGATTATAAGAAGTCATTAGATATTATATTGTCTCAAAGAACAAATGAACAAATATTTAATACATTAATAGAATTTATAAAAAAGAATAATAAAACAAGCGATCTATTACTTGATCTAATCTTAGATTGTGATACTAAATTTTATAAACCAATCATTGATAAATTAAACGATAAAGATTCAAATATTGATTATATAGAAAATCAATTCAAGCATGTAACATACAAACTAAAACTAGCTTATTACAAAGGAAGATGATTTATGGAAAATGTACAATATGAAGTATTAGAAAATATAATAAATAAATTGGAAGATATAATAAATTTTAAAAACAATAGAAATAGTAATTGTGAATCAGCTGAATATATATTATCTAAATTAAAAAATGAAATGGAAGGATTAGAAGATTATTGTCTATACCCTACTTTTTTCAATTCATTAGATTTATTTGATGCTAATGAAGATAATATAAATTATAATTATATACTTGAAAATATAGAAACTATTTATAAAGAAATTGAAACGTATTATAGCTATAATAAATATAAATTATATGAAGATGGATATATATTTACATCTACAATTAAACAAAATGATTATTCATTTGTAAATTGTGATGATGCATTACAAAATGATTGGATACAAATAGATGAATTAGAAGATTTATGTGTTATAAATGGTAATGGTAGCCTTCATGGATCATTAGCTAATTCTAAGAAAATTTATGAAGATATAAATATGTACTACTAGATTTTAATTAATTTAGTAGTATTTTTTTATTTTAATTAGGAGGTTAGTATATGTTTGATATAGATGAATTACTAAAATTAAATAGATTAAGAGATAAAAAAATTGAATCAATTGGAGATATAAAAGAATTAAAAACATGCAAAAACCCAAATAAAGTATTAAATACTAAACAAGAGTATGAGTATGAAATAGTCGAAGTATTAGATAATTATCTATATGATATAGACAATAGAGGTATAGTTGACGAAATGGTTAGAATGACGTTTAAAGATATAGATGATAAATATCAACTAAAACAATGTTTAAAAAATCCAAATGGAAAGTCAAAAGAATTACATGGATTTTACCTAAAATATGATAAAGTAGATTCAACTAATTTCCACCCATTCTCCACTCTATTTAGAGGTGCAGAAAAATCTTATATGAGTAAATTAGAAAGTTGTTTACATGAAAGATACTTTGAAGAAGATCATCGCTCACAAGCTAGACTATTATGTTTTGAACTATTATGTGGTTATAATAAATCATTTAATACATCATTAAAAAAATCATTTAATTTAGATATAACAGATATAGATGATTTCAAAAAAATATTATCAGATATAAATATAGCTGATAATGTAAAAAAATATATAAACAAAGTTATAGCTAATCATGCTCTTAACAAAGCTTATGAAGGTAGAAATGATGATTATCATGTTATCAGAAAAAAAAATAAAAATGGCAAAGAAAAAGCACAGTTAGTTATTCATAATAATTTTAGATTAGATTCAAGCTATAATAATTCAAATGATAGTAATAGTTATGATTATGTAGTTCAAGATGGAATTATAGAAGATAATAACCATATATTAGATACATTGCTAGAAAATAATAGTGAATTAGTTTATAGTTCATTTGAATTATATAAATATATATTTAATAATTTAGAAAAGATATTAACTAAGCATCAAATTAAATTCTTTAATGATAGTCTTAATAATAATTTATCTGATTATAGTCTAAGTAGTATATCTCATACAAAAATAGCAATAAGAAAATCAATAGAAGATTTCTTTAAAGATAATAAGAACATAAATATTATAAAAGGTAAATTTACATTAATTAAAAATACATTAGCAGATACATTAATCGATATATTAGATCAATTAGATAATGTTCAAAGATTAGATAAATTAGTATATTATATGAAACAAGAAAATTATGCTTCTAATTTTATTTGTGATTTAATCTATAGTTTAGATTTAAGGTATAGAAAAAACTTAACTTCTCTGTTGTTAAATAAAGAAATTGATAATAAAGAAAATTATGCTAATAGTACATTTATATATATATTAAATATACTAAATAATCATCTTAATTTCATGTTAACTAGTAATGAAATATTCATGTTTAATAGAGTTAAAGTTGATGAAAAAGAATTTAAGATAAGAAAATATATTGAAAATAATATATTGAATAATAAAGAAGTAGCTAAATTACCGAGAAAACATGTAAATGGATATACATCTATAGAAGATTTACATGACTTTTTTAATGATATATTAGATACAAATATTTCAAGAAATAAATTGAGAGATCAACTTAATCATTTTGGATATGATATATCAAACAAAGCATCATGTTCTATAGATGGATATGCAGCGTATAGATTTTTTAAATGTTAGATTATATTTGTATGATATTATATACTCATAAATAAAATAGTTGTGACAATTAGTCATTTTTATTTATGAGTATATTGAAAATACTATATTTGATAAATATGAAATTCTGAGTATTTACAAGTGAAAATAATATTAAGATTTATATACTTAATACTAGTTTATAATTAAATTGACTAACATCTATTCTTTACCATATATTAATTTTAATATCATGTTCTTTTAGTTCTTTACTTATACGCTTTAGCTTAAATGTGCATATTATACCTTTAAAAAAGCTTACGACTACTATGGTTAAAACCATCACATAATAACTATGTATAGTTTTATTATAATTATCATCCCAATGTGTAAAGTAATTTAATATATAAGTTACAAAAGGAAATATCGATACCATAAAGATTAGATATGTAACCTTAATTAGAGTTTCAAGTTTCGCTTCCCTAACTTTATCCTTTTGTTCTTGATCATTTTCTTCTAATGCTTCATCATTTCCTTCATTTTCCTTTATTTCTAAAAGTCCTCTCAACTCAATCAATAATTTATTTTGATAACTTTCCCATAAAATTAAAAAGTAAAAAACTAAAAATAAGCTTATATTTATTGTTAGACAAAGTAAAATTAACTTAATGTTATCTAGTTTATTAAATAAATCTCGCTTATACATAAATACAAAAGAAAAGCTTGGCGATATAAGAATAAATATACTTAAAACTATTTCAAGTAATTTCTTATGTTCTCCATTATCTAAAGATTTTGTCCAAATTTCTAAAAATTTATCCATAACTCCCCTCCTTTTCATTTCCATATTATACCACAAAATTATTTTTTATTTCATAAATACATTATATCAAATAAAAAAGGCAGCTAAATAGCCACCTTTCTATATTAAAAAAATAATTAATCTTCTTCAAATACCAACTTATTGTCCTTCTTAAATATTATACCCTTAACCTCATGTGGTTCATCACAAAATCTACATCTATAATGTACCTCAACATCTAATTTATCTTCATACTCATTTATTATTTTTATATTAGCTGATGATACATTGTCATTTAATCCAACATTATCTTTAATAAATTTCCCATTACCTATAGGTTGAGGAAAAAAATTATACCATCCTATTTCTTTGCCACATAAATTATTTTTACATTTTGACATTGATTGTATTATTCTTCCTTCATAAAATTTTAGTTTGCACATATTAACTCCTTTCTTGTATTAATTAATCTTCTATTATTTCCATCCATGCAATTTTGCCATATCTTTATATTCAGCTATAGTCATTGTTGCGCTATCAGTAAATTTAATTGCTTCCATAGTTACATAATAGCAATTATCATTAAAACTTAGTAGAACTTCTTCTATTTTTTTTTCCTTGTCCCACAATGCATCTTCTACAAGATATCCTTCCATAGGAATTAAGTCACTATTAAATTCCTTTTGTAATAAAAGCCACTCACCTTTTTTATTACCGATTACAGGTTGATTTAAAATTATTTTCATTTTACATTACTCCTTTGCATTTTATAATATATTTTTATGCTTTTTGCATATTTATAATTAATTCTACATATATATCTAAATTCCTCCATTTTATGCTATTGAATTAAAATAAATTTATGTGCTATATTAAATTTCGAGGTGATGAAATGAAAGGAAGCGTTAGAAAAAGAGCAACTTGGGAATACTACTTTGATCTAGCAAAAGATGAAAATGGTAAACGTAGACGTAAATCTAAAGCAGGATTTA
This sequence comes from Paraclostridium tenue, assembly GCF_039521565.1. Classification (NCBI taxonomy): domain Bacteria; kingdom Bacillati; phylum Bacillota; class Clostridia; order Peptostreptococcales; family Peptostreptococcaceae; genus Paraclostridium; species Paraclostridium tenue. The sequence continues at coordinate 34,611 of NZ_BAAACP010000007.1, forward strand.
AAAGTAAATCTGATGCTGAAAAGGCATTAGCACAAGCATTAGCAGAATTTGAAAATACAGGAAGAGTTTTAAATGAAAGTAAATTAAGTGTATCAGAATATCTAAAATACTGGTATGATAACCATGTCTTATTAAACTGTAGATATAGAACCCAACTAGAATATAGAGTTATAATAAATGCTCATATAAACCCATACTTAGGACATTACTACTTAAAGAACATAACTCCTGCTACAGTTAAAGAGTTCTTGGATACCCACTATAAAAGAAATATTGCAAAAAGGACTATGGAGAATATATTTACTGTATTAAAATATGCTTTGGATATGGCTGTATTTCCTTACGAATACATGAAATATAATCCTGCTAAAATGATTAAATTAAAATATAAATTTAAAAAAACTGAAGGTAATAGAATAACACATGAAGATGCACTTAAAGCATTAAACTATTTGCAAAATAATTACTATAATTACTATATTCCTTTTCTGATAATGTATCATACAGGGATTAGAAAAGGTGAAGTACTAGGTCTACAATGGGATAATATAGACTTTAAAAATAAGACAATTTGTATAAGACAACAAGCAATATACAGAGATGGTAAAATGGTATTGTCTCCTACAAAAACTGAGGCGTCAATTGGTGACATAATTATGGGAGACACCTTATATAATGAATTATTATTGTATAGAGAGTGGATACTTGAAAAAAAGTTAAATCATAATTTTGTATGTGTTAATACTAATTTTGATAATATGAGTACACCAAATATCTCTTGGATTATAAGCAAAATGAAAGATGTACTTAATATAAAAATAAATGCACATGGATTTCGCCATCTTCATGGTCAACTTTTACTAGAGAATAAAGCCAATATAAAGGGAATACAAAGTCGATTACGTCATAAAAACATAGAGACTACTCTTTCAACGTATTTGAAATCTAGTAAAAAAATTGATAATGACATTGTGAACATTTGGGAGAGTATGTTATAATTGGTATTAAAAAACCACCCTAATTTTACTTAAGGTGGCAAATTGACTACAATTTAATATTTTGGACTACTAATTATTTAATCATTTTTTGAATTAAATATTTCTTTATCTAGTTTTCCTAGTGAATTCCCCACTACTATAGATGATGTAGTAGCCCCGTTTACATTTATCATAGAAGACCTGCTATACCAAGTGAAGATATTGTTATAACTACTAAAAGCATAACATAAAAACTTATGTCTTTATCTACTCCAGCCATATTAGCTATAGTTATAGCCATTAAGGCAGGATATATACCAGCACAACCATTCATCCCCATATTAGCTCCTAAACTTGCAGTAAAACTTGATACACCTTCATCAACTCCTTGATTTTTAACAAGTGCTTCTATAGTTACAGGAAGTGTACCTAAACTTGAACGAGATGTAAATGCTAATAATAAAGGTTCTGCAGCATTTTTTATGTAAGTTATTGGATTTAATCCATTTAAAGTTACTATAACTAAATGCACTACAAATAATATAGCTGTTGCAACATATAAAGCTACTACAAACTCAACAACTGATATCATGGATGATATCCCTCTTGCAGTTATTGTATTTGCAAGCAATGCAACTACTGCATAAGGCATAAACTTTATAACTGTCATAGCAACACTTACTATTATCTTGTAAAAAGCTTCTACTAAGTTTATAAATGGTTTTACAACATCCATATATTTTTTCTTCATTCTATTTGTTGCAAGTCCTAAGAAAGTAGCAAATACTATTATAGCAACGATATTTCCTTCTGCCATAGCTCCTACAGGATTTGATGGTAGTAACCCTCTTAAAGTATCAACTAGAGGTGTTATTTCTCTCATTTCAGGAGTTTCAATTCCTGTTACTTGTGTTCCAACACCTAATTGCATTACATTACCAACTACTATACCTATAATAGCTGCTAATGCTGTAGTTCCAAGCAACATACCTAATGATCTAAATGTTAGTGCTTGTAAATTATCTCCTTCTTTCATATTAATTATAACTCTTATAATTGATACAAATACCATAGGTACAACTAACATTTTTAATAAATCCATAAATCCATATCCAAACAATCCATACCATTTAGTTACTTCTTGTAACCAAACTACTTTTGATGGATCTTCTGGAAGTCCTGCTACTAATTGAATTATAATTCCTAATGCAAGTCCTATAATTGTTGCATAAATTGTTCTCGTTGAGAACTTTACTTTTTTCTTTTCAAATTGTTTTACTATAAAAAATGTTCCTAATAAAACAATCATAAAAAGTACTGTTTTAATGTCTGTTACCATTAAAAATTGCGATAAAAATGAACTCTCCCCCATATTGTTCCTCCATGATGTATAATATTATAATTTATAATTTTTGAAACTGGTTATTTATTTAACCAATCTCCCCCTCGATTATTCATATTATATTATCTTTTTACCTATGTCAACCTTTTCCCGTATGAATTTTAGCACTTTTTATAAAATATCACTTTTTCCTTATTTTCTCTATTTATCTATTATTATAAATTATTCGAAAATTCCATCATAAGGAAATCATATTCCCAACACATACACAAATTTGTTATACTATATTTTACGAAATTATAATAAATAGTGTGTGAGGTGTTATATGAAAGAAAACATTTTTAAAAAATTTTTATTTGAATCTATAGGGTTAATTTTAGGATGTATTTTTATGAGTATAGGTATAAATATGTTTTTAAAACCTTATACTATAGCTCCTGGAGGACTTAGCGGTTTATCTGTAGTTTTAGGTAAGTTAACAGGTCTCCCTATACCTGTGGTTATGTTAGGAATAGGTATTCCTCTAGTAATATTTTCAATAAAGATATTAGGTATAAAAGATTCAATCAAAACCCTTATAGGCATGAGTATATTCTCAGCAATATTAAGTCTTACATCCAAACTATCTAATACACACGTAACTGAGGATGTATTATTATGTGCAGTATCTGGTGCACTTTGTTTAGGAATTGGACTTGGAATTGTTCTTAAGATGGATGCGTCAACAGGAGGAACAGATCTTATAGCTTTGATGCTAAATAAAATTTTTCCTAATATACCACTTTCTAAATTTATGATTTTATTAGACGGAATGGTTGTTATATCTGCAGGTGTAGCTAGTAAAAACTTAGAAACTGCACTTTATTCAGGTGTTGCACTTTATATTATAGTTAAAGTTGTAGATGCTATAGTTTCTGATTTTAACTATTCTAAAGCATTTATGATTATATCTAATGAGCCAAATAACTTAAGAGATGGCATTAATAGAGAAATTAAAAGAGGAATTACTTTTCTTCAAGGTAAGGGTGGTTATACAAACGAAGACAAAAACGTATTATTAGTTGTTGTTTCTAAAAATGAAGAAGTTCATTTAAAAAAAGTTATTAAAAGTATAGATTCTTCTGCATTTATAATTGTAACTGATGTTCATGAAGTTTTAGGCGAAGGTTTTAAAGCTATAGCTTAGCAACATCATCCTCTTAAAATCATAATTTATATTCATATACATGATTTTAGGAGGAATTTTTATGTCTAATGCTCAATATGGAGATTTAATTTTTGTTGATCATGGATTGTATAAGCATTTTGGCATATATATAAACGATGATTGCGTTATACATTATGATGGTAAAATTGACGATAAATTTTTAAGGCATATGTGTATTCGTCAAACTAATATGGATAGATTTTTAGCTGGTAAAAATAGTTTTAAGATATATAATGATAAAAATTCTAATATATCTTCCTGTGATGTGGTAAATAGAGCTAAATCACGTTTAGGAGAAAAAAATTTCAATTTAATATTTAATAATTGTGAACATTTTGGATTATGGTGCAAAACTGGAATTAATAAATCTAATCAAGTAAATTTAATATTATCACTACTTTTATTTGTCATTATCGGAACAGATTACTATAATAAAAAAGGCAGAGAATAAATCTCTGCCTAAAATACTATGTCATATCAAATTTAGTGTTAAATTGAAGGGTATTGTATATCAAAGAATAATAAAACTCTAGCTGTTTGAGCTCCTGAAAGAATTTGAACAGTTACAGCATTTAAAGCAGCTACGGAAATTACTGCCTCATCATTTGCTTCTACAACTATATTTGACCCATCTACTACAAAATTTATAGTTGCTCTTGATAAGTTTCTCAGTATTACTGTACCTCGTACAAATGCCATTCCAGGATTCGCTATATAAACTGTTTTAACTCCTGTTGTAGCAGTTGTTCTTAAAGTAAATTGTTCTTTGATAAATGAATCAGGATTACAACAAACACTACTAATCTTATTTTTTATATCATCATAATCTGAGTCTGTGTTATCTTCACAACAAAATTTATTATAAAATTCACTCATTATTATATTCCTCCTTTAATAAGACTAGTTATAACTAGCCCTTAATATATAATATTCTTTATAAAAATTTTGTTTACACTATAATTCGATATTTTTATATTTTATTCAACAAAATTCACTAAATAAAAAAGCACTACTTATTCTATATAATTTTAAAAATTATATAGAATAAGTTAGTGCTTTAAAAACTTCTTAATTACTTTTCAACAGCATACATTTTCTTTAATTGAGCTTGTATGTCCTTATTTTCTAAGTATTCATCAAGAGTAGTTTTTCTATCCATTATTCCATTTGGAGTTATCTCTATTATTCTATTTGCAAGAGTTTGTATCATCTCTTGGTCATGAGAGTTAAATATTAATACTCCTGGGAATTTTTCTAACCCTTTATTTACAGAAGTTATAGATTCTAGGTCTAAGTGGTTAGTTGGATCATCAAGTACTAAAACGTTAGCATTAGATAACATAAGTTTTGATAACATACATCTAACTTTTTCTCCTCCAGATAAAACTTGAGCTTGTTTTAAAGCTTCTTCTCCAGAGAATAACATTCTACCTAAGAAACCTCTTATGAAACTTTCACTTTTTTCTTCTGAATATTGTCTTAACCAATCAACTAGTGAATACTCTACACCATCAAAATATTTATTGTGGTTTTTAGGAAGATAACTTTGAGAAGTTGTTACACCCCACTTGAAATCTCCACTATCAGGAGTATCTTCACCCATTATTATATTAAATAATGTAGTTATAGCTATCTCATCTCCTAAGAATGCTACCTTATCATCTCTATCTAATCTAAATGATACATTATCTAAAACTTTAACACCATCTACAGTTTTAGTTAAGTTATTTACTTCTAAAACTTCATTTCCTATTTCTCTTTCAGGAGTAAATCCAACATATGGATATCTTCTTCTTGATGGTTGTATATCTGCAACTTCTAATTTTTCTAATTGTTTCTTTCTAGAAGTTGCTTGCTTTGCTTTAGAAGCATTTGAGCTGAATCTTGCGATGAACTCTTTTAATTGAGCTATTTTTTCTTCAGCTTTTTTGTTTTGATCTTTAGCTAATTGTAATGCTAATTGGCTTGATTCATACCAGAAGTCATAGTTACCAACATACATTTGTATTTTACCAAAGTCAACATCAACTATATTTGTACATATTTGGTTTAAGAAGTGTCTATCATGTGATACAACTATTACTATAGAATCTTCTAAATCCATTATGAAGTTATTTAACCAATTTATTGATTGGAAATCTAAGTGGTTTGTAGGTTCGTCCATTATTAGTATTTCTGGCTTACCAAATAAAGCTTGAGCTAATAATACCTTAACTTTATCTCCACCTGTTAATTCTTTCATTTGCTTATAGTGTAAGTCTTTAGTTATACCAAGACCCATTAATAATTTTTCTGCATTTGTTTCTGCATCCCATCCATCAAGTTCAGCAAACTCACCTTCAAGTTCAGCAGCTTTTATACCATCTTCTTCAGAAAAATCTGGCTTCATGTATAATGCATCTTTTTCTTTCATTATTTCATAAAGTCTAGCATGTCCCATTATAACAACATCTAAAACAGTATCTTCTTCATATTTGAAGTGGTCCTGTCTAAGTACTGACATTCTTTCTTTTTCAGTTATTGATACACTTCCTGTATTTGCTTCTATATCACCAGCTAATATTTTTAGGAAAGTAGATTTTCCTGCTCCATTAGCTCCTATTATCCCGTAACAATTTCCTTTAGTGAATTTTAAGTTAACGTCTTTGAATAACTCTTTATCCCCAAATCTAAGACCAACATTAGTAACTTGTAACATTCGCTTATTTCCTTTCTAACTACTAAAATTTATAAAATTTTACAACTCTTCTAATAATATAATAAATTTATAACTTAGTCAACTACTTAGCAAAATTACAGGCTGGGTAAGTACAAACCTCACAATTCATACAAAGACCTCCATGTCCATATCTTGCTATATCTTCTTTAGTTAATTTTTCATCTATTAATATTCTTGGAAGTATAACATCTAAAACTGTTGTTTTAGAATACATTGCACATCCTGGTATTCCAAGTATTGTAGCATCTTTATTATAAGCTAATAAAAACATAGCTCCAGGTAGTATTGGAGATCCATAAGTTATTATATCTGCTCCAGACATCTTTATAGCAGCAGGAGTTAAATCATCAGGATCTACACTCATTCCTCCAGTACAAAGTATTATTTCAGCTCCTTGATTTAAAAAGTTATCTATAGCTTCTTTTATTATAAATGTATCATCTGGGCATATAATTTGTCCTAATATCTCACAATCATAAGCTTTCATCTTTTCCTTCATAACAGGTCCAAATTTATCTACTATTCTTTTGTGGTATACTTCATTTCCTGTAGTTACTATTCCTACTTTCTTTTTCTTAAAAGGAATTACATTTATAATTTTTTCTTCTCCTATAATCTCTTTTGCTTTATCTAATTTATCTTGTTCTACCATTAAAGGTATTACTCTTGTTCCTGCAACTTTAAGCCCTTTATGAACTATATAATTATTATGAAGAGTTGCCATCATTATGTCATCAATACAATTTAACTTAAATAATTTTTCAACATCTATTTTTAAAAGTCCATCTACCTTAGAAATAAAATCTATTTTACCTTCTTTAATTTCACTAAATTCTAAGTTTTTTCCAGCAGTTATATCTTTTAAAAATATTGCACCATCATTTTCATGTACCATTCCTTCTTCTTTTTCAAAAACATATAAATGGTCTTTACCTAATGATAAAAGTTTTTTAATATCTTCTTCTTTTACTACATGCCCTTTTTTAAATGCTCTTCCTTTAAATTCTCCAGGTATTATCTGTGTTATATCATGACATAATACATGACCTACAGAATCTACTGTTTTTATTTTTTTCATAAATCCTCCACTAACTGTTGTATATATTTATTAGGTTCTCATAATCATTTTTAGTATCTATATCTAATAAAGTTTCTTTTTGTACATGTATATATTTTATTTTATCATACTCGCTTATTACTTTCTTACCTTTTTCGTCATTTTTTAACATTAATAGTTTATTTTTCAAACAGCTAGGAAATATAACTGGATTACCTTTTTTATTCTCATATTTAGGAATTATTATATATTTATTATCATCCTTAAAACACTTTATAAGATTATCTATATCCATTTTATTTAATAGGGGTTGATCTCCTACAAAAAACATATATCCATCACATTCACTACTATTTTTTATTCCGAATTTTATAGATTCGCTTTGCCCTAAGTAAGCTTTTTTATTTAATACTGTTTTAAAATTATATTTACTTGCTATACTTAAAACTTCTTTATATTGACTTACTACTATAATTTCTTTAAAATTACATTTTTTCAATACATCTAAAGTGTTTTCAATAATAGTTTTCCCTCTATATACCATTAATAATTTATTTTTACCCATTCTAGTTGAAAAGCCGGATGCCATTACTATTGCATTTATCATAATTATCCTTTCGTGTAATAATTTTTAGTCAAACTGCCATATATTATTTTCATGCTGTCATCTTCCTTTTTTATAAGTTTTATTAAATCTTTAGCTAAAACCTCTTTAAATTTACCATCAACTTTATTTATATATAGTATTTTTTCACCTACTGAATTTTTAAATAAACCGTCTTTATGCAAAATTATATTTTTAAGATTTTCTAAGTTAACTTTATCAGTATAATTACCACATATACTTAAAAACTTTTCTAGTCTGTGTATATTTTCATTATTTATATCCATATTAAATGAACTTATATCTACTATACCTATATTTTTAGTTGTCATAGGATGTACTAATGGTTCATCTTCTCTCCATCCTTTTAGTTTTTTTCTTTTAGAACCATCACCTTCTATAAAACTTATATCAAATTTGTTTAATATATTATCTAGTTCATTAAAGTTTAAACCTACTACCTTTTTTTCTTTATTTATATATTTACCACAAATAGTAATACCCTTATTAACAATAAGGGTATTACTATCGCCAATTAATATAATATTATTGTAATCACTTTTCTTAGGTAAATATATCTTAGTTGTAGTAGTTAATAAAACTTTATAATCACTAGAGAATTCTTTAGTTAAATAGGTTATCAAAGAAGTTTTTCCTCCTGCTCCAACAACAGTTATAATATCTTTTTCTTTTATCTCTAGTAATTTTTTTAGCATATACTCCTCCAGTATTTATATATTATCTACTGCTTTTTTAATTCTATTTAAAGCTTCTTTAATAGTTGATATAGAACAACCTATATTCATTCTCATAAATCCACTTCCACCATTGCCAAATCCAATTCCACTACTTAATGCTAGTCCTGCTTTATCTATAAAAAATCTTGCTAAATCTTCATCATCTAAACCTAAATTTCTGCAATCTAGCCAAGTTAAGAAAGTTCCTTCTTGTTTTATTACTTTAATCTTAGGTATATTTTCACTTATATATTTAACTACATAGTTATAATTATTTTCAATGTAGTCAAGAAGTTCATCAAGCCAAGACCCTCCTTTATTATACGCTGCTATTAAAGCTTCAGCACCAAGTACATTAGGATCTGTTGAAAATAATTTTTTATATTCATTTCTCAAAATTTCATTAGTTATAATGGTATTTGATATATATAATCCAGCTAAGTTAAACGTTTTGCTAGGTGCTGTTAAAGTAACTATATTATCTTTATAATATGGAGCTACTTTTGTTAAAGAATTATGTTTATATCCTTTAAATACTAAATCAGAGTGCATTTCATCACTTATTATAAATACTTTGTAGCTTTCACATATTTCTACTATTCTTTCAAGTTCCTCTAACGTCCATACTCTACCTATAGGGTTATGAGGATTGCATAATATAAACATCTTAACTCCTGTAGATATTTTTCTTTCAAATTCATCAAAATCTATTTCATATCTATTATTATTTATTAATAATTCACTTTGAATTATGTCACATTTATTTTCATTTAATATTCTAAAGAAAGAATGATATACAGGTGATTGTACTAATACTTTATCATTTTCTTTTACAAGAATTTTAAGTAAAAAGTTTATAGATGTTATAGTTCCAGGTGTATATACTACATCTTCTATATTTATATCTAAATCGTGTCTTTTCTTCATCCAATTAACTACAGCTTCTTTATAACCTTTTACTGTATCATAACCAAGATTTCCAGCTGATAACTTTTTACTTAATGCTTTTGTTATTTCATCACAAGTTTCAAAGTCCATATCAGCAATCCACATAGGAATTATATCATCCCTATCTGTATTAAAATTTTCTTTATATTTATCGTATTTAACCGAATTTGTGCCTATTCTATTTACTCCCTTATCAAAAACTTGATTAGACATATAATCCCCTCCCCAAAATACATTTTATATATTTTAAATTTTATATTAATTTGTCTAAAGTTTCAATTAGATTTTCTATTAGACATTTTTAAAATTAAATATATATAAATTATGTCGAATACTTGAATTAACATTATCATAAATAATTCTGTATTTGTTGATGGTAACATATTGGAAAATTTTAAAATGACTATAGCTAAAGTTCCAATCCACTTAAAAAGTGCTATAAATATTGATTGACCTAAAGTATTTCCTCTATTTAAAATCATATCTACAAACAATATAGACATAATTAAATTTTGTAAATTTGCAATAAATCCTGATGCTTGAATTATATTATTTTTATATAAAATCGAAATATCATTAACAAATAAAATTACAAATATTATTGAAAATAATATGGCTAGTATAGAAAATATATATAGTCCTTTCTTAGTTATAAGATTTTTACATTTTAAATTTTTATATCCATACTTAAAAAATGTATATAATATTATTAAATCAAGAATTAACCATAAAATGAACATAATTCTAGCCATTAATAAATTTTCTGGTGGATATATAAAGCTAAATGTAAATTCCCAAGCTAAATTAAGGGCTAATGCAAAAAAAGGCGTACCACAAGTTTTATCTTTAAAACTTTTATAAATTATTATTATATAAGCCATAATCCAGAAAATACCACATGATAATTGCAAAAATAGTTTAATATTCAAAAAATCACCTCATATCAAATCTATTCAAAAAATTAATTCTTATACTACTCTATAAAACTGTACAAGATACATATTTTGCTATATCATAGTATTTTCATAATTAAAAAGACTTATACAAATGTATAAGTCTTTTATAATTTACTTATTTAAATTTAAGTAAGCTTCTAATCCTTCTTTTAATATCTTAGCAGCCTTAGATAAGTCTTCTTTGTTTAATATGTAAGCAAGTCTTATCTCATCAACTCCAAGACCTTCTGTTTTATAGAATCCTTCTGCTGGACAAGGCATTACAGTTTCTCCATCTATTTCAAAATCACTTAGCATCCATTTAACAAAATCATCAGCACTTTTTACTGGTAATTTAGCAACTATATAAAATGCTCCTGTTGGTTTTTTACATATAACTCCAGGTACTTTTATAAGCTCATTATATAATACATCTCTTCTTTCTCTGTATTCTTCATTTACTTCTTTTAAATAAGAGTTTGGAGTTTTGTAAAGTTCTACCGCTCCAACTTGTTCTAATGTAGGAACTGATAACCTAGCTTGACAAAGTTTTAATATTTCACCCATAAATTCTTTATTTTTAGAAGCTAGTGAACCTATTCTAGCTCCACATGCACTATATCTCTTAGATACACTATCTACTATTATAACTCTATCTTCTACTTCTTTAACATTACCTAAGCTAGTATATTCACCCTCATAAACAAACTCTCTGTAAACTTCATCTGCTATTATCCATAAATCATTTTCCTTAGCTATATCAGATATCATTTTTATCTCTTCTTTAGTGTAAACTACTCCAGTTGGATTTCCTGGATTTGAGAATAATATAGCACGAGTATTTGAATCTATTTTAGATACGATTTCCTCTTTATCAGGTAAATGGAATCCGTTTTCTGCAAGTGTAGTTATAGGTTTTATTTCAACTCCAACTGCATTTGCAAAGCTGTTATAGTTTGAGTAAAATGGTTCAGGTACTAATATATTGTCCCCTTCATTACATAATGTTATCATAGTGAAAAATAAAGCTTCACTACCACCATTTAATATTAATATATCTTCTATATCAAAGTTTATATCATATTCTTTATAATACTTTTGTATAGCTTCTCTAAGTTCTGGTAACCCTTCTGATAAAGCATACTCTAATACGTTTTCCCTGTCATTAGATATAGCTTCAAAAAAGTTTTCTGGAGTCTTTATATCCGGTTGCCCTATATTTAAATGATATACTTTTTTTCCTTGTTTTTTAGCTTGTGCTGCATAAGTTAATAGCTCCATTATAGTTGAAGCTTCTACTGATTTTATTCTTGAAGAAAATTTCATCTCTTAACCTCCTAATTGTCACGAATAGTATCTTGCTGTATTTAGTATACAAGGTTTCTTTTCTTGTAAACATTCTAACACATTATCCCAATAAGTTAAACGTTTTTTTAGAAATCTAAAAAAGTTATTATTTTCAGTATTTTAAGTAAATTTTATAATGTATTGAAATTTCTTCAATCTAAGTATATATTAATTAGGTAATGGTATGAAAACCATTACCTAATTAATATATACTTAGGAGGAAATTTTATGACAAACTTAGTTGATGCTAAATGGTTGAAAGAAAATTTAAATAATGAAAATTTAGTTATAGTCGATTGTAGATTTGATTTAATGGATAAAGAATATGGAAAAAGAAGTTATGAAAAAAATCATATAAAAGGTGCAGTAAGAGTAGATTTAGAAACTGAACTATCTAGTGAAGTCAAAACTCATGGTGGTAGACATCCAATCCCTGATTCAGAGAACTTAAAAAATACATTTGAAAACTTAGGTATAAGCAATGATTCTTTAATAGTTTGTTATGATGAAGGTGATTTAGCTGGTCCATCTAGATTATGGTGGATATTAAAGTATTTAGGCCACAGTGAAGTTTATGTATTAAATGGTGGAATAAATGAGTTTATAAAAATTGGCGGTAATACTGATGATAAAATACCTAATGTTAAAAAAGGTTCTTTTGAAGTTAAGGTAAATGACTCTATGAGAGTTGATATGAATTATGTAAAAGAAAGATTATATAAAGATGGTGTAGCTATAGTTGATTCTAGAGATCATAAAAGATATTTAGGAGAGTTTGAACCAGTTGACAAAAGAGCCGGTCATATTCCTAGTGCCTTAAATTACTTTTGGATGGATATATTAGATAAAAAAGATGATAGTTTTAAATTAAAATCTGTAGATGAACTAAAAAGACACTTTAGTAAATTAAATGATTATAATGAAGTCATAGTTTACTGTGGTTCTGGTGTAACAGCTTGTCCTAATAGTTTAGCACTTAGTGAGGCAGGTATTAAACATAAGCTTTATACTGGTAGTTTTAGTGACTGGGTAAGCTATGATGATAATAAAGTTAATACTACAGAAATATAATAAATAAAAAAACTATACGAAAATTTAAATTTTCGTATAGTTTTTTTATTTTTATATAGTATTTAAACTTTTAATGCTTCTCTTTGTGCATCCTTTTTATCCATATATTCATTTAACTTTTTTTTAGCTATATATTCTATATCTTCATAACTCATATTATTTTGTTTGTTTTTCACTATCTCTAAACCTATTTCTAGTAATTCTTTATCTGTAAATTTATTTTGTATGTATTCTTCAATTCTAGGTATATCCTTATCTTCTATATTTTTGTAAACTTTACTCATTGCAACTAGACTATTAAGTAAATTAAAATCATCTACTATACTTAGTTTACTTAAATCTATATTTTTCATTAATATCCCCCATTTCCCTATATTATTATAAGTATAACATAAATTTAACCATTTCTATATCTTAATTCCCATAATTTTCATAATCTTTTAACTTTTTTGTGATAAAAATTTTGTTGCAAAATCTACACATTCTCTTTGAGAAAATAGCTTACAATTAGCATTGCCTATTTTATAATTTACAACTTTATAATTTTTTTCAAATAACTCTCCTATGTACCCAAAACCATCAGAATCTAATTCCAAATCATAAAACTCTTTCCAAATTCTTTTACCATTCTCAAATATAGGAGCTCCAGATATAAATTTTTCTCTACATTCACTTCTATATTCACTTAAATGAAACGATGTATTATTATCATATGGTACTCCAAGTAATAATACATATGCATCTAAATCATATAGTCTAGCAATTGGTGAATTTTCTGACAATCCATATTCTAAACTATGATTTTCAATTATAAAATTTTTATCCTTGCCATAAGCACTAAATGATACTTGTGGATGGTAACTTCTCTTAACTCCTTCATATTTAATAAAAGTCTCGGCTATTATTCCCATACCTCTACATGGAGTTGTTTTTGGGTTAAATGCTGGCATCTCTTCTCTAATAATTTCATACCATTCTTTTGGTACTTCAGGATTGCACCAATAAGAAGGCTCAGAGTAATCTCCACTATGACTAGGCATAACTATATTTCCATCTTCTCCTATAACCTCTATAAGTGCATCTATAACGGCTATAGGTCCTCCACAAACCCACCCTATAGAACTAAGTGATGAGTGAACTATTATGGTCATCCCTTTTTTAATACCAATACTTTTAAAATCTTTTATCAATGAATTTTTAGTGTATGCTCTATGACTTGACTTAACTACATCATGTTCTCTACTCATAATATCCCTCTTTTCAATTTATATAAAATTAAATTTGAAGATATGTATTTATTAGAATTTTATATACTACAAATTTATCTACAATCCTCTATTTTATCTTTTAATTATATGTAACTATATTGAAACCAATTACACAAATATATAGTTTATAATTATTTTAACAATTATTTAGGGGGTAATCATATGAAATGTCTAAGATGTAATACTGAAATTAAATTCTTAAAAGAGTATAGATTTGATTCACAAGAAGCTAATAGAGGTTTTTTTAAAGCTATATTTGACGTTGAAGAACACTTAATGTTTGAAATATATGTATGCCCTAAATGTAAGCATACAGAGTTTATATATACAGGTAAATCTACTTGGATTGACTGTTAATAAAAAAGTTAGGATGTATATCCTAACTTTTTTATATTATTTATTCATTCCTAAAAATACTTTCTCAGGTGTTATAGGTAGTTTATTTACCCTAACTTTGCAAGCATTATAAACAGCTTCTTGTATAGCTGGTAATGGTGTATTTATAACTACCTCTCCTACAGATTTAGCTCCAAATGGGCCTGTTGGCTCATGAGTTTCTACAAAATCAACTATTACATTACCAACATCACATCTAGCAGGTATTTTATACTGCATAAATGTATTTGTATCCATTTGTCCATTATCCGTATGTCTAACTTCTTCAAACATGGCCATACCTATACCTTGAACTATTCCACCTTCAACTTGAATTTTAGCTAGTTTTTTATTTATAACTGTTCCGCAATCTACAACTGCTACATAATCTAATATCTTATATTTTCCTGTTTCTATATCCATTTCAGTTTCAACAAATCCTGCTATAAAAGGTGGTGGAGATACTTCACTTCCATGAGAAGCATAACCTATTAATTGCTCTTTTTCTGGGCCAACTGTAAAGTCAACAGCTATATCAAACACAGATATTTTATCGCATTCACTGTGCACATACTCTCCATCAAATTCAGCATATTCTTTATCTATGCCAAGTCTTTTAGCTCCAACTTCGATTATCTTTTCACGAAGCTTAGTAGCTGCTTTGACAACTGCCATACCTGTTACATATGTAGTAGATGATGCATATGAACCTGGATCATATGGAACTACATCAGTATCTGCAGATATAACATTTATTTTCTCCATAGAAGTTTCAAGTATTTCACAAGCCATCTGAGAAAGTATTGTATCACTTCCCGTTCCCATATCTGTTGATCCTATTAATAATGTATAATTTCCATCATCATTTAACCTAATTTCTGCACTGGCAGTATCTATTCCTGCAATACCAGATCCTTGCATAGTAAGTGCCATTCCTACACTTCTAATTTTACCATTATCCATTTTTTTAGAAGGATATTTTTCATCCCATTTTATAAGTTCTTTACCTTTTTTTATACAATTTACTAAATCTACACTATTTAATGTTTTATTATAAGCAAAACTAGTTTCCCCTTCTTTAACTATATTTTTAAGTCTTATTTCAGTTGGATCCATATTTAACTTATGAGCTAAAACATTTATAGTTGATTCTACAGCAAAACATCCTTGAGTTGCACCATAACCTCTAAGTGCTCCAGCTGGCATTTTGTTTGTATATACTACATTACCTTTAAATCTTGATGCAGTTAACTTATTATACATTGGCATAGTTTTTTCTCCAACTAAACCAAATGTAGTTGAAGCATGTTCTCCATATGCTCCTGTATCAGATAATGCATCTATATCTATAACTTTTATTACTCCTTCTTTAGTAGCTCCCATTCTTACAGTTAATTTCATTGCATGTCTACTTGTAGAACAGTTAAAAGTTTCTTTTCTATCATATATTAATTTTGCAGGTTTACCTGTCTTAAGTGTTACTATAGCTGAGAATATTTCAACACAAGCAGTTTGCTTACCACCAAATCCTCCTCCTATTCTCGGCTTTATAACTCTTATTTTACTTGAAGGTATATTTAAAGCTCTAGATAGATGTCTTCTTACATGAAATGGAATTTGAGTAGAACTAACTACTACTAATCTGCCATTATGATCTAAATAGTTATATGCTCTATAAGTTTCCATCATAGCATGGGCTTGAGCTTGAGTATAATATGTTTCTTCAACTACTAAATCACATTTTTCTAATTCTTCTTCTATGTTGCCTTTTTCATATAAGTGTTTTGATACTATGTTTCTTGTTCTTTCCATACCTATATCAAAATTACAGTGGACATCTTCATCATGTACTACTACTTCATTATCTATAGCTTTTTCCATATCTATTACAGGTTTTAAAACTTCATATTCAACCTTTATCATTTTCATAGCTTTTACAGCAGTTTTTTCATCTATTGCCGCAATTATAGCAACTTCATCTCCAATATATCTAACAGTATCTTCAAGAATTAATCTATCATAAGGAGATGGTTCTGGATATGATTGTCCTGCTAGTGTAAATCTATTATTGGGAACATCTTTATAAGTTAAAACACATTCAACTCCATCTATTTTTAATGCTCTTGAAGTATCTATATTTTTTATTTTTGCATATGCATGTGGGCTTCTTAATATTTTCACTACTAAAGCATCTTTAGCTGCCAAATCGTCAGTATAAACTGGTTTTCCTGTAGCTATAGCCATTCCATCTATTTTATGTATTCCTTTTCCAACTATTTTCATTTACTTTACCCCCAGATATCTTTTGATTGCTCTTAATTGTCCCATATACCCTGTACATCTACATAAATTTCCAGTTAAGTAATGTATTATCTCTTCTTCTGTAGGATTGTTAAGTTCTTCTTTCATAGCTAAAACTGTCATTATAAATCCTGGAGAACAAAAACCACATTGTTCTGCGCCTTCATTAACTAAAATTTCAGCAAATTCACTAGCTTCTTTTTCTAATCCTTCTATAGTTGTTATCTCTTTATTTAAAGCTCTAACTGTTAATGTTGCACAAGATAATGTAGGTTTTTTATCTATCCAAATAGAACAAAGTCCACAACATCCTGTATCACAGCCTCTTTTTATACTTAAGTTCCCTAGTTTTCTTAAGCTATCTACTAAATACTCTTCTGGCTCTATATCAAGCTTTCTTAATTTTCCATTTACTTTAAGTTCTACTAGCATTTTGTAACCTCCATGATTGCTCTTTTAACTAATACCTTACTTATTTGTAGCCTATATTCTTTTGATGCTCTCATATTAGAACCAAATCTAATTTCATCTACCATCATATCTAAAGCAATATCAATATTTTTATCATTTATTTCGTTGTTTGATAAAAATCCACTAGCTTTTATTGCTACTTTAGCTCTTTGTGGCCTTGCACCTACACATATTTTAAAGTTATTGTCTATTTTAGATACAGACACATTAAGTATTGGATAATCACTTTTAGCATTTCTCATAGATTTGTAAACTGCTTTTTTATTATTTTTCTTTATATATATTTTAGTTAATATATCTTTTTCGTATCCTTTATTTAAAAACTCATCTAAAGGTATCCTTCCGCCTTTATAAGTTTCAATTTCTGTGTCTAAGCAAAGTAGTGCTACTATTAAATCAGAAAAGCCATACTTTGAGAATACACTCCCACCTACTGTTACTACATTTCTAAATTGAACCCCAATTATATCTCTAACAGCATCTTTTAATATACTAAAATTATTATTTATAATATCACTAGTTTCTAAGCTTCTAAGTGTAGTCATGGAACCTATTTCTACAAATTTTTCATCTTCTTTTATATAATCTAGATTTAAATTTGAAAGTTCTATACCTGTCCCTATTCTTTTATTACCCATTCTCAAAAAAGCTGTTCCTCCAAGGATTTGATTATTCTTCCTTTTAACTAGTATTGAGTAGGCTTCTTCTAATGTGCTTGGCTGTACTATTTCAGTAAGTGTAAACATACTCTTCCTCCCTATTAATTGTCCATTTTATTTATATAATTTTTCATTAATTATAACATACTTAATACTTTTCCTTATATATTTGTTAAAACAAATATATAAGGAAAAGTATTAATAACTATAGCCTAAAAATGTATTTTCATAGAAAAACTCCTAAAATTTATTTTTACTTATATATAAATTAAATTTTAGGAGTTTTTTATATTATTTTACAATTTAATTTTTAAACTTATTTTATGAAACTTGTGTACTAGAATTTCCAACTTCTATTTTAGTTTTTAATTCTGTATCTTCTTTAGGTAATACTATATTTAAAAATATAGCTATAATAGCAACTACTATAAGTCCTGAATCTCCAAATATAAGTTTTATAGATTCTGGCATTTTAGATAATACATCAGGAACTAAAGATAATCCCACTCCAATACCTAGTGCTACTGCAACTATCGTACTGTTTCTGTTATTTAAAGGCTCTGATGTTATAAGCTTTATTCCACTTACCGCAATCATAGCAAACATCATTACACTTGCTCCTCCTAATACACTCGATGGCATTAAAGATATTATAGCTCCAAATTTAGGGAATATTGCAGCTAGTATTAAAAATATAGCTCCTGTTGCAACTACATGTCTATTTATAACTTTAGTCATAGCTATAAGTCCTACATTTTGCCCAAATGATGTAGTTGGCATAGAATTAAATAGTGCTGATATCATACTTCCAAATCCATCAGCCATTACTCCTCCTGATATTTCCTCATCCTTAGCATCACGACCTATTCCAGAATGAGCTATAGCTGTTATATCTCCAACAGTTTCAACTCCTGATACTATAAACATACATACAAATGCAAATATAGCATCTATATGAAATTCAAATCCAAATTGTAGTGGTGTAGGTATAGAAACTAAAGACATTTGAGCTATTTGAGAAAAATCTATTTTACCCATAGGTATAGCTACTATATATCCTACTAAAAGCCCTATTAATATTGATGCAATACTAGTTATTCCTTTTGTGTATTGCTTACAGAATAATACTGTTATTAATACTATACTTCCCAACAATAAGTTAGATATAGATCCAAAATCCCTTGCTCCAACCCCTCCTGCAAAATAATTAATTCCTGTAGGTAATAAAGATATTCCAATTGCTAATACTACAGTACCTGTTACAACTGGAGGGAAAAACTTTCTTATTTTTTTTACATATGTACCAAATAATATCTCAATCATACTTCCAGCTAAGCAAGCCCCTAATATACCTTCATATCCATATTTACTGCCTACTGCAGTTGCAACTGATACAAATCCAAAACTAGTTCCCATAACTATAGGAAGTCTTGCTCCAAACGGTCCTATCCTATAACATTGAACTAAAGTTACCAATCCTGATACTAACATAGCGCATTGAACCAACATAGTTTTATCTTCTAAACTAAGCCCAAGAGCTCCAGAAATTATTATTAGTGGTGTTACATTACCAACAAACATTGCAAGCACATGCTGTAATCCTAAAGGTATAGCTTCTTTTAATCTAGGCCTACCGTCTAATTGATAGATAACTGAATTTTTATCATTCATAAATTAATTTCTCCCCCTTATTTATCGTATATTAATAGTCAAATTAATAATTAATATTCGTGTTTATAAGTTAATTATAACATCTTTTATATTTTTATCAATATAAAACACGAATTTTTTTTTGAATTTTTTAATAAATAATCCGGATTCAAACTAAAAAGCTCTTACATTATAAATATGTAAGAGCTTTTTATCTATTTTTTATTATATATATCGCTTTTTAAATTTTTGCTAACTTGTTCTTTTATGTTATTTTTAATTATTATCTCATGTATAGATGAACTATTACTTAAAATATCTTTTGTATATTGTAAAGCATTATCATATTGTCCTTTTTTAAATCTATTTTCTGTCATATGCTTCACTCCTTAAAATTGATTTAGCATGGAGGAAAAAAATTCTTACTTGCTAATCTATTTCCTAATATATCTGCTATCTTTTTGTTTTGAGATATTTCATTTGCTATTTCTTCTGTACTATTATTTTCTTTTAATAATTCTTTTACTTTTGGATTATTATCTATTTCTTCTTTTTTTATATGAATATTTTTTTTATTGGACATATAATTACCTTCCTTTTTATATCGTTTAATATTAGAATGTCCATAAGATGTTTATTTTAAACTTATAATTTTTTCTATATTTAATCTAACTTGCCTTGCATTTTTTAATTTTATAATGAATTATAATCGTACATATTCCACAAAATAGTAATATAAAGTAATATACGAATATTCCATATATAAACACAGAATATCCTATTAAATTTTTAGGAAATATACCTTTAAAAATTGTAAAAAATGCAATTTCATTTGCTCCTACATTTCCAGGTGTTGGAACTGGTGATACAGCCATATATAAAAAAGCTTGTAATGCTACCATTTGTATAAATGATGCTGAAGTTAAGTTAAAAGATTTGTATATACAATATGCTATACTAAAATGGAAAGTTAATTGAATTATAGTAAGTATAAATACTTTTGTTAAGTTCTTTTTATCTTTTAAAAATAGCATCACAGAATAATAATATTCATCTATAAATTTATCAATATTTTTTCTCTTATTTTCTATTTTTTTTAAAATCTTAATTTTTTTTAATATGTCTAAAATTAAATTAACTATAAATTTAGTTTTTTTAGGATTATATATTATTAAAAATCCAAAACTCAGCATTATTATATTCATAATCATCCCTGTAGATATTAATAGCATTATAGAATTCATTTGATTTTTTAAATAAATACAATTTGTAAGTAATAATACTCCCGTATATACAGTGACTATAGTTTGAAATACTACAGTCTTATTAACTATTACAGCTATTGCTTTACTAATAGGTACATTAAATTTATTGAGTACATAAACTTGCATAGGTTGACTTCCAGACGCTAATGGAGTTACTAAGTTGTAGTATAACCCTATTGCTCCAACCTTAAATCCTAAAAGTTTACACTTTGTATTATGTATAGAATTTAATATTATTCTTATAATATATCCTTCCAAAACTATGTATAATAAAACTAATCCAAACCCTAATAATATGTATTTAAAATCAATTATTTTTATAATATCTGGCAATATACTTATGTCTAATGTAGTTAATACAATATAAGTGGTTAATACTATTAAAAATAATAAAAAGGTATATTGTAATATATCTTTTTGTCTTTTACTTAATATATCCATACTATTTCTCCTAATAATTTAAATTATTCTTCTATAGTATACTATTTATTAATGCATTTTCAATAGTTTTCATATTACTTATATTATGAAATAAAAATAAGGGCATATAAAATGCCCTTGTTTTATTGTTTTATTTTTTCAGTCTTTTTGTATTCAATTCCTTTTGTATCAACTCTAATACTTTCTATAACAACATTTTTAATTGGTTTTTCTTGATTGTCAACTTTTACAACTTCTATTTTATCTACTACATCCATACCTTTTATAACTTTTCCAAAAGCAGCATATTGCTTATTTAAACTTGGTGAATCTTTAGTTACTATAAAAAACTGACTCCCAGCTGAATCTGGATGTTGACTCCTAGCCATAGATAACACTCCTCTTTCATGTTTTATATCATTTTTAAATGCATTGTCTTCAAACTCTCCTTTAATAAAATATCCAGGTCCACCGATTCCAGTTCCTTCAGGATCTCCACCTTGTATAACAAAATCTTTTACTACTCTATGAAATATCAATCCATCATAAAACTTATTATTTGCTAGTTCTATAAAGTTATTTACAGTATTAGGTGCTAAATGAGGATATAATTCAGCTTCTATAATTCCAAAGTCTTTTACTTTTATAGTAGCTATAGGTAATTCTTTTGGAGGATTTAAAGGTTCATTTGTAACTGCCTTACTGCTTATAGCCTCCTTAGAACATCCTATCATTAAACCTAAAGTTATAATAGACATAGCTATTATAATTATTTTAATTATTTTTTTCATATGATTCCCCTTTGTTTACAATTTATATTATATTTTGAATATTATAGCATTTTTGCTTTTTATAATCTATACACTATGTATATTTTTAAATTTACTGTCTAAACTATAATCAGTTATATTGCATTTTAGCAACTTAGCATTTATCATTCTCCTTTTATAAGACGGGTATTTACCCGTCTATTATTTTTGATATTTATATTTTTACAATTTTATAATATAAACTTTTTATTAAATTTAAAATATATCCAAATATATTATTAATAGGATTAAATATAAAATCATATATTTTTTTTACAAATTCCAATGATAGTATAGTAAATATTATAACTGGACTTATAAGTATTATAATATTTGAAATTAAGTTAATATCCCATTTCGGTATAATTCCTAATACAATTACAATTAAATATATATGAAATACATATACATTCATGGTGTTTTTACCATATTTACTATAAAAAACCTTCTTAGATGGCATTAAGCTTATTACTCCCACACTAAGTATAATTGAAGATATATATAATATAATTCTTGATATAATACCTTCAAGCACACTAAGATTATTAGTATCATATGCATGAGAATTGTATAAAAATTTATAATCTATTATTTCATATTTTGCTATATACATAGCTATTATTATAAATATAATAACTATAAAACTCCCAATACCTTTATTAATATTATTCATCTTTTTTAAATAAGTTTCATTTGTGTAATACCCTATAAGAAAAAATGGTAAAAATACTATAGTCCTAGATAGTGATAAAAAATCTTCGCCCATTTTATCTAAACCTATCAATAATCCTAATATAAAACTAATAGGAATTATAAATTTTATATTTGTTATATATTTAAGTGATAGTCTCCAAAAAAATAAGCTAATGAGATACCATAAAGTCCATCCTGGATATACTATAGAAAACATATTTATTCCTGTAGCTAAATATACTCCACTATACCAAAGTGTATTAAAAAATACATAAGGTATTAAAAGTTTTCTAACTATAT
This sequence comes from Paraclostridium tenue, assembly GCF_039521565.1. Taxonomy (NCBI): domain Bacteria; kingdom Bacillati; phylum Bacillota; class Clostridia; order Peptostreptococcales; family Peptostreptococcaceae; genus Paraclostridium; species Paraclostridium tenue. The sequence continues at coordinate 57,766 of NZ_BAAACP010000007.1, forward strand.
CTTCATTAGATTTTGTACTTTTTTTAGATAAGTACCCAGATATAAATACAAATAGTGGCATATGAAATATATAAATATATATATATGCACCTCTTAATATGTCATTTTGATTTATGTAGTATTCTATTGTATGTCCAAATACAACTGCAAATATCAAGATAACTTTTAAATTGTCTACAAGATAGTTCCTATTTTGTATATTTTTATATTCTTTCAATTTTATTGCCCCTTTTCTCTAGTTTAAAAAGTCTAAAATTATTTTCGACTCTTTGCTCTCATTCCCTCTTATTATATTTAAAATATTACTATGATACATATTATCTAATAGAACCAATCTAGTTAATTTTGAATTATTAATTTTTTCTATGAAACTAATAGAACACTGAGGGGTTATTAGTGTATCTTGCTTTCCATGTATGCAAAGTACAGGTATTTGTTCATCGCCTTTAATCAAATTAATTGGATTCTTTAAATTAAAATCTTTATTATTTATATAATTTTTTATAATTGCCTTAGCATATCTTTGAGTGCATTTGCTAAAATCTAATACCCCTGATATAGATACAAATTTTTTAAATATATTTCTATCTATATTATATTTTTTATGAAAATATCTATTAAATACTAGATTAGCTGCAAGCTCTCCTCCTGCTGAAAATCCAACAACATATATCTTATCTCTATTTCCTTTAACATATTTATTGCTTAGGAAATGCTTAAACCCTTTAAATATATCATCTATTTGTGCTGGGTATGTAAAATATGGAACAAGCCTATATGAAATTAAAACTACATTATATCCCTTTTTATAAAAAAATTTTCCAACATAAGAATACCTTCTAGGACTACCATGCCACCAACTACCACCATGTACAAAAAATATTATAGGATTATTTTCCTTATAATTAAAAACCCTATAATATTGTCTTTTATGGTTTCCATATTTTATATCTTCACTACATATATCTCCATCCTTTAGATTTGCTTTTACAGTATTGTATATTAAAGGAAATTTAAATAAATTTTCTTTTATTCGATACATATTCATAGTTTGTTTATCTCCTAATTAATTTATATTAAGAAATGTCTCAAATATTTGAGACATTTCTATATTTATTTATTCATATATGTCACTACATCCAAAGATTGTATAATTTCAATATTAGGTATATCTCCAATTACATATATAGTGTATATTTTTTTATCTTTTAATTGTATCTTTTTATTTACTCTTAATTTATTTCTATTTTCATAAATCCCCATATCACTTTCTTTTATATTAAAATCATATATACCACTTGGAACTTGTGCATAATTAGTTCTCTTTCCAAAAGGTATTTCATCTATCATCTTAACATTATTTACTGTTAAATCTATCGGTTCTGTAGTCGGTGATAAATGCGCTATCCTAAACTTTGATTCTTCATTATCTATGCTTTCATTTGGATCTTCAAAAACTGCAAGCATCATCAAATTAGGAAATATCCCTGTTATAACTAGAGTCCCTACATTTCCTCCTGCTATAACTAAATCTTGTTCTAGTATTAGCTTATCTTGATTTCCATATTCATAAACCTTTACAGTATAATCTCCAGGTAATGTAGGCGTATATGGAGTAAACTCCTTATAACCAACATTTAAAAATACTGATATATCATTCATAGATATATCTATCTTATTACTATTTGGTGTAGCATTTAAAATTCTTATATATGATGATTCATTATTAATCCTTACTTTCATATATATCTCCCCTTTATAATAAAAACATAATTTATTATATGTATTTATTATATTATCTGCTACTATAACCCTTAGTAAATATATTACCTGGGTAATAAAACCATTGGTATCACTGTATCTAAGCTATTTTTCTCTTTCTTTTATCATATAGTGATATTTTTTACACTTATAATTGTCATTTGATGTATTTTTTTATTTTAAAATAAAAAAACTTCTATAAATGTATCATCTATAGAAGCTTCAAATTCTTATTTAATTTATTTGCTAATTTGAATTTTTATTTATTGATATTACTCTACTCTTTTTGTTATTATCTTTATTTTTAACTTTGGGTGATTTTCTATTTTTAAATTTCTTAATTAAATTCTCTATCATGTGAACTATGTTGTATTTACGTGCTAGCTCAAATTTACTACAGTATTTCCCTTTGAAGAATATTTCATCTGGTATACCATTTTTATATATTTCACACAAAGGCTTACCATCTTTTAGTTGAACAAGGTTTTTACTTTTTAAAGTATACTTGCATTTGTGACATCTTCTAACTCTAAAGTTTCCCATATTCTTCCCCCCATGAAAATATAATTTAGAAATCCACTCTATAAATATATATTACCATAAAAAAATACTTTTTAGTACAAACTTTGATATTTTAATATCAAAGTTTAAATTGTTTATTTACCAAATATCATATAAATTTAAACTTCTTTATATAAACCAAACTTAAATTTTTACTACACTTCACTACTTTCCATAGTTTTTGATACTATATAATTAAGCCATTCTATAGTATCTTTCATAACTTCTTCTTTATTTATTTCATTTAACATTTCATGTCTTCCACCGCTATATAATTTAAACTTGATATCTTTTATTCCAACTATTTTATAATTTTCATACAACTTAATTATTCCTTTTCCAAATTTTCCAACTGGATCTTTGTCTCCTGCAAATATGTATATAGGTAAATTCTTATCAACCTTATCTATATTATTTATATCTTTAATTTCTTTAAATAGTTTAAATAAATCATAAAAATATCCATTGCTAAAAACAACTCCACAATTTTTATTATCTATGTATTTATTTACTTCATTTTCATCTCTACTTAACCAATCAAACTCAGTTTTATTTGGTTTAAATTTTTTATTAAATCCTCCAAAAGCTATCTTATCTATTAAATATGCCTTATTATTTCTTCCTTTTATACTTATTAAAATTTTTGATAACATCAATCCTATATCTACTTCTATACCGTGTAACCCATTAGTTCCCGAAAGTATAACTCCATCTATTTCTCTACTATAATTCATAATATACTTTTGAGCTGCAAATGACCCCATGCTATGACTAAATAAAAATATAGGTAAATTATCATTTTCTTTCTTAATTATATTGGTTAATTTATATAAATCTTTAACCACACAGTTAAGTCCATCTTTATCTGCTAATTTTCCCATATCATCAATTGACTTTACACTTTTACCATGACCTCTATGATCATTTATATATACTATATATCCATTTTCATTTAAAAAACTAGCAAATCTTTCATATCTTTTGGCTTCCTCTGACATTCCATGTGAAATTTGAACAATCCCCTTTATATTTTCTTTAATTTTAGGCTCATACTTATATACATAAATATCTAAATCTTCTTCCCCTTTAAATGTAAAATTACTTTTTAACATAAACTCCTCCATTAATACTTAATATATTTATCAATATTATATTCTATATAATATTATTATATCATCTATCAATATTTTTTGTTAGTTTTCTAAGTATTAAAATTTAAAATAAAAAACTATATAAAATATTTGCTAAATAAAAAAATTAACAAAATTTTATATAGTCTTTTTTAAATTATATATCCATTTTTCCTTTGTATTCGCCACTTCCATTTTCTATATGACTTTTTCTATTCATAGTTTTTTTACTATATTTAGATTCTCCTTCAGATGCCATTTTTATATTTACTTCTGTATTTTCATATCCATGTATACCTAATTCAGTAGCTATTTCTTCTTTATTGTTATTATAAATTTCAACTTTTCTCAAATTTTGTTTTTTCTTATTAGTCATTTTTTATCTTCCTTTCTAAAGTGTACTTATTTTTATTATGCTTAATTTATTAAATTTAATTCTAATAAATCATGTACAAAAAATACCATTTAACTTATATTTCTATAATCAAGATCTATTTAATAATTTAACTTTAAATTATTTTTATGTAAAATTAAAATCTCACAAAAAAACATAGGTATAAATATACCTATGTTTTTATTTTAAATCTATATTTAATATATTCTTTAAAGCTTTAGCTACTCCATTTTCAGTATTTTTATCAGTTATAAAGTTAGCATTTTCTTTAACTATATCTTCAGCATTTCCCATTGCAACTCCCATACCAGCATACATTATCATAGATAAATCATTATGATTGTCTCCAAAAGTTATAATTTCACTTTTGTCTACTCCTATATATTTAGCTAAACTTTCTACTGCACTTCCTTTATTAACACCTTTTTTCATAATCTCTATATTATCAAAAAAAGACTTAGTTAATTCTATATCTTTAATATTTTTCAATTCCTTTTCAACTTTAGAAAGTAAACTTAAATCATTTTCTATTATTAAAAATTTTAATATATCTTTTTCTTTTATAATTTCTTTTATATTATTACTTTCTATTATTTTTATGTTTAAATCTTCTTGCATTTGATACTTTCTAAGCCATTCATTTATATAAGGAGTAAATATAGTATCATCTGTGAAACATTGATAATATATATTATAATCTTCTAATATATCTATAATATTGGCACATAAATCATATTCTATTTTACTTATATAAATTATGTTTCCATTTTCTTCTTTTATTAAAGCCCCATTACAACATATTATAGGAGTTTTAATGTCTAATTCTCTTGCATATTTTATAGTTGATTCATATATTCTACCTGTTGCTATAGCTACCTTTATACCCTTGTCAGCTACTTTTTTTAATACATTTTTATTTTCATCACTTATTTCATGTTCTCCATTAAGCAAAGTTCCATCCATATCTGTTACTATTAATTTATAAGTCATAATTCCTCCTTAAGTCATGATTTTTATTTATTTTTACATATTCTACATATACCCAATAAATCCTTTATATCATCATAATTTCTATATAAATTAATAGTATGAGTATTTAATTAAACCGCAGCTTTTATAGTTTCTAAAGTATTTAATTCTATAATAGATCTCATTTTTTCTCTATGTTCTAAAAACTTATTATATACTTTATCTGATATTTCAGTATCTCCATATATATTCCAATAATTTATCTTGCTTAATTTATATCTCCCATATCCCATAAAACCTACTACATCTTTAAGTGGATATCCTAAAAATATACCTATTTCATGAGGAAAATCTTTAGTTTTCAATTTTTCTATTAGTTTTTGCATATACATATCTATACTGTACTCTTTTGGATATCCTAAAAATCTTAAAAAACTTAAACACTTTTTATTAATTAAGGCATTATTTAATGCTTCTTTATTTATAAATAAAATTCTTATAGAATCATTATTTAAATTTATAATTTCATACGATATTTTTGAACAGTCTTTAAAAAAACTCTTTATATCTTTTATTTTTTCTCTACCTTTACTATCTTTAGATGAGATATTTATTATTTCACATGGTTTTGACCCTAATATTACTGGTCCTAAAATTTCTAATAACCATTTTATATACGATGAATTTATATTATTTTTACAAGAATAATCACATTTTATAGACATTATAAACCTCCTGGACTGATAATCATTTTCATTTATTATTTATAATACTAACAGAATTGATATTAATTATCAATAAAAACAAAATAAAAATTGATAATTATTTTCATTTGCCTTAATTTATCAATATTATATCTTGTTAATTTATTTGTTTTTAATAATTATTCCTAATTTTTTCGATTTTATGTATAATATAAATTCATATATTTTCTAATAAATTTATATTCTCTTTAATCTATATAATATTTAATTTCTTTTCATCTCTATTTTATATTTCTGGTATTATAATTAACCTGCATCTTATACTATATAAAGAAAATATATTATAATACTTAACATGTAAGTACCTGCAAATTTTTTCTCCATTTGATATTAATTTATGGTAAAATTTAATTGTAGTAAAAATTAACAATTTAAGAGGGAGATGGATATATGAAAACTCAAAGACTAAATGCTGTCCTTGATAAAATGAAAGCAGATAGCATAGATCAAATGTTAGTTAGTGATCCATATGCAATATTTTATTTAACTGGTAAAATGATACATCCAGGAGAAAGACTATTAGCATTATATTTAAATGTTAATGGAAATCACAAAATGTTCATAAATGAATTATTCCCTGTTAGTGAAGATTTAGGGGTTGAAATGGTTTGGTTTAATGATACTCAAAATCCTATTGAAATCATTTCTAAATATATAGATAAAACTGGTACTATAGGTGTTGATAAAAACTGGCCATCAAGATTTTTATTAGCTTTAATGGATTTATGTAAGGAAAATAAGTTTGTTAATTCATCTTACATAATAGATACATTAAGATCTTCTAAAGATGAAGAGGAAAAGGATTTAATGAGAAAAGTTTCTCTTTTAAATGATGAGGCAATGAGTAAACTTAAAGCTTTAATATCTGATGAATTAACTGAAAAACAACTTGCTAATAAGTTATCAGGTATATATGAAGATTTAGGAGCTGATGGATTCTCTTTCTCTCCTATTATAGGTTTTGGTCCTACTGGTGCTGATCCACATGGTACACCTGGAGATAGAAAAGTTAATGTTGGAGATGCTATAATACTTGATATAGGTTGTATAAAAGATCATTACTGCTCTGATATGACTAGAACAGTATTTTATAAAGAAGTTCCTCAAAAAGCTAGAGAGGTATTTGAAATAGTTCTTGAAGCCAACAAAAGAGCTATAGCTTTAGTTAAGCCAGGAGTTAGATTCTGCGATATAGATGCTGCTGCTAGAGACTATATAACTGAAAAAGGATATGGTAAATACTTTACTCATAGAACAGGTCATTCTATAGGTCTTGAATGTCACGATATGGGAGATGTATCTTCTGTTAATACTGATTGCGTTGAAGAAGGAATGATATTCTCTGTTGAACCAGGTATATACTTACCAGGTGAATTTGGAGTTAGAATAGAAGATTTAGTTTTAGTAACTAAAGATGGTCATGAAATTTTAAATCACCATGACAAAGAAATTTGTATAGTTGGATAATTTAAAATAAAAAGACTAGGATGTTATCCTAGTCTTTTTTATTTTAAATATATCTTAATATTAAGCAAATTCAACTTCAGTATCCATTGATTTAGTTAATATATCTTTTATATCTTGATGAGTTGCTGGTATAGGATTAGTTAATCCACAAGCATCTTTAAGTGCATTGTCAGCTAATATATCAAAGTCTTCTTCCTTAACACCTAATTCTCTAAGTCCTAAAGGAATATCTATGTCCTTTGATAATTTTCTTATAGCTTTTATACAAGCTTTTGCTCCTTCTTCTTCATTCATGTTGCTAGTATCTACTCCCATAAACTTAGCAATATCTCTTAATTTATTTTTACTTACTTGTGAGTTAAATACTTGCACTTCTGGAAGTAATATTGCATTACAAACTCCATGTGGTAAGTTATAAAACCCTCCAAGTTGATGAGCTATAGCGTGTACATATCCAAGTGAAGCTGAATTAAATGCCATACCTGCTAAATATTCAGCATAAGCCATCATATCTCTAGCTTCTATATTATTACCATCTTTTACAGCATCTCTTAAATTATTACTTATTAATTCTATAGCCTTTTGAGCACATGCATCTGTAATTGGTGTTGCTGCTTTTGATACATATGCTTCTACTGCATGAGTTAACGCATCCATACCTGTTGCTGCAGTTAAAGTTTTTGGCATACTTACCATTAATTCAGGGTCATTTACTGCAAGTATTGGTGTTACATTTTTATCAACTATAGCCATTTTAACATGTCTTTCTTCATCTGTTATTATAGAAAATACGGTCATTTCTGAGGCAGTTCCTGCTGTTGTATTTATTGATATAAGTGGAAGTTGAGGTTTTGAAGATTTATTTATTCCTTCATAATCTTTTATATTTCCACCATTTGTTGCAACTAAAGCTATACCTTTAGCACAATCATGTGGAGATCCTCCTCCATAAGATATGACAAAGTCACAATTGTTTTCTTTTAATATATCAACACCATCCATAACATTAGTAACTGTTGGATTAGGTTGAGAGCCTGCATAAACTACATATTCTATATTATGTTCTTTTAAAAGATCAGTTACCCCTTTGAATTCTTCACTCTTAGAAGATCTTTTTCCACATACTATTAAGGCTTTTTTAAGTCCTCTAGAAGTTATCTCCTCTGCTATTTTTTTAACACATCCTGGTCCCATTAAACTTACATTTGGCATAAAAAATGTATAACTCATATTGTATTCCCCCTTGATAATATGTTTTTAAACAAATCCTAGTTTGTTTTTTATTTAACACATTTTAATTATATACCATTAAATTCCATTTGTATAGTAGTTTACTCTTTTATAATTTTTATTTTTATATAAAAATAAATGGTATATATTAAAAAATACATACCACAATTAAATTCTATTCATCAATTCTATAATCCCCAGATTTTCCCCCAGTTTTTTCTATTAATTTTATTTCACTTATAACCATAGATTTATCAATAGCTTTACACATATCATATATTGTAAGAGCTGCTATTGACACACTACTTAAAGCTTCCATTTCTACTCCAGTTTTACCAACTGATTTAGTAGTTGCAAATACTTGTATATAGTTTTTCTCTTCATCTATATTAAATTCTAAATCACATCCAACTAAATTTATCTGATGACACATAGGGATATTTATTGGAGTATTTTTAGCCCCCATAATACCTGCAACTTGAGCTACAGATAATACATCTCCCTTTTTTATTCCACCAAATTTAATTCTTTGTATAGTTTCTTTATTCATATATATTTTACATGTTGCTATAGCTTTTCTTGTAGTATCATCTTTACCACTTATATCTACCATCTTAGCATATCCTTTATCATTTATATGTGTAAGCATATTAACCTCCGATTTGATACATATTTCTCTTAGTATCACTCTTTTTATTTTCCACTAAATTATGTTTTTCTGGTTTTATATATATAACTTCTTTTAAAACATTTAATAATTTATTGCCATCACTTAAATAAGGTTTTATATCTATTTCTTCGCTAGAATGCAAGCATAACTTAATACTACCATTTGATGTTACTCTTACTCTATTGCAGTTATTGCAAAATGAGCAACTCATTGGAGTAATTATACCTATCCTACCATTTGAATTATCTATTTTATAATATGATGCTACACTTTTTTCTTTGTATTTTGTAGTTTTTAAAATATCTATTTTATCTAAAGTTTCTTTTAAATTTATATATCCTTTATCAAACATTTTGATGCCTTCACCTAAAGGCATTAATTCTATAAATCTAACATCTATATTTTTGTATTTAGCTATATTTATAAAATCATAAAGTTCATCATCATTTAATCCCTTTATTAAAACACAGTTTACCTTTACTTTTAAATTTAAATCAATACACTTATTAAGTGCTTTTAATACTTCTTTTAAATCTCCACCTCTAGTTATCTTCTTATATTTATTATCATTTAAAGAATCTATACTTATATTTATTTTTTTAAGACCATTGTTTTTTAAATTTTCTATTTTATCATATAGTCCTATAGCATTTGTTGTCATACAAATATCTTCTATACAACATTCATCTTTTGTATATTTTATAAGCTTGTCTAAATTTTCATAAAGAAGTGGTTCTCCACCAGTGAATCTTATCTTTTTTATACCAATTTTTGAAAAACATTTTATTATAAATTTATAATTATCAAAATTTAATATTTTATTTATACCATTAAAATCCTCATCATTTGGCATACAATATATACATCTTAAATTACAATTATCAGTTAAAGAAATTCTTAAATAATCAATCTCTCTATTATACTTGTCTATCATTTGCACACTCCGTAGCTTCACCTTTTAATATATCTATTCCATGACCTATCACATCTATTACAAACTCTATACTTTCTATAGCACCTTTAGGGCTTCCTGGCAAGTTTATTATAACTGTATTTTTTCTTATTCCACTAATTCCCCTACTTAGTATAGCTCTTTTAATTTTTTCAGAAGACTTCATTCTTATATATTCACTAATACCTGGTATTTCCCTTTCTATAACCTCTTTTGTAGCTTCTGGTGTTATATCCCTTTTTGAAAAACCAGTTCCTCCATTAGTTAATATTAAATCTATATCTCTATCACAAAGTTTTATAATTTCATTTTTCAACATAACTTTATCATCGGGAATCATATTATAATATTTAACTTCATAATTATTTTCATTATTTATAAAATAAACAAGATTTTCTCCAGTTATATCTTTTCTTTCTCCTTTAGAACCTTTGTCACTTAAAGTTATTATTGCAACATTGAACATATATTCACCCCTTAAATTACATTTATATTCATGTCTAATTTTATCATATTTTGCTAATATTAGATAGCAATGATCACGATTATTATAATAAAAAACATTCGTATATATACTAAAAACAGTATATATACGAATGTTTTTTATTTTTAATATTTATTTTGTTAGTATTATCTTCTTATTAGTAGCATCTAAATTACAATTTACACCCAAAGGCATACTTATCATAGGTTTGCAGTGACCTGATTGTAAATTATATACACATGGCTTATTATACTTTTTAATTTTATTTAACAACAAATCATATAAGTCATAATCTTCTACTCTTTCTTTATTGCAATCTTCAAAATCTCCAAATATAATACCTTTGCAATCATTAAATTTACCAGATAACTCTAATTGAGTTAACATTCTATCTATCTTATATATACTTTCCCCTATTTCTTCTATGAATAAAATTTTATTTTTTACATCTATTTCATAACTAGTACCTATAGTGCTTGCTATTAAAGATAGATTTCCACCTATTATAATACCATTTGCGCTACCTTTTACCAAAGTGTATAACTCTTCATCTTCTGGATTTTTAAGTTCTAAACTTTCTTTACTATTTACAATATCCATAAAAGAATTATATGTAAATTCGTCCCAATTAGAAACTGTTGCTGCCATTATTCCATGAAAAGTTACTAAATTACAAATTTGATTAAATGCTATATGCAGTGCTGTTATATCTGAGTATCCTATAAATATTTTCGGATTGTTTTTTATAATATCATAATTAATTTTATCAAGTATTCTAGGAGTTCCATATCCTCCTTTAAGACATAATATTGCATCTATGTTTTTGTCTTCAAACATAGTTTCTATATCTTTTACTCTATCTTCATCTGTACCTGCTAAATATCCTTTATAACTTAAATAACAAGTGTTTCCCATTTTAACTTTATATCCAAAATTCTCTATAGTTTTTTTTATATTATCTAATTCATAATTTAATGATTCTTTACACAAAGGTCTATATGGACTTGATGGTGCTATTATACCTATAGTGTCTCCTTTATTTAATTTTTTTGGATATATCAAATTAATCATCTCCCAATATATAATTTAATTTTTTTATAATCTTATTATCTTTGATATATAATCTATCTACTCTTCTTGACAATAAACTAAGTATCTCATTTCTATTCGTATCACACATATTGGCAATTTCTAAAACATTTGGTCCATTATCCCCATATAATATAACATCTTTATCATAATCTTCTTTTTTTAAATTTGTTACATCTATAATCATCTGATCCATACATATTTTACCGATTATTTTGCAAGCTTTATTATTGACAATTACATATCCTTTATTTGATAATTTTCTTGGTATACCATCATAATATCCACAAGGTATAACGCCTATATACATATCTTTAGGAGCTATATAAGAATAATCATAGCTTATACCCTCTCCTTTGAGTACCTTTTTTATTTGAATAATCTTAGATTTAAAACTTATAGCTTCTTTTAAATTTAAATTAGATTCTCTACTGTTGTATCCATATATACTAGCTCCTATTCTTACCATATCTAAATGAAATTCTTTATAAGCTACCATACCTATACTGTCACAAATATGTTTTATAGGTATATCTTTGTATTTTAAAAGTTCTTGTGTCAATAATTTAAATTTATTAAACTGTTCATAATCTGACTTTTTATCTTTAAGAGCTAAGTGTGTAAAAATTCCTTCTATAAATATATTTTTAAGATTTAATATATGCTTTAAATCACTAATGTCACTATTTTCTATTTTAAATCCTAGCCTATTAAAACCTGTATCTATCTTTATATGAATTTTACCAATTATATTCAAATTCTTACACAGATTATCAATTATTATAGCTTGTTCTATAGAAAAAATAGTTATAGTTATATTATTTTTTATAGCTAAATTATAATAATTCTTTGGTATATATCCCATTACTAATATAGGTATATCTATATTACTATTTCTTAATTCTAAAGCCTCACTTAAAGTGGCAACACATATGTAATCAACTATATTTTTATTTATATTTTTACATATTTCAACTGCTCCATGTCCATATCCATTCGCTTTAACCACAATAGCTAATTTAGTTTTCCTTGATATGTAATTTTTTATTTCATTTATATTGTTGTTTATATTATCTAAATTAATTTGTGCATAGGTAGGTCTGAGTAAATTCATATTTCCACCTCAAATCTATTAAATACATATTTTATGTACTAAAAATATGAAAGTTATCAATAAAATATGTATATTTTTAAATTCTAAATACTATATCTATTATATAAAGATATGAACTTTATAATATTATTATTTGGAGGAAAATAATGAAAGTATATATTAGTGCTGATATAGAAGGTACGTGTGGAATTGTAAATTGGGAAGAGACTCATCTTAATTCTCCTTGTGGAGAATATCATAAATTACAAATGACTAAAGAAGTAAGTTCAGCTTGTAATGGTGCAAATAAGTGTAATTGCGATTATATATTAATTAAAGATGCACATGGAAGTGCAAGAAGTATAAATCAATCATTGCTTCCCCCAAATACTCACTTAATTAGAGGATGGACCAATGATCCACATATTATGATGTCAGGCATAGATAAAACTTTTGATGCTACACTTTTTGTAGGTTATCATAGTGGTGGTGGTCAAACTGGAAATCCATTATCACATACTATGAATAATTCTAAGTACGATTATGTGAAAATTAATGAAAACATAGCTAGCGAATTTATGATAAACGCCTATACTAGTGCTTATTACAATGTTCCTGTTGCCTTTTTAAGTGGAGATGAAATGCTTTGTGAGAATGCAAAAAAGTTAAATCCTAATATAATTACAGTTGCTGTATCTAAGGGAATTGGCGATGCAGCTATATCTATTCATCCTCAAACTGCACTTGAAAATATAAAAGAAGGTGTATTTAAGGCTTTGTCTGGCGATTTATCTAGACATATAATAAAGCTTCCAGATGAATTTAATATAGAAATAAGATTTAAAAAACATCAAGATGCATTTAAAGCTTCTTTTTATCCTGGTGTTAAACTTATAAATTCTCAAACTATTAATTTCTATACAAATGATTATTATGAATTTTTAAGAATATTTTTATTTATATAATTAAATAAAATAGCTAATGATAATTGTCAAATAAACAATTATCATTAGCTATTTACTTTTTTATTAATGTTTTCAATTAAATCATTTATTGATTTTTTATCAGTTAAATCTACTTTTTCTTTAAAACCTTTTAATATATTTAAATCATCTTCTGTTAAATCTACCTTATTTTTATTTTCTATAAGCTTCTTAAGAGTCTTCATCATAATTTTGTCTAAAATATTTAAAGATTTATATTCAAATGCACCCTTAAAGTTATATAGTTTAAAATCTTTATCTTTAAAATCATCTAAGTTATTTTTTATTATATCTTCTTTTTTTGATTCACTTATATTTTCCATTCCAACAGTAAATATAAATAAATCTTTATCTCTTACTTTATCATAATTTTCTTTTATAAAGTTTATTCCATTTATTTTTCCTCTATATATACCTGCACCAAATACTATAGTATCATATTCAAGTAAATGCTTCGGTCTTATGTCAGTAATTTCATATAAATCTGCATCTAACTTCAGCGTAAGCCAACCTGCATATTTTTTAGCACTTCCATATTTTGTTTTGTATATAACTGCAATTTTTTTACTCATATAAACACCTCTTCTTACAGTTTATTTTATCTCTCTATATATTTATATGACTCATTTCGTTATTTTCCTTTATTTAGTTTATTTTTTAATATATTTTTATAACCTAATTCTTTGCAAAACCTACACTTTATTTTAAATTTTCATGTAGTATTTCAAAATATAAAAAGGTTAACTTAAATTAAATCTTTAAGTTAACCTTTTTTATTGCTATTAAGAATATTTAAGAACTATATCTTTCATTTTATCCATACTATCTTCCATATCTTTAACTAATTTAAACTGATTTCTAGCTCTGTCTAAATTGTGATTTTCTCTTTGTATCTTAAAGTATACATCTCCATTTATATAATCCACCAAAAATCTCATTCCACATTCAAAAGTCATAAGCTTAGCTCCAAATGGAAGATATTCTTTTTCTAAATTCGTTAATGAATCTTTAGTTTCTTCTAAAAAACCTTTTACAAATTCTTCATATAAATTCATATCAAAATTAACTTTACTTAAATCAATTTCATCTTCTAAAGCTGTAGTTGCTCCAGAACGTATTGAATCCCCAAAATCATATGCAATTAATCCTGGCATTACAGTATCTAAATCAATAACAGCTATAGCTTCATCCGTTTTTTCATCTATCATTATATTGTTAAATTTAGTATCATTGTGCGTTACTCTCAAAGGTATATTTCCTTTTTCTATCATATTTACTAATACTTCACAATCGTCAGCTCTATCTAATACAAATTTAATTTCTTCTTTAACTAAATTTACTCTTTTTAGTGGGTCTAAATTCACTACTTCTAAAAAAGTTTCATATCTTTTTTTAGTATTATGAAAATCTATTATAGTTTCATATAGTTTTTCAACGTTAAAATCTGATAATTGCTGTTGAAATTTACCTAAAGCTTTTCCACATTTATACATATGAATAGGCTCTTCAACAATTTGGTAAGTTTTCGCATCTGTTATATATACAAAAGCCCTAAAATAATTTCCATCACTACTTAAATAATAATTTTTATTATCTAGAGTTTCTATTATATTTAAAGTTTCTCTAAGTGGATTTCCATTTTCTTTTATTATTTTAGATTTTATATGCTCAGTTACATTTTTTATATTTTCCATTAATTCATCTGGATTTTCGAATATATTAGTGTTTATTCTTTGCAGTATATACCTTACTATTTCTTGGTTATTTTCAAAAGTTAATATAAATGTATCATTTATATGTCCACATGTATGACTTTTAGCATCTATAAATTTCCCTTTAAACTTAAAGTTTTTTACAATATTTTTAAAATCATATTCCCTAATCACATTACTCCTCCCACAATTTATCAGGATATATATCACCCATTAAATTATTAATACTTTTACATACATTTTCTTTATCTTTTTTATATGTAACCCCATACCATTGCTCTTTAGATACTAAAACTTTAACATTAGCTTTTTTTTGTTTTATCATACTATCAATAACTGATGGTATATAAAATTCAGCTTTTAAAATATTATCTTTGTTATTATGTAAAAATAATCTAAAATCTTTTTCTAGTTCATTAAAAATTGTTGGTTTAAACCCCCATATATTCATAGAAACAATACTTCCTTTTTTTATATCTACCCAATTTAAATCATCTTCAGTATATTTAATACCATTTTCAAACTGTTTAATAGAAGTTCGTTCTGTTATAGATAATAAATTGTTGTACTTATCGACTTCGCATATCCCCCTTGCTACAGTACCATTTTCTGTTAAAGTATTTTCTAAAACAAATCCTGCCATCAAATATTCAAAATCATCCTTACTATTTACTAAATAATCATAAATTATTTTATAAGTACTTTGGCCATAAAAATCATCAGCATTTATAACCACAAAAGGTCCTTTTATAACATCTTTGCAACAATAAATTGCATGTCCCGTTCCCCAAGGTTTTTTTCTTTCTTTTGGTAAATTAAAATCTTTTGGTATCCCAAAATTTATATCTTGAAATACATATTCAGTTTCTATTATTTTTTCAATTTTTTTACCTATTTTCTCTCTAAATACATCTTCTACCTCTTCTCTTATTATAAATATTACTTTAGAAAACCCTGCTTTTATTGCATCATAAATAGAATAATCTATTATAATTTCTCCATGTGGTCCTACTGAATCTATTTGTTTTAACCCCCCATATCTACTCCCCATTCCTGCAGCCATAACTACTAATGTGGGTCTTGTCATAATACTTCCCCTTTCTTTGAAAACATTGTCTATACATAAGATATTATATTATACTTAATCAAAATATTCTATAATATATTACTTAATATAATCTACTTTATACTTATATATAATTTTTATTTTCTACTTTTTAAAATTTTCTAAAAAAAAAATTAGTTATATTAAAATATTCATATTTTAATATAACTAATTTTATCATTATTAATTTTTATTAAATTAATTAAACTTAAATCTTTATTTTTTTAATACAAATGACAATTTTGTTTCTGCACATATGATTGCTGTAAATATAAGTATACTGCCCATAATCATCCTGAGAGTTATTACTTCATTTGCTATTAATACAGAAAAAAGCATCCCAAATATTGCTTCAGTTGATAGCAATATAGCTGTTTTTGTTCCATCAACTTTAGTTTGACATACAGTTTGCCCAAGAAAGCATAAAGTTGTATTAAATACACCTAAAAATAATACGGATGATAAAGTTAATTTATTTATAGGCGTATAAATTTCTCCTACTAATATCTGTAACAATAAAGATAATAAAAATGCTGTTGTCATTTGTATACATGTAAGTACCACAGGATCATGCTTTTTAGTAAATTCACTTGTAAAAAATATGTGCATAGCAAATCCAACTGCACATATTAAAGTCAAACTATCTCCAAAACTTATACTAAAACTAGAATCTAATGATATTATTCCTATACCTATAAGTGCAATTAAACTACTCATAATTCCTATTTTATCAATTTTTCTCCTGTATAAAAGACATCCCACAAATGGTACCATTACAACATTAGCTGCCGTTAAAAAAGCACTTTTTGATGATGTTGTGTATCTAAGACCAAACGTTTGAAAAGAAAATGCTGTAAATAAAAATATACCTAGTATCATTCCAGCAATAATATCATTTTGATTTATATTTTTAACCTTGTTAAAAAATATAATACTTATTAAAAATGCCCCTATAAAAAATCTACCTGTCATCAGCTGAAATGGTGTAAGTCCATTTTCAAGTCCTAGTTGTGTTGCTACGAATCCACTTCCCCAAATTAAAGATACTAAAAGTAATCCTATTTCTCCACTATATTTTTTTATAAAAATTCCCCCCTTTAAACATCTACAATCATATTATATTAGTTATCGTATATTTTTTCTAGAGTTTGACTAATCTTTGTGTTTATTATCATTTTCAGAATACTAAAAATTTTTATTTATTAGTATATCTATATGTTTTTTATTCATATTTTTGATGTATATAATATTTTCGAAAATATAAAACATTCTACAAAAAACAAAACTTATTTACAATATTTTTTGCTGGTGCTACTATGTATTTATAATAAATCTAAATTTTCTTAGGGAGATGTTAACAATGAAATTCAAAGAAGAAATAAAGCATGTTGAAGAGGAGCTAAAAAAAGATATAGAAGGATTAAAATATAAACATGAAAGTAAAAAAGAGTATAAAAAAGAAGAACATGAAGAACATAAATTTGCAAAAGAATTAAAACACCAAATGGAACATGAAGAACATGAAGAAGAAAAAGAAGACAAAAAATTAGGTAGAGAAATAGATAAAGAAATAAAAAAAGAAGAACATGAAGAGCATAAATTCTCAAAAGAATTAAAACATCAAATAAAAAAAGAAGAACATGAAGAAGAAAAAGAAGCAAAAAAAATAATAAAAGAAATAGATAAAGAAATGAGAAAAGAAGATAAAGAATTAAGAAAAGAATTAAAAGAATTAAATAAATAAGATACAAATTATTTATTATTATAAACTTAATCATATGATATAAATTTACCAATATAAATTTGCTATATTTCATATATTAAATATAGCAAGTCCCTCTAACCTATTTAAATATACTTTAATTTTAGAAAATAAAATTAATTATATAATTAATATAAAAAATAGACTATATAAATACAATAATTTATATAGTCTATTTTTTATATTAAACTTGTACTATTTATCCATATATTTATATATATATTAATATTGATTTTTTTATATTATTACTTTATTAAAAAGGAGGATCCTTATGAATATAACATTTGTACTAATGACTTCTTTTGCTTTATCTATGGATGCATTTACAGTTTCATTATCTAAAGGAATGAATGTAAGAAAAATAGATTTTAAATTAGCTCTTAAAATTAGTCTTGCATTTGGTTTATTTCAAGGGTTAATGCCACTTTTAGGATGGAGTTTGGGTATTAGACTTTCTGAATATATAAAATCTATAGACCACTGGATAGCATTTATATTATTATGCTTTTTGGGATATCAAATGATATTTTCTAAAGATGATAAAAATAATTCTTCTAAGTGCAATAATTTGGATATATTCATATTGGCAATAGCTACTAGTATAGATGCCCTTGCTGTTGGAATTAGCTTTTCATTTTTAAATATACCTATAATTCCAATGGTAATTTGTATTGGGATTATAACTTTCTCAGTTTGTTTTATAGGTGTTTTAATAGGAAATAAAATGGGAGCTTTCATAGGAAAATTTGCTAAATTTATAGGAGGAATTATACTTATATTAATAGGATTTAATATTTTCAATGAACACACAAACTTTATAAGATATTTTATGTAATTTCTATTGTATTAAATTGTATATACATCTTTGAGCCTATGAAATAACTTATATACTACATATTATAGTGTAAATTTAAAATTTAATAAAAAATAAGAGATATCTCTTATTTTTTATTATTAGATATATAATGTCCAATCCATATTCCAAGGCCTAATGTAATAAGCGTTGTAAAATTAATTTTTGTAAATAATATGCCTGCTAATAAACCTATTACAATTCCTACAATCATAGAATTATCTTTCATATATTTCCTCCATAATATATTTCATATTATAGAGTATGTGTCTATGTTAATATATTAGTACTTAATTTTTAATACTAAATAAAATATACTATTAGTCCAACTAATATAGCAGGTATAGTAGTTACTATAGTAGCCCACATAGCTGATTTTTTATCTAGTGCAAGTAATGGAAATAATGCATCTCCATCCTGAGATATTGTATTTGAAACTAATGCTGCAAATGGTAAGCTTCCTTTTAAGTAAAATGACATAACTACAATTTGAATGCCACAACCTGGTATTATTCCAAGTAAAGCACCTGCAAATACACTTAAAACTCCAGCTCCTAATATTAAATTAACTAATACTTCTTCTCCACCTGCTATAAATATAACAACATCATAAATTATATAAGCTATAAATATCCAAACAATTACAAATGATATCTCACTTACAGAATGTATAATAGTTTCTTTTAATGACATTAATTTATGTTCATTTTCTTCAAAATTTTCATTTTCTATAACTTTTTTAGTCATTATCATATATATAAATGAAGATATTATACCTAATATAGCTATAGCTTCTTCGAAAGAATGTAACTTTTCTATAAATCCAAATTCTAATCCTGAATGGGCTAAAACCATAAATACAAATCCTATTAATAATAAAAATAAATATATTTTATAACCAATCCCATGAACTATTTTATGAGATATATGATAGAATTTATTGTGATTTTTTATGTCACAAGCTTTTGCACTTGCATTTCTTAATTCTAAACCTTTTTGATTATATTTTGAATCTTTTTTACATTTATGTAAATCAAGTCTTTGTTCCATTTTTAAATAATCTACTAAGTATCCAGTTATAATACCTACTAAAAAACTTATTATAGTTAAATTTATGTATGCTTTAAAATCAGTTGCCATAACTAAAAATGCACTGTCTCCCATACTTGATATCAAACTTGCTACTATAGTTCCAAAGGTAACTTTACTACTCATATATAATGGCATTAAAACTATACTTCCTCCACACCCTGGTAGTGCTCCTAACAAAGCTCCCACAAGTGGTTGTAATTTTTTATTTTTACTTATTATATCTATAAAATTTCCGCTCGTTTTATAGTTTATATATCCAAATAATAATATAGATATACTAACTAATGAACCTACATGTAAGAAGGTTTCTTCAGCACTATTTACTAATATATTCATAAGCATGCCTCCTCTAATTTTCATATTTTAAATTATAACATTTTATTTTTTATTCGTAAATGATTTTCTTTTTCATTTGCAAGAACCTTATACTTTTTAATTTATGTCCAATGAACATTATATTAATCAATTTTTTTAATTTTTATCATCATTAATATACGTTAAATATGTCTGTATTGTTACAAAAAATAAAAAGTAAAATAGCATAGCTATTTTACTTTTTATTTTTTTGATCTATTATAGTTTTCGTAGTATCTACATCTTTTGCTATACATCTTTGTGTATTTATTCTTTCTCCTACTAAAATCGTAGACATTAAAGTTTTTAATTCTTCTACTAGCTTATTAAATTCTTCTGTATTTTCTAAATTTTCTTCTCTATCGATTATCGTTTCTGTAGTATCCACACCTTTTATTGAATCAGTTTCTGTATTTAATTTTTCTTCAGATACCATTGCATTTACTAATCCCTTAGCTTCTTCAGCTAATTCTTCTATTTCTTTAATTCCTATATTTTCATGTTCTTTTTGATCTATTATAGTTTTTGTAGTATCTATATCTTTTGCTATACATCTTTGTGTATTTATTCTTTCACTTACTAATAATTCTTCTCCTACGCCTTTTAAATTTTCTACTAAATTGCTTAGTTCTTTGTATAATTTATTCATTTCACTTTGACTTAATTTATTCTTACTTTCTTTTTTGTCTATTATAGTTTTTGTGGTATCTACATCTTTTGCTATACATCTTTGAGAGTTAATTCTCTCACTTACTAACATAGTATCCACTATGCCCTTTACCTCATCTTTAAATAATTTTAAAACTTCATTTAGTCTGTTCATATTTGTCACCCCGTAATGTATTTTTATATTTATATATTACCCTATTTTGCCATGATAAAACAATATTTTATTTTAAATTTTATCATTTTTATTAATTGTCGATT
This sequence comes from Paraclostridium tenue, assembly GCF_039521565.1. Classification (NCBI taxonomy): domain Bacteria; kingdom Bacillati; phylum Bacillota; class Clostridia; order Peptostreptococcales; family Peptostreptococcaceae; genus Paraclostridium; species Paraclostridium tenue. The sequence continues at coordinate 79,118 of NZ_BAAACP010000007.1, forward strand.
GTTGTGCTCTATTTTTCATTAGTTTAACTTGATTTTCTTTTATATTGTCTAATGAATTTAAAAATTCTTTGCATTGAGCATTATCTATGTATATCAAACAAGAAGTCTCATTTATATTATCACATACTTTAGTAGCTATTCTTACATGATCTTCTAATTGTTTTGTTTGATATTTATAAATTAAATCTAACCTATTTACTTTTCCTTCTATAGTTATATTTCCATTAGACTCATCTATTGTCATGTCTATATTTTTTTTAGTTTCACCTTTTACTATATTGTTGTATTTACTATATTTATATGTGTAACCTTTATAGTTAAATCTATTACATTCATTAATTTTTTCTAATATATATTCTGAATCATCTTCTTTCCTAAATTCATCTAAGTCATAAAAATAATATTTTGAGAAATAATCTATATTGAATTTTTTTTTATTATCATACATATTAATACTCCTTAAAAAAAATAATGTATAAATATTATTTCAAAAAACTCTTATATTTATTTATAAAATATTTTTTATTACTATCTTCATTAATCATTCATTGAAGACATATAATTTTTGAGGAGGTGATATATTGATAACTATAAATTTAAATTTAATAGCTACACTCTCTATAGCTATAATATTATTTCTTATTGGGTCTTTTTTAAAAAATAAAATTAAATTTTTCAATAAATTTTGCATTCCATCCCCAGTTATAGGAGGTTTATTATTTACTTTAATATCATTGATTTTACAACTTTCAAATCTAATTAATATTAATATTTCAGAAAATATTGTACCTTTTTTTATGAGTATATTTTTTATAGTACTAGGTCTTAGTGCTAGTTTTAAACTTATAAAAAAAGGTGGTAAACTTTTATTTACATATTGGATACTTTGTGGAGGTTTAGCTCTTTTTCAAAATATAATATCAGTTGTAATGGCTAAAATTACAAATGTTCATCCATTAATAGGACTTATGTGTGGAACAATATCTATGGAAGGTGGCCATGGAAATGCTGCAGCTTTCGGAAGAACCATTGAAGGTATGGGTGTAGATGGTGCTGTAACAATAGGTCTTGCTGCTGCAACTTTAGGCATAATTTTAGGAGGTGTTTTAGGCGCTCCAGTATCTAGGTACTTGATTGAAAAATATAAACTTAAGCCTAGCTATATATGTTCCAATAATCCAACAAATTTTAAATCTAATCTTATTAATATTAATAAAAATTATTTAACTAGAAATTTTAAATCTAATAAATTTAATACTACAATTTTTTTTGAACAAGTTTTAGTCATACTTTTATGTATTAACATAGGAGAATTAGTTACAAAAATATTATATATAAAAACTAATATCATTTTACCAAGTGTTGTAGGGTGTATGGTTGTTGCTTTTTTATTTAGAAATTTTAATGATTCAATAAATATAATAAAACTTGATTTTAAACTTCTTAATTTTATAAGTGAAATATCTCTTTCAATGTTTTTAACTATCGCTCTTATGAGTATTAATTTATTAGATTTAGTACATATAGCAGGTCCTATGTTTATAATAATACTTACTCAAGTGATATTTGTTTTACTTTATGCTGTTTTTATATGTTTTAAATTACTTGGTAAAAATTTTGATGCTGCTGTTATGGTATCTGGCCTTATAGGGCATGGACTTGGTAATACTCCAAATGCATTAGCCAACATGAATTCTGTAACTCATAAGTATGGAATATCTGAAAAAGCATTGTTAATAGTTCCTTTAGTAGGTGCTTTCTTACTTGATATATTTACACTCCCTTGTATAATAATATTTATAAATACATTCAGATAATTTTGCATTTTCCTAATTTTTGTAACATATGTTACAGATTTATTTTTTAATTTAATTTATAATAAGTTGAATTATTTAAAGTTTAGGAGGAATTTATATGTCTTGTGGATGTGCAAATACAAATAAAAATGATGGAAAGCAAGTTGTTGATTTAGTAAGAAGTAAAGGTAAAGGAAATTTCCCACTAAGAACACCTCACGAAATAGCTTGTGTTAACTGTTCTAAATCTTTTATCATGAATACTCATGTGGATAAATGCCCTCATTGTAATATGACTTATGGAGTTACTCCTTGTAGTTCTATGAATAAGGAAAATATAAAAGCTGCTGATATAAATTATTAAAAAACTCCCTTAAGGGAGTTTTTTATTTTAAATTAGAATTATCTTTTTCCCAAGCTATAAATATAAATTCTTTACCAGTAATATCATTAATCATTTTTTCAGCTTTTTTTATTTCATCTTCTTCTTTTTTATTTAAATCAGCTATTTTATATTCTTTCATAGTTGCCTCCTATATATTAGAATAACTTTTTTGTATTAATGTTTATCTAAATCGTTATCTACTGTATCTATTTTATTCATAACCTTTTGGATTTCTTCATTTGATGGATGTTCTTCATTTTCATAACTTAATCTATTACTATTAAATTCATTTATTTTTTCTTCTAATTCTGAAGTTTCTTTAACTTCATTATCATAATTTTCTAAATTATACATGTAATCATCATAAACTTCACATTGTTTTGATTTAGATTTTTTATATATCATAGCAGCTCCTATAGTTGTTCCTATACCTAGAGCCGTAAGTGTAGTAAACTTTATAGCTTTACATCTTTTTTGTTTTCTTTTTTGTTGATTTTTATCTTCTTTAACAGCTTTATACATTCTAGTCACTAGCATATTAAAAATTTCCTTTCTTTCATTTTAGATTTGTTACTTAATTGATATTAGTATTTGATATTATCTAAAAAAAACACAATTAATTATTGTCATATTAGGAATTTTTATGCTACGAATAAAAATGTTTTTAATATAATATATTAGTTAATATATCTATATAAGGAGTGTTTTAAATTGTCATTTTCTAAAAAAGAAGTTTTAAAATATTTAAATATTACTACAAATATATTAATATTGATTTATACAATATCTTTAATATACTTTATTTTATATGGTGAAACTTTTCAAATAACACCTTGCTTTTGTTCACTTATTATAACAAGTTTTATAAAAATTATATCCAAAAATTTTCTGAATATAATATCTCCAGCATTGATATTTGCTATACTTGTATTTGTTTTTATTGCTTCATACTTAGGTTCTAGTTTTGATTTTTATGGTATAGTTAATCATTATGATGATATAATGCATTTTTTATCAGGAATTTTAGTAACACTATTTGGATATGATTTATTCAAAATGTTAAATCCAAAGAATTTAGATATTTATAAAAACAGAAAATTAACTATTTCATTTGTATTTTTCTTTAATTTAGCTATAGCTGGGTTATGGGAAATCTTTGAATTTTTAATAGATCAGTTTTTCTTAACTAATATGCAAATTGGAGGCCTTAATGACACTATGATTGATATGATTGATGCATTATTAGCATCTATCATATTGATTCTAAGTTACGAATTTTTTATAAAAAAACTAAATAAATAAAACCTCACCTAAGGTGAGGTTTTATTTATTTAGTTTATCTTTTTCTTAAAATAAATTTTACTTATCATATTTTCCTTCTGTGTAATTTTTTACAATATCTACAAATCCTAATATTTCTAAATCAGCATCAGTGCCATTTAAAATTTGATTGTAATACCAATTTGCAAACTCTGGATTTGCTAGCGTTTCATTAAGTTTTAAGAAGTCTAATTCATTAAAATTAGTACCTTGATTTTTACTTTCTTCTGTCATCAGTATCATCTCCTTAAGTAGTATTATTATTACTGATAAACATTTTAGATATGCATTTAAATATATATTTACTTTATTATATTCAACTTTTGAAAATTATTACCTTTTTATATAAAATAAAGCCTAAAATCTTTTATCATAGATTTTAGGCTTTTAAATATCCATTTATTTCATTAATATAGCTTCATTTAACTTTAAGTTCACTTCTACAGTTGTATTATTATTTATATCATCATAAACATATCCTATCACTTCTAATTTTTTTACATCATTAGGATGAACAGAATTTAACTTTATCTCTTGAGATTTTTTTATTACTTCATATGAATCTAAATGTGTTACATTTATATATTCACCTTTATCATTAAGCTCTGCAATTTCTAAAACTACACTACCAATATCTTTATCTGAAATATTTTTTATTGTTATTTGTGCATTATATCCACCTTTAACTTTATTTGTTATTTTAGGTTCAGATATCCCTAATACATCATACTTTTTATATGCAACAATTTTTTCATTAGTATTTAAGACATTGAACTTATCTTTTAATAAATCTACATATATTAATTGATTATCTAAATTATAAGAATAACCTATAACTTCTATTTTTTTTGTAAACTTTTTATGAGCAGATTGAATATAAACACTTTGTCCTGGTTCTAAAGTTATTTTAGACAAAGCCTCAGTCTTAGCTAAAGCATTATTCTCATTATCATATTCTCTAAATATTAACTCTATATTTCTTATATTTAAATCACTTATATTCTTAACTTTAGTTTTTGTATCAATAAACTTATCGTTATTATCATTAGAATCATCTGTAACTATTGGTTTACTTATTTCTAATACATTTGCATCTTTATAACTCATATTTGATTTTACACGTTCTAAATTTATTTTATCATTTTCAATATTATTTTCATTTGATGCACACCCTGAAAGAATGCTAACTGTAAATATTAATATTATGGATATTATAGATGTTTTTTTTACACTGTCGTTCATATATTAGCACCTCAGTTCTATCTCTATTTTATTATATTATACTATATATGACTCCAGTTACAATTTTTTTTTAATTTTTTTAATATTATTGTAATCTTTTTTCAATATTAATCCATTATATTAATTATTCTCCAACTCCAAAATCAGTATTATTATAAAGAACTTCTATTTTGCTATTTTCATCTAAAAAACTATACTTTTCTTTAAACCAATTTACTAATTCTTCATCTCTTTTTATATTTGTTGTATTATTTACAAATACATTTATAGTTGCATGTTCAAAATTATTTAAAACTATATCCATATCCTTATCAATCATTTCTTTACTTTGACCCTTTATACCTACCATTATACAAGGTGAATCAAAATACTTTTTAAGTTCTTCAACTGATTTAAATTTAGCATTTTTATTTAAAAAATTATTTCTAAAGTCATAGTCAAAACTTTCTACCCCAATTTTAAACACTATAGGTATATTAAAAAATTCTCTCATTTCATTTAATCTATTTTTATAAGACCAATGACTTTCTAAAAATAATTTTTCTATATTTTTTTCTTCTATTATACTTTTTATTTTTTCTAATGTTTTTTTAGGAAGCTCAAAACAACTTCCTGAGTTTATAACTTCTAATACTTTATACTTTCCTGTTACATTGTCTAAAGTTTTAAAGTTTATTTCATTCATTTCATCTTCATTATCATCATTATCTAGTGTATAATCACAAAATGAACATTTACCCCATACACAAGAAAATCCTTTTAATAATACTATTTCTCTTTGATTTTTATTCGTAACTTCACTATATCTATCCATTGTTCTCTCCATTAGTTTTTATTAGTTTTTAATTTATATATAAAATTAGATGGTATTGATAATACAGCACTATTTACAAGTAGTACAGCTATAAGTTTATCTATATAGTCTGTAAATACTTGAGTTAAAAATACACTTAAAACTTTATTTATTCCAAGTGTTGACAATATTTGTACTACATAAGAAGAGCCTGATGATGTTACTCCTCCAAATACAAAAGCTGCTATTATAGCACTTAATATAGAAGTCGGAATCGAAAATGCAAGCACCCCTAAAGGTGTTTTTAATCCATTTAAAAAACCTTTTTTATACATTAATCCAGCTATTAATCCTGTTGAAATTTGAACTGGCATAAAAAAGAATGAATAAATATCAAAAGTTATTCCACTTACCATACTCCCACAAACACCTGTAATTATTGCATACTTAGGACCTAATGTACATGCTATAAATATAGTTCCTATAGAATCTAAGTATATAGGAAGCCTCAAGTTTAAAGCTATAAATGCTCCTATTACATTTAGTGCTATTCCCAATGATATTAAAGTTAAATTTATTGTTGATAAATTTTTTTTCATATTAAATTATTCCTCCTGTAGTATTTATTTTGTCTACATGAGATGGAAATAATCTTTTTAAAAACATATACATAAATTCTTTTTCATTAGTTTGAGTAAGGACAACACTATTTGGTTCCTTTTTATAAAAATTAAAAGAATCTACAACAGATTGTCCCATAGCTATACCATCTTCTACTATTTCTACATAACTTTCAAATCCACTACATAAGCTTCTATTTATAAAATAAGCAACTGCTAGTGGGTCATTTATTACACATCCTATAATACCTTCTTGTTCCCAATGAAAATCAATATAGAATCTAGTTATCTGTGTAATGTACTTAGCTAAATCTTTATCAAGTCTATTGATAAATTCTATTATATTTGGTGTTAATACTATTTTTCTTGTTACATCTAGTCCTACCATATGAATTTTTTTAGGTAAGTTCTTGTAAACATAATCCGCTGCATGCGGATCTACCCAATAATTAAACTCAGCCACTGGAGAACAGTTTCCGTGTATTCTAAAAGCACCTCCCATAGAAATAAATTCATCTAGGTTATTAAAAGCTTTTTTATCTTTCATAAGTGCTTTTGCAATATTTGTTAGTGGTCCTAATGCTATTATAGATACATCTTTATTATTTTTTAATGTTTCTATAATAAAATCTACACCACCACATTTAATCTTTTTATTAATCAGTATTTCGTAGAAATTTTCTCCTAATCCATCTTCTCCATGAGTGTCTTGAGCTGTTACAAGTTCTCGTTTTAGAGGATTTTCTTCTCCAACATATACATCTATGTTTTCGTTTGAAAATCTATGAAGTGTATACAAAGCATTTTCAGCTCCCATTTTAGCAGGCACATTCCCGCTACAAGTTGTTATCCCCAGTATTTCTAGCTCAGGTGAGTTTATTGCTAATAATAAAGCTAGAGAGTCGTCTATTCCTGGGTCACAGTCAATTATTACCTTTCTTTTTTGCATAACAATCTCCTCCTTAAAATTTATAAAGGAGAACCTTACAACTTTTTAATTAAAAGTCATAGCTAAGGGTATATCTTATATACTGCCACTATATAAATACCTTAGTTTTTTATACTTGGAGGTTCTCGAACAAGTCCCAACATTAAATTGTAACATTGGATTTTCAATATATTCATTAATTTATATTGAATAAAAGTCAGTAATTAGTCAGTTTTAATTTTTTATTCACATTATCAACAACTAATACAACTGCTTTTACTAGTTGATTATACATTCAAATTTATTTTTTTTCAATAATATAATTAATCTATTGAATTAGATAAATTTCATAAATTTAACATATAAATTATTTTTTATACAAGGACATGCAACTTTTTATATGTGTTTAGCATATGCTATAACATGCGTAGCGAACATGTAGCAAGTGTAACGCAGTTAACTTGACGGAATGTGAGTGAAGTGTTTATGTTATCTCATAGCAACCTAGGCACATTCTATGCTATTTTAAATTATATAAAAAATAAACAGGAGAGTGTCTGCTCTCCTATTTTTATGCCACATTTTGTTCCTCGATATTAACTTTTAACTCTGGAGGTAAATTGGTTATCAACGCTTTATAACTATCATTACCTTTAATTAAATGTAAAGCTGTATATCTTTTTAGGTTAAGTAAATCATCTACACAATATCCATGTACTGCAAATTCCTTTTCTAAAGATTCAAAAGCTTCTTTATCTACACCTGCTATTAAAGTATAAGTCGTATTAGCTCCTTTTAAAGATGCTCTAACTTCTTTTGATAGTCCTTCTAAATTATGAAGAGTCAGTATATATTTCAACTTAAACTTAGCACTTTGAACGAATATTTTAGTTAATATTATGTAATCTTAGCTAAGAACTTGCCTGTCCTTTTAGAGAAATAAAAAGACTAGGATTTTTCCTAGCCTTGTATATTACTCCAAATTATCTACAGCATATTGAGCTTCTTCTTCCGTAAATTTCTCACCGTGTTCTGATTTTAACTGATCATAAATTGCACTTGGAGACATCGCCATACTTCCTTGATATGTTTTTGCTTTCTTCAATGCATTTTCTTTCCAATTAGCATCTATATTATCTATAGCATATTGAGCAGCTTCTTGTGAAAACTTCTCTCCATATTCTGATGTTAACTGGTCATATAACCCTGCCTTAGACATTGCCATCGTATCGCTATATACTTTTGCTTTTCTTAGTGCAGATTTATATTCTGTCGGAATATCTTCTTTTATTTTTTCTTTAGCTGCAACTTTTTCTGTTGATTCAGAGTTTGTTTTTTGCGCCATTTCTTGACTTTCATTATTATCACTTTTTATTGATGAAGAATTAGTATTATTTCCACCACCAGAGCCTATAGCTCCTATTATTAATAGTGCTAAAAATCCTGTAAGTATTTTATGCTTCATAAAGAAGTTTCTTTGATCTTTACCACAATTAATACATTTTTTAACTCCTTTTGCCAATTCTTTACCACATGCTTTACAATTAGTTAATTGATTCTTCATTTTAATTCCTCCCTAAAACTTATTTATGATAGCAATAATAAGTATACATTATTTATATTGTCATAATTTGTCATTTCTTGTCATTATTTTATTATTTATTTAATTTTTGTATTTTTAGGCATAAAAAAAGGAGTACCAGTTGCCTTGCGTATTCCTTTTGCTAGTTAATAGGTCTAGCAACTACTGAATTTTACAACTACAGTTCGTTGGTTGAATAATTATTAGTATCCTCAATTATTTTTACTCTATGGTAAATATTCATAGCTATTTATAACAATATTCCTAGTATTATTTTTTTCTTTTTATCAAACTCTTCTTGAGTTATTATTCCATCATCCAATAAATTCTTAAACTTTAGAATTTCATCAACTTCAGATGAGATATTTTTAACTTCATTTTTAGATTTTTCATTATTTTCCACAATAATAGATAATACAGATAAAATATCCTGTGCTAATTTATATGATGTTTTATATGTAAAAGAATTTGTTTTTGTTTTTGCTTTTATCAATTTAATATATACATTAGGATTATTCATATTATTTAATGTTATTTTTATTTGTAATGAATTAACTATAGAATTTGTTTTTTTCTTGCCAGTAACACCACCAACAATAGCTCCTACTCCACCTAGTAAAACACCACCAGCAATAGCACTTCCTAATCCACCTTTTGTTATAGTCTCTCCATCTTCTAATAATTCAAACTCAATGATATCTTTATAATTATAAACTTTAGGATTTCTTTTTTTACCAGCAAATCCATCTGGTATAAGCCATTGTTTTTTATTATCATCAAATTCAATATAAACGCCTATTTTTTTTGTTGGATTAAAACTTTTAACACACTCTTTATTTTCTGCATTTTTATTTATTAAATTGATTGCTTCTTCAATCGTAACAGTTTTTAATGGCTTTTTTATGGGAAATAGACCACTCTCCTTTAAACATTTTCCACAGATATATCCATCAGATAATTTTATTTTTGTTAACTCATCTTTACATATAGAGCAAGTTTCTTTTTTTGAAAATAAACCCATATATAAGCCTCCTTTAATTTAAAATGTCAATTTTTATAATATTATAATTTGGATTTATTTTCAAGTTTTGGAAATTTATTTTCTACGCCCTCTACTGTTACGCTTCATATCTCTAGGTCCCTTTTTATAATCATCTATTTTTATTTGAATCTATAAATTTATTTAAAACCACATGTTTCTTATTTTCACTCTTTACTACATTTTGACTAAAAAAAGCGCTTAAATTACTCATATTAACTTTCTCCAATATTTTAATTTAATTATTACTTCTTACAATCAATTACAGCAATATAATTTTTTATAAATATCATAATTTTTTTAGTTTGCTCCATAAACACTTAATTTAACATTTCTCTATTCCGTATAATATTTACTTCAATATTATGTATAAAAAACAAAAAATAATATAGTATACTGTAATTTTTCTTTAGATAACTAATTAATTGCTCAAAGTGAGCATATCCTATGTATAGGTGTTTATAATAAATAAAAAAGCATCCAATTTAATGGATGCTTCGTATCTATATAATTATTATTCATTTATACTATCTAATTGATCTTCTAATAATCCAGCTCCTACTGCTAATATAAATGGAACTATCATTAATCCGCCTAATATTATTGTCATGTATAACTCCTCCCAATATTTTATTTGGTGAGTTTATTATACATACTTAATCTAAAAAAATCCTTACCAAAACCTTTAAGTTTTCTTACATTTTTGATATATAAATTCTATGCTATTTACCTGCTACAGATAAACCTTCTACTATAACTGATGGAGCCCCTACACTACTTATTGGGAAATTTAGATCATTTCCTATTAATTTAATATTTTTTAATAAATCAAAAAAGTTTCCTGCAACAGTTATTTGTTCTACTGGATATTCTTTTTTTCCATCTTTTATATAAAATCCTTTAGCTGCTAAAGAAAAATCACCCGTTATAGAGTTCGCTCCAGAGTGAAGACCTGCAAAATCTGTTACCATAATTCCTTCTTTAATCTCTTCCATAAGCTCACCTATACTAGCTTCTCCCTTTTCTATATAAAAGTTCGTAGGCTCTACACTTACCGGAGAAGAATACGATGCTTTAAATCCATTTCCTGTGGTTTTTACATTAGCTTTATGAGCTGTTTTTAAGTTGTGTAATAGGGTATTTAAGACTCCATTTGATACTATATCTTTTTTAAATGTTGCAACTCCTTCATCATCAAAAGGTGTTGATGCTAAACCTTTATCTAGAAGAGGGTCATCCACTATTGAAACAATATCAGATGCTATAATCTCACCTTCTTTTCCTTTCAATAAAGATAATCCTCTCTGAGCAGCCTCACCACTAAATATATCTGCAAAAGTTTCAAGTAAAGAAGCCATAGCTTCATTGTATACTATGGTTTTGTAATTGCCTGAAGAAATAGTACTTCCACCTAATTTAGATAAAGCTTCTTTTACACCTTGCTTTGCTATTTCTTTAGTATCTATTTCTTCTAAAGAATCAGCTATCTTATATCCCATTCCATCTTGCTTTTCATTATTACCTTCAACTATAGGAATAACATATGCTATAATTAAATTTCCCTTATTACTTAACGCTAAACCTTTAGTATTATATATTCCATTTTTAGAAGAACTATAAGATACTTTACAACTACTTATATTAACTACTTTATCACTATATTCTTTAGTTTGTTTTTCTAAATCTAATGCAATTTCTATTAATTTCGCCGCATCTATGTTTTCTAGTTTTTCTGAATAAGTTTGAACTTTACTATAATTTTTGTCACCTTCATATATAAACTGTTCATCAGTACTCTCTATGCACTTAGATGCTTCCTTTGCATTTTTTATAAGCATATCTATAGCCTTATCATCTAAAATTTCAGTATATGAATACCCCATCTTCCCATTTAGCATTCCTCTAAATGACAATCCAAAAGATTTATCTAAATTATACTTTTCTACTTCACCTTCATAAACTGTTATACTTATATCTTCACCATCAGTATAATAAATTTCACAGTCTTCAAAACCTTCATTTAAAGCCTTCTCAAACAGTATATTTTTAAATTCTTTAAAGTCCATAACTATTCCTCCGATCTTCCACCTACAGTAATTTCTTTAACTCTTATCATAGGTTGCCCTACGTTTGTTGGTATACTTCCTGATGATGAACCACACATACCTTGGGCTTGAGCTAAATTATTTCCAACCATATCTATATTCATAAGTACATCGCTACCTTTACCTATTAAACTAGCACCTCTTACAGGTTCTTGTATCTGACCATTTTTTACAATATATCCTTCTGCTACTGCAAAGTTAAACTCTCCAGTAACTGGATTTACAGATCCTCCTCCCATCTTTTTAGCGTATAGACCATTATCTATTGACTTTATTATATCTTCTGGATTATCATCTCCTGGTGCTATGTACGTGTTAGTCATTCTTGATGTTGGAGCATATTTATAACTTTGTCTACGAGAACTTCCTGTTGGTTCCATGTTCATTCGTCTTCCATTTAATTTGTCTATCATATATGATTTTAAAATTCCATTTTCTATTAATACATTTTTCTTTGTAAAGTTGCCTTCATCATCTATATTACTAGATCCCCAATGATTAGCTAATGTTCCATCATCTATTGCTGTTACTTTTGTCGAGGCAATTTGTTTTCCTAATTTGTCAGAAAATACTGAATTTCCTTTAGCTACTGATGTTGCTTCTAGTGAATGTCCACAAGCTTCATGAAATATAACTCCTCCAAATCCATTGTCTATTGCAACAGTCATTTTGCCTGCTGGACAATTTCTTGCATGTAGCATAGTATGAGCTGTTCTTGCAGCTTCTTTTCCATAGAAAACTGGGTCTATTTCTTCAAACATTTCAAATCCTTTTGCTCTTCCTGGCCCTTCAAATCCTGTTTGATTTTCATTTCCCTTAGAAGCTACAGCGCTTATTCCAAGTCTTGTTCTTATTCTTTCATCTTCTATATATAAACCTTCACTATTTGCAACTAATATTTTTTGTGCTTTATCTAAATAAGTTACATTTACCTGTGATATCTCTTTACTATAATCTTTTGCGCTTTTATATGCTTCTTTCATTACTTTTATTTTTTTTTCATAGTCTATAGCATTTGGATATAATTTTATGTTGTGCATATTCTCATAGTTAACATTATTATTTATAACTATAGATTTTTCTTCTTTTAAACTACCTAATGCCAATGCTGCTTTATAAGCTGTATCTAAAAGAGATGATAAAGAATTATCATTAGTATAAGCATAAACACTTTTGAAATTTTTAAATATTCTTATGCCTATACCATAACTTCTTCCACCTAGTGCATTTTCAACTTTACTATCTATTAATCCTATAGAATTGCTTATTGTATCCTCTTCAAATATTTCTGCAAAATCTCCACCAGTTATCAAACACTTTGATAAAACCTTAGAAGCTATTTCTCTTGAAATCATATTATTCCTCCTATTTTTTTCACTATTACTTTAATTGTATCATAAAAAAAGTTACTGGCATTTATAACCAATAACTTTTTTTATCAAATCCAGCTTCTTCTGCACTCATAACTTTATTGCTTGTGCAAAGTGGACAAGCTATTCTTTCTTCATAACCTGTTACTTTATATATAGTTCCACAAGTTGCACATCTAAATGTAAAGTATAAATTATTATCTATTTGTTCTTCTTCTAATATAATCTTTATTATACTATCTTTTCCTATACTTTTTGCTATTTTAGTTCTTGCACTATTTAATGTTTCATTAAATTCTTCCGTTGTCATTTTCATTTTTTTAGCACAAGTTTTTATTTTTATTCTTTCTATATCCACTAATTTTATAGCTTCTATCTCTTCTTTTTTAAGTTTCAATTCTATTTGTTTTGTATTTTCATTCATGTTGTCCATCTCCTATATCAAATTAAAACTAATTTATTGGTATTTAGTGGTATATAGCTATATATTATAATATGTTTATTTTAGTATATAGTGATTATTTATAAAACTAATTATTTTCTTTACTTTTTAATAACTTTTTTGATTTCTGTAACATTTCAAATTTTTAACTATACTTTAATTATTAGCTTTAAGTTTTTAAACTTACTAAGGAGGCGATAGTCATGTACACTAATCAAATAATAGCCATATCTATATTTTTGCTAGTTATGATAGCTATTATATCTGAAAAAGTAAACAGAGCTGTTGCTGCTGTAGCAGGTGCTTTGCTTATGTTGATATTTAATATCGTATCATTTGAAAATAGCCTTAAACATATTGATTTCAATACTATTGGTGTTTTAATAGGTATGATGATTTTTGTATCAGTTGTTAAAAACTCTGGCTTATTTGAGTATATAGCAATCTTTTCAGCAAAAAAATCAAAAGGCGATCCTTGGAAAATAATGCTTTGTTTTATGATACTAACAGCAATTTTATCTGCTGTATTAGATAATGTAACTACTGTTTTGTTAATTGGTCCAATGACGATAGTCATAACTCAAATATTAAAAATAAATCCTACTCCATTTTTAATAACTCAAATACTCGCTTCTAACATAGGGGGTACATCAACTTTAATAGGTGATCCTCCAAATATAATGATAGGTAGCGCTGCTAATTTAAGTTTTATGGATTTTGTAGTTAATCTTGGCCCTGTAGTTATAATAATACTATTTTCTACTATTGTATGTTTTAAGTTTGTATTTAAAAAACACTTAGTAGTAGCTGACATATATAAAGAAAAAATATTATCTCTAGATGAAAATAAAGCAATAAAAGATAAATCTTTACTTATTAAAAGTATCATCATGATGATATTTATTTTGCTTGGATTTGCTCTTCATAACATAATTCACATTGAATCAAGTATAGTTGCTTTAACAGGTGCTACTTTAATGATTTTTATAGGTAAGCAAGATGTAGATGAAATTCTTTCAAGTATTGAATGGTCTACAATAGCATTCTTTGGAGGTTTGTTCATTGTAGTCGGTGGTCTTGTAGAGATAGGTATTATAAATTTTATAGCTGAATACTTAATAAATGCTACAAAGGGTCACTTAATAATTACTATGTTAGTAATCCTTTGGTTATCAGCTATAATATCATCTTTTCTGGACAATATACCATTTGTCGCTACATTGATACCACTAATTTTAACCATGCAATCTCAAGGTGTTGATGTAACTCCAATTTGGTGGGCTACATCCTTAGGTGCTTGCTTAGGAGGAAATGGTACATTAATAGGTGCTTCTGCTAATATTGTTTTATCTAATATTGGTCAAAAAAATGGATATCCAATAACATTTAAAGAGTACTTTAAAATAGGTTTTCCGCTTATGATTTTATCAATAATTATTTCAACTCTTTATCTATTAGCCCGTTTCTAATAAAAAATTTTAGGAGGTTTATAAATGAGCATTTTAAACAACGCTTATGGGGACACTATAGAAGCTAGACTTAGATACATCGGTGCTACTGACATAAGAAAAGTTCATGGAATTTTATATTTTATTGAGTTTGAAATTGATAATAACTTGAAAGTTTCCTACACTTATAACATAAATACTAAAAATAAATATTATTTACAAAGAATCAAACCATATCCTATACCAGAAGGAGTATTTGAAAAAGAATATGAAGTTGTTTCATTTATAGAAAAAGATATAAAAAAATTTACCAATGCTAAAAAAAGTAATAATTTTGATTTATTCTTAAAAATTAACAACGAACTAAATACTATCTGTTTAGATATCGAAAAACTATTTTTAAATTACAACATAGATAAAATGGATTTAGAAAAATTAAAAGCTGAACTTGATGATATACTAAATCTATTTGAAAACTCTAAAAAAAGATCACCTAAAATCAATATAGATAATAAATAAGGAGATAGGTAACCTATCTCCTTTAATTTTTTTAATTAGATGCATTTTTGAAATTTAATTTTTTACATCTATTCATAACAAAATTAATTAATGATGATATAGTTATTCTTATTGGAGTGAATAAAATTAATGATATTACTATGGATTTAACCAAGTATATAAAACTAAAGTTTCTTTCCATACTTAATAATAATATATCAAAACACATAGTAACTATTATAATGTTCATATACATATATGTATTTTTTAGTTTTTCTTTTTTAGTTTTAATTACTAAATATAGTATTGGTATAAATATCATTGAAATTGAAGATATCATTATAAATATAATATTTTTAAAACTTAAATTTGAATGTTTAACAAATATTATATACATTGAGTAAAAAATAATATTTGATATACTTAAATATTTAAAATATATTTGCATTACTTTATTTAAAATATTGTTTTTCATTTTATCACCTCAATATAATATACTTAATCAACAAAATTAATATCACATGTTTTTATAAATAAAAAGGAGTTATCTTTAAATAACTAATCATAGATAACTCCCCTTATAGTTTATAAACTTCTCCATACTTTAACCTCCAATATTTTACCTTAACTTATATTGTAGCAATATTTAATATTTTTGTACTCATAGGCTAAATTTTATATTTATAATTTTATTATTATATAAAAAATAGATATACCAAAAGTGATTATAAATTTTTTTGTATTTAAATCCTTTTTGGTATATCTTAAATTTTTAAATTTTATTATTTTCACTATTTTTATTCCTTATATACCTTCTGTAATTCATCATATCTATGGCTACCAAACTAACACCTATACCAATAATCACAGCACCTTTCATTTCCCCTGTTATAATTCCAACTACTATTCCTATTAAAATTCCTAAAATTATATATATTATTGATTTCACTTTAGGGTTTAATTTCAACTTGATGTATACCGCCATTCTTGAGTATAAAAAAGCTCCAACTATTAGCCCCACTAAAGATAATATTATGGTGCCTTGTATCTGCCCTAAAATTAAACCTATTCCAATACCTATTAAAATACATCCAATCGCTACCATTTACAAGTCCCCTTTATTTTCTTTTATATATCTTATGCTTATAATATTGAAAAGTTACTTGATTTATTATGCATGGGTTAATATTTTATATTGGTATTTTTTGTGTTATACTATTTATTATGATAATGTCAATTTTAGGAGGTTTTTATGCCATTTATAACTTTATTAATTGGATTTGCCCTACTTATTAAAGGTGCAGATATATTTGTTGATGGCGCATCTTCCATAGCAAAAAAGTTTAATGTTTCACCTATGCTAATAGGTTTAACTATAGTTGCTATGGGAACTAGTGCTCCAGAAGCAGCTGTTAGTGTATCATCTTCATTAGCTGGTCAAAATGATATGAGTATTGCTAATGTAGTAGGTTCTAACTTTTTTAATATACTTATAGTTTTAGGAGTTTCATCTATCATAGCTAAATTGCCAGTTGAAAAAGAAACTATAAAAAAAGATACTCCATTTTTAATTTTTATAAGTATACTGCTTTTAGTTTTAAGCTTTAATTTTAATTTGAGCAGATTAGATGGTGTGGTTTTCTTAGTATTATTTGTTTTATTCTTAATAAATATGATAAAGTCTAATATAAGCTCAAAAGATGTTGAAAGTTCTAGTGGGGAAGCTGCTATAGCCATTGAAGCTATAGACACAAAGACTATACATATGCCTAAGACTTTACTACTTTGTTTAATTGGTATAGTTGGAATAGTGTTTGGTGGAGATTTAGTTGTAGACTCTGCAACTAATATAGCAACATCATTTGGTATGAGTCCTAATTTAGTAGGCCTTACTATCGTTGCTATGGGAACATCACTTCCAGAACTTGTTACTTCTGTAATAGCAGTAAAAAAAGGTGAAACAGAAATTGCTATAGGAAATGTTATAGGTTCTAATATATTTAATATATTGTTAGTTCTAGGTTTAGCTGCTTTAATACATCCTATGGCTGTTAGTATGGTAGCTATAATAGATACTATTTTTATGACTGCTGTAACAATTCTTTTATACATATTTATTAAAAAGAATAACTCACTTACTAAAATTCACGGTATAATTTTTGTAATAATTTATTTTATTTACTTAATATATACTATAATACGATAGTAAAATAAAAAAGAAATATGGACTAATTTAAAACTAGTCCATATTTCTTTTTTATTTACTTTAGTTTTTGAAGAATTTTTAAAGTTAAAGGATATATAAATTCTTTATGTTTATAATACTGTATTATAGCCATTATACATATAACTGCATATACAAGTGTCATTATAGGCAATAAATATTTTCCAACTTCTACAAAACATAATAATAAGACTATAATTTCATATATTACGAAGGATATGTAAAAATCAATAAGTCTTGTTCCATTTCTTTTAATAAATGCCGACTGTTTTCCATAAACTTGACATGTAACATATACTATTATAGCTCCTATTATGTTAAAAAACATAACAGCTAATGTCATAACTATCATCATAGTACTTTCATTTTTTGTACATCTTTCACAATCTGTCATACTAAAAAAAATCCTTTCTCTAAATACTTACTTTTATATTTTGAACTATATTTTTAAAATCGTCAACTTTTTAATAAGTATATAGGTTTACTAATTTAAATTATTTGGATATAATTTTTATAAATATATAATAATAGGGGAGATTTGTTATGGCAATTGAAATGAGTATTAAAGACTTATATAAAGTTGGTGAAAGCTTTGAAAGTTGTGTTGGTAGCGGTAGTAAATCTGAAAGAGCTAGAATACCTAAAAATACATCTAGAATCAATTTAAGTGAAGATATTATAAATAAAATAGCTACTTATCCAAATAAAGTTAACTGCCTTGTTTCTGGAGAAATATGGTGTCCTGATTTTCAGCTTAATATATCCGTTTTAAAAAAATTTGTTGATATTAATGACAATTTTGATATATCAGTCATAACTATGGGTAGAGGTAAAAAATTTATGAGTGAGGCTTTGAATATAGAAAAAGAAAACTTTAAAGGTCCAACGATTGCTTTTTTAGATGAAAATTTTAATGTAATTGGCACATTTGAAGAAAGACCAAAGTCAGTACTTAAATTTGAAAATTTTGAAGATGTAAAAATAGATTACTATAAAGGAAAATATTTATCTGATACAGTTAATGACTATTTAGAAATTTTAAATATATTATAAAATATAAAACTAATAAAAACAAAATGTGTATCTCAATACCTGAGATACACATTTTTATTTTTTATGGAATTAATGTATCAATTCCATTTATATACTTTTCCTCTTCTATTGAAGATATTGAACTTAAATTTATACTTACACCACTTTTAAGTTCAACTAACTTACATGGTAATTCTCCATTTTCATTTAATTTATCTTCTAAAAAGTTTTCCATAAAGTCTTTTACATGTTTATAGTCAGCTTCATATTCATTTCCATCTTTCATTAAGATCTTTATCATTGCTGTCATCTCCTTTTGTGAATTACATATCCTCTACTTTGATGTCTATGTTTTCATCATTTGCATCTATAATTACATGACAACCATCATATACTTGTCCTGCTATTATCATTTTAGCTATCTTAGTTTCTAGTATATTTCCTATATATCTTTTTAATGGTCTAGCTCCATATATAGGGTCATAACCTTCATTTATTAATATATCTTTAGCACTATCTGTTATGCTTAAAGTTATACGTCTATCTTTTAATCTTCTTCTTAAATCATCTAGGAATATATCTATTATTTTTCTTATACCTTCTTTATCTAGTGGTTTAAACATTATTATATCGTCAACTCTATTTAAAAATTCAGGTTTGAATCTTCTTTTCATTTCATTCATAACAAGTTCTTTTGTTGAATCTGTTATTTTACCTTCTCCTTCTAATAAGTATGAGCTTCCTATATTTGAAGTCATTATTATTATAGTATTTTTAAAGTCAACAGTTTTACCTTTATTATCTGTAAGTCTACCATCATCTAGTATTTGAAGGAATAAGTTAAACACATCTTCATGTGCTTTTTCTATCTCATCAAATAATATAACTGAATATGGATTTCTTCTAACTATTTCAGTTAATTGTCCACCTTCTTCATATCCTACATATCCTGGAGGAGGTCCTATAAGTCTAGATACCGCATGTTTTTCCATATATTCACTCATATCAATTCTTACTATATTTTCTTCACTATCAAATAAATTTCTAGCTAAAGTTTTAGCAAGTTCTGTTTTTCCAACTCCTGTAGGTCCTAGGAATATAAATGAACCTATTGGTTTATTTTCATCTTTAAGACCTGCTCTATGACGAATAACAGCATCACTTACTGCAGTTACTGCTTCATCTTGTCCTATAACACGAGTTTTAAGTTCATCTTCTAGTCTAAGTAATTTTTCTTTTTCACTTTCAACTAACTTAGTTACAGGTATATTAGTCCATTTAGCTACTATTTGTGCTATTTCATCTTCTGTTACTTCTTCTTTTAATAAAGATGTTTCATTGTCTTGTTCCATTTTATCTTCTGCTTCTTTTATCTCTTTTTCAAGATTTGGGATTACCCCATATTTAAGTTCAGCAGCTTTATTTAAATCGTATTCTCTTTCATATCTTTCAACCTCTCCTCTAGCTTCATCAAGCTTAGCTTTAAGGTTTCTTATATTCATTATATGAGATTTTTCTTTTTCATATATTGCAGTTAAATCGTCATTTTTTGATTTTAAATCTGCAAGTTCATTTTGAAGTTTTTCAACTCTTCTTTTACTTGCTTCATCATCTTCTTTAATAAGTGCTTCTCTTTCTGTTTCTAATGTAAATATTTTTCTTCTAACAATATCAAGCTCTGTTGGTAGAGAATCTATTTCACTACGTATCATTGCACTAGCTTCATCTATTAAGTCTATTGCTTTATCTGGTAAATATCTATCTTGAATATATCTATCAGATAATTTAGCTGCAGCAACTATTGCTGAATCGTGTATTCTTATACCATGGTGTATTTCAAATTTTTCTTTAAGTCCACGAAGTATAGATACAGTATCACTTACACTAGGTTCATCTGCTATAACTGGTTGAAATCTTCTTTCTAGTGCTTTATCTTTTTCTATATATTGTCTATATTCATCAAAAGTAGTTGCTCCTATACAGTTAAGCTCTCCACGTGCTAACATTGGTTTAATTAGATTTCCTGCATCCATAGCACCATCAGTTTTACCAGCACCTACTATTGTATGTATCTCATCTATAAATAATATAATTTTACCTTCAGAAGCTTGAACTTCTTTAAGTACAGCTTTTAATCTTTCTTCAAATTCTCCTCTATATTTTGCACCTGCTATTAATGAACCCATATCAAGTGCAAATATAATCTTATCTTTAAGACCTTCTGGAACGTCTCCTCTTACTATTCTTTCTGCTAATCCTTCTACTATAGCAGTTTTACCAACACCAGGTTCACCTATTAGTACAGGATTATTTTTAGTTCTTCTTGATAAAATTCTTATAACTCTTCTTATTTCTTCATCACGACCTATAACCGGGTCTAATTTATTTTTCTTAGCTAAATTTATTAAGTTTGTTCCATATCTAGCTAATGCATCGTAAGTTCCTTCTGGGTCCTGAGTCTCAACTCTTTGATTTCCTCTAACTTTTGATAATACTTCCATAAAGTTGTTTTTAGTTATGTTAAATTGTTTAAATATTTTACCTATATTTGAATGCTTCTCTAATTCTATTATAGCTAAAAATACATGTTCAACACTTATATATAAATCGTTAAATTCTTTAGATATTTCTTCTGATTTTAAAAGTATCTCATTTAATTTTCTAGTAGCTACTACACCTTGTGAACTAGCTGCCTCACCTTGTATTTGAGGTAATTTTAAAAGTTCAGTTTTTACACTAGCTTTTAGGCCTTCAACAGATATACCCATTTTTTCTATTATTCTAGGAATTAATCCATCTTCTTGGTCTATCAATGCATAAAGTAAATGAATTGTATCTACTTGTTGATTGTGATTTTTAACAGCTTCACTAAAAGCATCATTTAAGCTTTTTTGGACTCTTTGTGTCATTTTATCTACTTCCATAAAAAACTCCTCCAAACTTTTAATCTATAATTTTAATATTCTTATACCACTACAAATACAATTTAAACACATGTTGTCAATGTAAATATATTCTTATTTTTCTTTAATTTATGAAAAATTTTTATTTTTATAATCAAATTTTATGTTTAAAATTTATTATTTACTTTAAATTATGTTATAATGCACACAAAAAACGTTATACTTAAATTAAAAATAATCTAATGAAAAAATACAAAAATAAAAAAGTGGATGATTATTTATAAATCATCCACTTTTAAGCATATATATCAGAAAATTCTACATCTATCTTTTGTACAAACTTTTCTTTTAAAATCGTTTCATCTATTAATTCTAACTTATTGTTATATAATTTATTAGGTATACTTATTATAAACTCACTACCTTCTCCTAATACACTTTTTACCTCTATACTTCCTTTATGTAACTCTACTAATGATTTAACTAAAGATAGACCTATTCCACTTCCTACCTTACTATTTACACTTTTATGTTTTACTTGCTTAAATCTATCAAATATTTTATGTAAATCATGTTTAGGTATACCTATTCCCTCATCTTTAACACTTATTTTTATACTGTTTTTATAGTTTTTAATAGTAACTTGTATAGTTTTACCTTTTTCGTTAAATTTTAATGCATTAGACAATAAATTTAAAACTATTCTTTCCATCTTATCTAAGTCAAACCCTATAATTTTTTCTTCTGTATCTGTATCAAATATTATATTCATCTCATTTTGAGTAGCAAAATCGCTAACAGAATCACATATACTTTCAACAAACTTAACTATATCATAGTTTTTAGGATTAAATTCTACATTTTCATAAGTTAATTTAGTAGAGTCGATTATATTATCAACTAATTTTAATAACCT
Organism: Paraclostridium tenue; assembly: GCF_039521565.1. Classification (NCBI taxonomy): domain Bacteria; kingdom Bacillati; phylum Bacillota; class Clostridia; order Peptostreptococcales; family Peptostreptococcaceae; genus Paraclostridium; species Paraclostridium tenue. Next base: position 101,761 of record NZ_BAAACP010000007.1, read on the forward strand.
GTACCCATTTTGCTTTATTATAGTTAAATATTTATCATCTTTTTCTCCAGTTTTATTATTTATAATATCATATCTATAATTTAGCATTTGAACAGAGCTAAATATAAGATTTAGTGGTGTTCTTAATTCATGTGCTATGTTTGCTAAAGATTCTGCTCTTATTTTTTCTATATCTTCTTCATATTTTTTTCTTTCATTTATATTTCTAGCTACACCTATAACTCCTAAAACATCTCCAGATTCAGATATTATTGGTGTTTTTACCGTTTCTAGGTGTATAATTTCTCCGCTATTTAAGGTAACATTTTCATAATATGTTTTAGTAGTCTTAGATTCCATTACTTCTAAATCCTTAAGCCTATATCTTTTAGAGTTTATATCAACTACAGGTAACTCTTCATCAGTTTTTCCTATTATTTTACTTCTATCAAGTTTTATTAATTTATCTGAATAACTTTTATTGCATCCAATCAATTTACTATTTTTATCTTTGTAAAATATATAATCTGGAATAGCATCCACTAGAGTTTGTAAAATTTTTAAATGTTCTAATTTTTTATTTTCTATAATCCACAATACATATCTATCTTTAGATACTGATGATATAGATATTTTGTACCACCCATCTAAATAAGGTATATATGAATCTTGATCTTCTTTTCCTTCTTTTAAATTTTTATCTAATATTCCAGGTATTACATCCTTTATACTCTTTCCCTCTATGTCAGTAAATTCTAGGTTTAATAATTCACAAGTTTTTTCATTTAAGTCTTTTATTATAAAGTCAGTAAAAATTTCATTTTCATCTTTTACGACCCTTCCATATAAATATGGAAAAGGACATGTCTTTAATATTTCACTACAAAACTTAAAATTTAGCATCTCCCCACCCCTAATAAAAATACTCTAATTAAATTATAGCAAGATTATATATAAATTTCATTATTAAATTGTTAATATTGTTAATATTGTTTATATTTTGTTAGTAAGTCTGTGGATTACTTCTTTTACCAAATAATTTTATAATATAAGTTTAATATCTATTTTATTTTTTATACTTCGCAAACATTTTCTTTACATATTTTTCTTTATAAATGCAATAAATTGCCTCCTAGTCCTTTATTTTTTTTGCAATTTGAATTAAAATTATTAATAATAGTAATTATATAATAATAATACAAATTTAATAGATAAGAGGTAACGAATATGTCAAATGAAAATAAGTCATCAAACTTTATAAGAAACATAATAGTTAATGATTTAGAATCTAAAAAACACGATACTATCATAACTCGTTTCCCACCAGAACCAAATGGATATTTACATATTGGTCATGCTAAATCTATATGCTTAAATTTTGGTTTAGCTGAGGAATTTAACGGTAACGTAAACTTAAGATTCGATGATACAAATCCTGTTAAAGAGGATGTAGAGTATGTAAACTCTATAAAAGAAGATGTAAAGTGGTTAGGTTTTGACTGGACTAATTTATACTTTGCTTCTAACTACTTTGATGAAATGTATGAAAGAGCAGTTTTACTTATAAAAAAAGGTAAAGCTTATGTATGTGATTTAAATGCTGAACAAATGAGAGAATACAGAGGTTCATTAACAGAGCCTGGTAAGGAAAGTCCTTATAGAAACAGAACTGTTGAAGAAAACCTTGATTTATTTGAAAGAATGAAAAACGGAGAATTTAAAGATGGAGAAAAAGTATTAAGAGCTAAAATAGATATGTCTTCTCCTAATATCAACTTAAGAGACCCTGCAATATATAGAATATCTCATTCTCACCACCACAACACTGGTGATAAATGGTGTATATATCCTATGTATGCTTTTGCTCATCCACTAGAAGATGCTATAGAAGGAATCACTCACTCTCTATGTTCTTTAGAGTTCGAAGATCAAAGACCTTTATATGATTGGGTTGTAGCTGAATGTGAAATGCCTAAAGTTCCTCGTCAAATAGAATTTGCAAGACTTAACCTTACAAATACTGTTATGAGTAAAAGAAAATTAAAACAACTTGTTGATGAAGGTGTAACTGATGGTTGGGATGATCCTCGTATGCCAACTATAGCAGGTCTTAGAAGAAGAGGTTATACTCCAGAAGCTATAAGAAACTTCTGTAATGAAATAGGTGTAGCTAAAGCAGATTCTACTGTTGATAGTCAAATGTTAGATTACTTTGTAAGAGAAGATTTACAACCTAAAGCTCCACTTGCTATGGGTGTATTAAAGCCACTTAAATTAGTTATAACTAACTATCCAGAAGGCCAAGTTGAAATGCTTGAAATAGAAAACAATGCTAAAGATGAAACTAAAGGAAAAAGATTAGTTCCATTCTCTAGAGAAATATATATAGAACAAGAAGACTTTATGATAGAACCAGTTAAGAAGTACTTTAGACTATTCCCTGGTAATGAAGTTAGATTAAAAGGTGCTTACTTTGTTAAGTGTAATGACTTTATAACTGATGAAGAAGGAAACGTAACTGAAATACATTGTACATACGATCCTGAAACTAAGAGTGGTTCTGGATTTACTGGACGTAAAGTTAAAGCTACTATACATTGGGTAGATGCTGCTTCTTGTGTTCCTTGTGAATTTAGATTATTTGAACCATTAATATTAGATGATGCTCCTGAAAATGAAGGTAAGCATTTCTTAGAACAAATTAATCCTAATTCTCTTGAAATTGTTCAAGGTCTTGTAGAAAAAACTGCTATAGAAAATGCTAAACCTCAAGATAAATTCCAATTCGTAAGACATGGATTCTTTAATGTAGATGATAAATATACTACTGAAGATAAGTTAGTATTTAATAGAATAGTTCCTTTAAAAAGTTCTTTTAAACCTAAAAAGTAATTAAAGCTCCCTATAGGGAGCTTTTTTATATCTCAAAGGTTGAATTATCTATAAATTTTATATCTTTATCTAAAGATTTTATATCCTCAACTAATTTTAATAACGCTAAATCCTTCTTCTTAGCTTCTATCATAATATCAAAATTTCTATTACTTTTTTCTTTTGCTAAGTATATAAAGTCCATAAAACTTTTACTATCTATAAAATCTGCATGTTTTCTATCCTTCTCAAATTCCTTAGGACTTGAAAAGTGAATCTTTGGAGGCAATTCTTCGTTCTTCCAAGTATCAAAAACCTCATTTATTATATCACTTAATTTTTCTCCATTATTTTTACATATATGATGATGAACATCTAAAACCATAGGTAATTTTATATCCTTACATATATTAAGTACATCTATAGCACTAAATACTTTGTCATCATTTTCTAAAATTAACCTACTTACAACCTCTTTAGGAAAATACTTTAAATTATTTATAAATCGCTTAATACTCTCTTCTTTTCCACCTTGTGAACTACCTATATGAATTACCATTTTTCCATTTTTATAATTGATATCATCAAATAATTGACTTTGAAACTTTAAACTTTTTATAGTGTTTTCTACAACCTCACCTCGTAAACTATTTATTACATTAAATTGATCTGGATGCGTATCAACCCTCATGTTATTATCTTTTATAAGTTTACCTATATACTCAAAATCTTTTTTGAAATACGTTCTATATTGAAAATTTACTTCTGGATGCGTTCCTAACGGAATTAAGTTAGATGTAATTCTATAAAAATGTATATTATTTTCAATATTATATCTTAAAATTTTTTCTAAATCTTCTATATTTGATCTTGTAACTTCCTTAAGTTTATTTATTTTATCTATACTGCTATTTAATTTAGTATATCTAGCATAGGTTAATGTGCTTGATGAAGTTACCTTTGGTAAATTTAAAGCTATAGCTACATATCCTAGCCTTACCTTCATATAATTCTCCTTTCAAATATAAATTTATAGGTTTAGCTTTTCCTTTAAATCCAAGATTATTACAAAAAAGAACCCTATAAATTTATAGGGTTCTTTTTTATTATACTAAATATTTATTTACTATTTCATTTACTTCATTTTCATTTTGAGCTAAATATTCATAAAACTCTAAGTTAGAATTTTCTATTGCTTTTGCCATATCATATAAAAAGCTTGGAACATCTTTTCTTAATATATCTCCATATATTTTACCTAACTTAGTTTTATCTTCTCCTACGCATCCTCCCATATGAAGTTCAAATGCATCTTCTGTTTTATCATTAACTCTTTTTTTCTTACCAGCAAATCCTATAGGAGACACTTGATGCGTTGCACAAGAGTTATTACATCCTGAAATGTGTATTCTTGGTAATGTGTCACTTGTATAGTTTTTCTCTTTCAAATAAGCTATTATTTCACTTAAAGTATCTTGACTTTCTGCTATACCCATCTGACAAATAGGCACTCCTATACATGCTGTACTTTGTTCTATTTTATATTTTCCAGTCATGTTTTCAGTTAAATCTAAAACTGTTTTAGCTTCTTCTCCATTTAAATTTCTTATATAGAATCCTTCACTCATAGCAAGTCTTATTTCTATATCATCCATATCTTTTACAGTATCTATTATTTTATCTAAATCTGATACTTTTAATTGTCCATTTACTGGATGAACATAAACTGCATATAATCCATTTTGTTTTTGACTAAATAATCTATTGTCTTTTATATTAGATTCTATACCCTTTTTATTATATTCTTTAGGAGTTAAGTTTAAATCTAAATTGCATTTTTCTTTAACTTCTTTTAAGTGTTTTTTATAACACTCTATTAAAGCTTTTTCTCCCATTTCCATAAGTATGTATCTTGTACGAGCCTTGTTTTTATTTTCATAATTTCCTTTTTCTATAAATAAATTAGTCATAGCTTCTACATGATATAATACATCTTTTGGCTCAACTAATTCATCAAATTCAGCACCTTTTATAGGATTTTTTCCCATTCCACCAGCTATAAATAATCTAAAATAATCTTTGCCGTCTTTTTTTACTGCTAAAAATCCTAAATCATTTATAGTAGCATTTGCTGCATCTTTAGGTGAACTTGAAAAAGATACTTTTAATTTTCTAGGTAATTTATAAGTAGTTATCTTACTCATAAAGTGTTCATTTACCTTTGTTGCATAAAGTGTTACATCAAAAGCTTCTTCTGGATCAACACCTGATAAAGGTGATATAGCAACGTTTCTTGGGAAGTTACCACCTCCACCTCTAGTGTACATATCCTTATGTATCCCTTCTTCCATTATGTCACAAACTTCATCTATAGTTAACCCATGAAGTTGTATTGCTTGACGAGTAGTTAAATGTATTTGCTCTAAATTGTATTTATGTGAAAAATATTGAACTAACTTTAATTGTTCTAAATTTAAAATTCCTGATGCAACTCTAAGTCTTATCATAAAACTTTGTCCATCACGTTGAGCGTAAACCCCCATACCTCCAGAAGCATGTTTAAAATCCATCTTTGACATTTCTTTTTCTAAAAACTTATGCCCTTTTTCTCTAAATGCTGGAATTTCATCTAATAATACTTGTTTATAACTTTCCATATTATGTCTCCTTTTCTAATGAAATAAAAGTATTTTTCCTATATTTTTATTTTATGACACTTTTCTACAAATTAGAAATTGATTCTTTCTATTATAATCATTATATTTTTCAATGATTATAATATTCACATACTAACAATCCTCTAATTACTTATTTTATAAAATTTTTACTTTATATTATATGATTGCCCAAATTTATAATTATAAATAAAAAAACTATCCTTTTAATATATTAAAAAGATAGCTTTTAAACTATTTTTTATAAACTCCCCAGAAAATTTCAATTGTTTCATCTGTTGGAGGTTTTGTAATTTTTGATACTATAATAAAAGAAAGTAGTGATATTAATAAAGGAAGAACTATAGTATGCATTCCAAATGGTCTTGGCCAAATATAACTAAATAATATATATGTTAAAATACCAGTTATTATAGATGCTATAGCTCCACTTGCATTTGCCCTTTTCCAATATAGTCCTAAAACAATTGGCCATAAAAATGTAGCTATTATTCCTGCATTTGCATATAAATTTAACCATACTATTAAATCTGGTGGTTTTATAGCTACAATGTATATAATTATACCTAAAACTGTTGTAACTAATAAACTTATAGTAGCAGTTTTTTTAGCATCTTTTTTTATTTTAGGATTTATATAGTTAGTATATATATCATTTACTATAGAACCAGAGGCAACTAATAGTTGAGAATCCACAGTCGACATTATTGATGCTAGTGGCCCTGCTAAAACTATACCTGCTATTACAGGCGGAAATAATTGAGTAGTTATAGTTGGAATAACTAAATCTCCAGATTCAATCCCTGTAACTAAAGTTCTAGAAAAAGCACCTACTAAATGCATCCCTAAAAGTAATACCATAGATACTATAGTTCCATATTTTATTCCATCATGCAAACTCTTAGTATCTTTATAACTCATAGCCCTTTGAGAAACAGATGGGATACCAACTACTGCAAACCCAACTAAAATCCAAAAAGAAGTTACCCATGCTATACTCATATGCCCTGGAGTTACACCAAATGGAGTTATAAGTCCTTTATTTATACTTTGCATATTATTTATAAGTCTCTCTACTCCTCCACCAGCTATTAGTGTTCCTATAAATATTGCAATGGTTGCAATAGTCATTATAACGCCTTGTATTGCATCTGATATAGTGACAGCTCTAAATCCACCTATTACTGTATGTACAATTACTGTTATTCCAAAAGCTGTAAGAGCTAATTTATAATCGATTCCAATAGCTCCTTGTAAAAGTCTTGCTGCTCCTACCCATTGTGCTGCCATCGCTGCTATAAAAAATACTACTATAGATATAGATGTTAATATAACTACTGAATCTGATTTATATCTTTCTCTTAAAAAATCAGTGATTGTCACTGCATTTATTTTTCTAGCTATAATTGCAAATTTTTTACCAAGAACTGCAAGCGTAAAATAACCTGTTGGCATTTGAGCCATAGCTAAAAATACCCATCCTAATCCTTGAGTGTAGGCAGTTCCAGGTCCTCCAATAAAACTTCCTGCACTTAAATAAGTTGTAACCAATGTCATAGCTAAAACAAACCCACCTAAATCTCTTCCACCTGTCATGTATTCATCCATAAATCCTTTTTCTCCGGCAGCTTTATTTTTAGCTCTATTTACAAATTTCATTGAATAAAAACCTACTACAAACACAACTATAAAGTATATTATAATAGGAATTAAAACTTGAAAGTTTATAGATTTCATTATTTATATTCCTTTCTATATTCTTTTAACTCATCTTCACTTAATCCATCTAATGACATATTTTTGAAAAATTTATTTATCATTATAACGGTTAATATAGAAAATAGTACTCCTCCTACTATACAACTCATAAAAAACCATGATGGAAAACCAAACATATATGTATATTCTGATACAGGTTTTGATCCTAAACCATATCCAAATCCAAACCACCAGATTAAATTGACTATACCTAATACTAATCCCATTATAGCCTCTTTATTACATTGTTTATATCTAGGATCTTCTTCAAACTCTTTTCCTTTTTTCGTCATATAGTGTATCTCCTTTACTCATATTTACTTATTTAATATGTCCAAAATAAACTTTTCCTATTTTAGAAAATTATTCAAGTATACAATATACATTAAAAATATACCTTATCCGTAAGAATATGTCTATAAAATCTTAAAAATTCTCTAAATTCGTATTAAAATTAAACATAAAAAAAAACTTGCAAAATTAAAATTTTGCAAGTTTTTTTATTAACAAGTAGCTCCACCTACAGTATGTAATTGAGCTTCTAATATTTCTTCTTTTCTTTCAAGTACTTCATTTCCTAAAACTTGAACTTCTATGTTTTCAACACCTATTCTATCTATCATATCTCCAAAGCGTTCTCCTGTTTTACCTTGTTCTCTATATATAAGAAGAGTCTTTTCTAATATATTCATCATTTCTTCTTCACTATGTATTCCTGATATAGGAGTTCCTGGTCTTGAGGCTTTACCCCATTTACCTCCTAAATATATCTTTAAACCTTTTTTCCCTTCATCAATTGCATCAAAATGACATTTTCCTATACATAACCCACAGTTATTGCATTTTTCTCTATCTATAAAAGCTTTACCATCAACCATGCTTATAGCTCCTACCTTACAAGTATCTCTAGGAGCACATTTTTTACATCCTGAACACATATCTTCATCAAAGTCTGGTACAAACTGTCCTATTACTCCAAAATCATTTAAACTAGGCTTTATACAGTTATTTGGACATCCTCCAACTCCTATTTTAAATTTGTGTGGTAATTTTACATCATACCATTTTTCATAAAACTCTTTATGAAGCTTAGTTCCTATTCCCTGTGTATTGCAAAGTCCAAATGTGCAAACTGTACCTTTACATGGAACTATAGGTCTTACTCTAGAACCAGTTCCACCTGAAACTAAATTATCCTTTTTTAAATGCTCTTTAGTATTTTCTATATCTTCATATTTAATTCCAGGTATTTCTAAAGTAAGTCTTGATGTTAACGATATATCTCCGCTTCCGTACTTCTTAGCTATTTCTGCAACATTTATTAATTGGTCTGCAGTTATAGCTCCATTTTCAGTTATAACCCTACAAGAAAAATGTTTCCCATCATTATTTGATAAAAATCCTTGTCCCTTAACTTCTTTTCTCATTGCATCTGTTATTTTCATAATTAATTTACCCCCATTTCAGTGTTTATCTCTCTATTTAAAGCTAATCCACCTTCTAAAATTTGTACATCTTTATACCCAAAATGCTTCATTCTATTGTATGCTAAATAAGCTCTTTTACCTCTAGCACAAACTAAAAGAATTTTATCATCATACTCAAACTCATCTAACTTTCCATTTAGCGTTGCTAAATCTATAAATGGTATACCTTCTAATTGAGGTTTTTTATTTACATCTGCTAATTTATAATCTTCTTGATTTTCAACAAAATCATTGTACCTTACTATTTTTACATCTCCATTAATTTTATTTAAAAGTACATTTGCCACATGACCTAATGGGTGTATAGCTGTTGAAAAAGGTGGTGCATATGCTAAATCTAAATTTTGTAAATCACCGATTGTAGCATTAAAAGTTATTGCTGTTGCAACTATATCTATTTGTTTATCAACATTTCCTTCTCCAAATATTTGAGCTCCTAATACCTTTTTACTGTTTTTATCTGCTATAAGCTTAATAATTATCATTTTAGAATCTGGATAATAATGAGCTTTATCATCTATTGGAACTATGACACTTTCTACTTCATATCCTAAATTTTTTGCATCTTTTTCAGTTAGTCCAGTTCTTGCTGCATTTAAATTTAATAACTTTACTATTCCAGTTCCTAATACACCATTAAATGGAGTCTTTTCTCCACTTATAGTTTTAGCAACACATCTTCCTTCTTTATTTGCAGATGATCCCATTGGAGACCATACAGGCTTTCCACTTAGTATATTTTTTACTGTTACACAATCACCTACTGCATATATATCTTCATCATTGGTTTGCATATATTCATTAACTTTTATAGTCTTATTTTCCTCTAATTCTAAACCACAATCACTTGCAATCTTTGTATTAGCTCTTATACCAACAGCCATTACTATCATATCTGCTTTCATAGCTCTTTTATCTGTTCTTACTTTCTTTACTTTATTATCTCCCTCTATAGAAATTAATCTTTCTCCTGTTAAAACCATTATTCCATTTTCCATTAATTCATCTTCAACATAGGAACATACCTCATCATCAAATCCTGGCATTATGTGATCCATAGCTTCAACCAAAGTTGTTTTAACTCCCATTTCATGAAGATTTTCAGCAACTTCAAGTCCTATGAATCCTCCTCCTACTACCACAGCTCTTTTTACATTATCATTTTCAACAACTTCACGAACAGCTATAGCATCATTTGGAGTTCTCATATAATAAACTCCTTCCAAATCTATTCCTTCTATAGGTGGTTTTACTGGATCTGCACCTGTTGCTATAACCAATTTATCATAATTAAATTTAAATTCTTCATTATTATTTAAATTCATTGCATTTACTATTTTTTCTTTTCTATCTATAGATAAAGCCTCTATTCCGGTTTTAACTTCTACCTGAGTTAAATCAGAAAAACTCTTAGGAGTATTTACTATCAAATCTGATTTATTTTCTATAACTCCCCCGACATAGTATGGAAGTCCACATCCTGCATATGAAATATTCTCTCCCTTAGTTATAAGAGTTACATCTAAATCTCTATTTTCACGTTTTAGTTTTGCAGCTGTTTTAGTTCCTGCAGCAACTCCCCCAATTACTAATACTTTCATATTACCCCTCCAAAAATTTATATTAATTATATTTTTAACAAGTTCTATTTAACTAAAGTGTATCAACTGTCTAGTATAATGTAAAATTATAAAATCTTATTGATTTATAAATTTAACTTATAGTACACTTTTCTTATCAAAAGTGTATTGGGGGGATACTATGATAGATTTTAGATTAAAAACATTTATAGACTTATGTGAAACTAGAAGTTATACAAAAACAGCACAGAGACTATGTATTACTCAACCTGCCGTTAGCCAACATATCAAATACATAGAATCTAAATATAATATAAAATTATTTGATTACATAGGAAAAAATTTAACTCTAACTAAGCTAGGTCAAGACTTTTTAAATAATATTTTAAAATTAAAAACCCTATCTTTATCTATTGAAAATGATTTAAAAAATTCAAAATGTATATCTAAGTCTTTATCATTTGGAGCAACTCGTAGTATTGGTGAGTTTGTTATGCCAAATATTATAAAAAATTATTTAAAAGATTGTCCAAATGCTAATTTATCCATGGTTGTTGATAATACAAAAACATTATTAGATATGCTAAAAAAAGGTGTTTTAGAATTTTGTTTTATTGAAGGCCATTTTAATAAAGCAGATTATGAAACTCATTTATTTAGTTATGAAGATTTTATTTTTATTGCTTCTCCAGAAAATCACCTTGCTAAAAGATCTAATTTATCTATTGATGACTTATTTGGAGAAAATTTAATTCTTCGAGAACAAGGTTCAGGTAGCCGAGATATCTTTGAGCTGTGGCTTTATGAACAAAATTATTCTCATAAAAATTTTAACTCCCTACTTCAAGTAGGTAATATTAATTTAATAAAAGATTTAGTAAAAAATAATTTTGGTATATCTATAATTTATAAAGTTGCTGTAATGGATGAATTAGAAAAAAAAGAATTGATAATGCTAGATATAAATTCTATGAAGTTATCTCATGAATTTAATTTTATATATTTAAAAGATTCTATATTCGCTTCAGAATATGTAGATTTTTTTAATAAAATAAACAATTTTTAAACACCTTAACTACTGTTAATTCTCACGTTTTAGAAAGTTCAAATTTGCATTTTTATTTATTTTAATTTTTTAATTTTAAAAAAACTTGTTGCAAAAACCTTTTCCTTAACACTATAATTCAAATCAAGAGCTGGATAAATATTTAATTAACAATATTTATTTTTAGGGGGGGATTTTATGTCAACAGGAATGTTGATGGGATTAGGAGTTTGTGTAATTTTAGCTAGTATTTCTACATTTTTAGGAAATCTTCAACATATAGTTGGTGCACCTATGATAGGTTTATTTCTAGGCGCTTTATTAGGAAATATAAAGCCCGCAAAAGGAGACTATAAAAAAGGAACTACCTATGCAGCAAAAAAACTTTTAAAGTTTGGTATTATTTTAGCTGGTGCTACACTTAACTTTAATGCAATAATTCAAACTGGTGGAAATGCACTTCCACTAATTATTACAAATATATGTCTATCATTCTTAACTGCCTTATTGGTTGGTAAAGCTCTAGGAGTTTCTATAAATACAAGAAGATTGGTTGGCTCTGGTACTGCTATATGCGGTGGTACTGCTATAGCTACTGTTAGTCCAATAATAAATGCAAATGATGATGAAATGGCTTATGCTTTGACAGCAATATTTTTATTTGATGTTTTCGCGGCTCTAGCATTTCCATTTATAGCTAATAGCTTAAACTTAACTCCAAATCAATTTGGTTTGCTTGCTGGTACAGCCATAAGTGATACATCTAGTGTCGTTGCTGCTGGTGATACTTTTGCAAAACTTATAGGTATATCTTCCGCTGCTGAATTGCCAGTTATAGTTAAACTTACTAGGACTACTTTCTTAGTTGTAGTAGCTATTGTATTTACAATCGTTGTTGTAAATGAAAAAAGAAAAGAAGCTCAACTTATAAGTGCAAATGCTTTGGGAGATTCATCTAATGAACCTAAAAAATCTTTTGGGAAAATAATTATAGATGTGTTTCCTTGGTTTATACTAGGCTTTTTGGGTATGGCTATACTAAATACATTTGGATTTTTTCCCGAATCCATATCTCCATTTTTCAAAAAAGGTTATAAATTCTTGGTAACTACTGCTTTAGTAGGTGTAGGTTATAAAATAAATATAAAAGACTTGTTTACAAAAGGTGCAAAACCTATGATTTTAGGTGGTATAACTTGGTGTGCTGTTGCAATAGTTGCTATGGGTTATGTGCTTATATTAATGTAAATTTTTAATATATTTTTTAAGGGATGACAAAAGTCATCCCCATTTTAATTTATTTTCTAAAGTTAACTGTTCTAACATTATCTTTATTGTTTTTATTTATATTTTTAGATAAAGTTCCTTCTTTTAATCCAAGTAATTCTTCTATATCTTGTGGATATATGCTAAGACCATAATTAGCTAAATTATTCATAAATAAGCCTTCATTCATTAACTTACTTTCAATTAACATATCAAATGCTTTTTTTAGTAATATTGGATGAGTAGATTTTATATTGTCATCTAGTGGTTCTTTTTTAGACCACCCTTTTTTATCAATTTCATTCATTAAATACATATACTTTTTGTAACTTACTTTTCCTAATTGATATCCTCTTAAAATCATAGCCCATATAGGAACTATCCACTTTTTCTTTAGTTCTATATAATCTTCTAATTCATGTACCCCTTCTAAATCTTCTAAAAAGCTTTCTTTTGGCATTAAAAATGCACATGCAAATTCATCTTTTGAAAACTTTTTAGATTGAATATTTGCTTCAGCTGATATTATATATGCCAATTCATAAGCTAAGTCGTAATTTCTTATAGGAGCTGATTTTTTGTCATTTCCTAAAGCTATAAAGTATCTAGATTCTTTGTCGATGCTTTGTTTTTGACTAAAAGCTAAAGCCCCTTTTTTGTCTATATTTGTAGCTGATATAAATATACCATTTATTTCAAGTAAACTAACCATATTTCCTATAGGTCCATTGCCTAAATCAAAAAATTCTCTTACCTTTTGAGCTAATTCTTCTATATCATTATTTCTATTTAAATTATTAGGTAAATTCATTTCAGGGAATTTTATATATCCTTGTATAAATTTAAGTAATCTGTGAGTCATTACTAATTTTTCTTTAAAGGCTATATCATCTACTCTTGGTAATGTAGATTCCGTTCTGATATGCGTATTTTCAACTACTACATTTACAGCATCTTTTTCACTAAAGTAATCTTTTGGGAAACCTAAGGCATTAGCTAATTTCATTTCATTTTCTAATGTTGGCTTATATTTATCTCCTTCAAAAGCTAATATATCCTTTTTGTTTATTTTAGTTTCCTTTGCTAAAATATCTACAGTCTTTCCTCTATATACTCTAGCATTTTTTAGTTTCTTTCCGTTAAATATTTTTTTACTCATATTATTTTACCTTTCTATTTATGTCAATAAATCTAATATTTCATCATTAGATAAATTTTTAAGCACTCCTGAGTCTGACAATTCATTACTTATTATATCATCTATTAACTTGCTTTTGTTTTCTTGAAGCTTAACAATTTTTTCTTCTATTGTTCCTTTAGCTATTAACTTTATAACTTCTACTGTTTGTTTTTGTCCAAATCTATGTGCTCTATCACTTGCTTGATTTTCAACTGATATGTTCCACCATGGATCAAAGTGAATTACTGTATTTGCAGAAGTTAAATTAAGTCCTGTTCCTCCTGCTTTTAAAGATATTAAAAACACTTTTTTATTAATATTTTTATTAAAATCATCTACTAATTTAATTCTATCTGTAGCTTTAGTTTGTCCATCTAAATAATTATATTCTATGTTTTCTTTATCAAGGACAACTGCTATATTTTGTAATACACTTGTAAATTGAGAAAATACCAATACTTTATCATCATTTTCTATGATATCTTTTAGTATTTCTATACAAGCACTTATTTTTGAGCTTTTTCCTTTATAGTCAGTTACTATTAAGCTTGGATCTAAGCATAATTGTCTAAGCTTAGTTAAATAAGACAATACAGTAATTTTATCATTACTTTCATATTTATCTTGTAGCTTTCTTTGTATTTCATCTACGTAAGTTTTATATATTTTTCTTTGTTCTCTACTTAATTCTACTAAAAACTTTTTTTCAATTTTATCAGGTAATTCTTTTATAACCTGCTTTTTAGTTCTTCTTAGAATGAAAGGTTTTATAAGTTTTTTTAATCTTATAATATTACTTTCATCTCTTATAAAGATAGCATTAAACTTACTTACATTGTATAAATACCCTGGCATTATGAAATCAAAAATTGACCACAATTCTAATAAATTATTTTCTATAGGTGTACCTGTAAGTGCAAATTTACATTTAGCTTTTATACTTTTAACTGCATCAGTAGTTATAGATGTTGGGTTTTTAATATTTTGAGCTTCATCTATAATTATATAATCAAAATTTATATTTTCATATTTTTCACAGTCATTTCTTAGTGAACCATATGTAGTTAGTAACACATCTATGTTTTCAAGATTATCAATTATTGATTCTCTTTCTTTTTTACTTCCATGAACTATACCTATATTTAAGCTTGGTGCAAAATTTTCAAACTCATTTTTCCAGTTATGTATAAGTGATGTTGGAGTTATAACAATACTTTTACATCCTTTTTTAGACAGTAAAAATGTTATTGTTTGAAGAGTTTTACCTAAACCCATCTCATCTGCTAGTATACCCCCAAATCCACAATAATCTAGTGTTTTAAACCATTTAAAACCTTCTAATTGATAGTCTCTAAGATTAGCTTTTAAATCATTAGGAACTTCATAAATTATATTTTCAATATTGTTAAACTCATCAATTATTTTATTAACATTTTCAATACCATCTATATATGGAAGTTTCTTTTCTGTTAATATTTCATTTATATACATAGCTTTACTTTGATGTATATTCATTTCTTTTATACTGTTAGTAAAACCTAAACTTTCCATAAGTTTAAACATTTCTTTAGTTTCATCTTCTTCTAGATTTATGAAGTTTCCATTTTTAAGTTTATAAAATCTTTTATTAGCTTTAAATGCTTTTAGTATTTCTTTATATTCTTTGCTATCTATATCTTCTATCTTGAACTTAAATTCTAAGTAGTGATTTATTTGTTCACCTAATCCAACTTTTATATTAAAAGAGTTATATACTTTTTTTTCTTTGAATTTGTCTGAGTAATAAACTTCTCCAATATTTTTAAGCCTATTTATTTCTTTACTTAAAAAATCATATAGTTGCGCATCTGCACCTCTAAATACATACTTATCTTTGTCTTTTTCAAAATAATTTGTATATAGTCTATATATTGCTGCTTCTTCTTTTTCAACATCTCTAATTACAAATTTACCTTCTTCTTCACCTTCGTAGTACATTTTTACATTGCAAATTATTTTAGATTCTTCTAGATCAAAGTAATATTTTACAATTAAATCTTTTGCTATATTATTAGTTATACTGTCATCTATATTTATACTTCTTGATATTTCTTTAAGTTTTGGTATCAAGTTTGTTAGACATTCACTTATTTCTTCTTTTTCAAACTCTATAGTTTTATATTCCTTTAAAACTTCGTATAGCTTTTTATAATAAATTCCATTCATATCTGAAAGCAAATAAATATTACCTTCATAAAACACTACATCTCCTTTATTGGATAAAGGTATTGGTAGTTTCTTATTACTTGATATAACTATTTTATCTTCTACTTTTTTTATATCTACATTTATTGGAACATTATCATCTATGATTTGTGGATTATACGTTTTTCTATCAAAGTTAAAATTAAATTCTTTATACTTCATACACTTCATAAGCCTTTTAAGTAAACTTGAGTTTAATATCATATATCTATTTTTTCTTGCATTTATATTATCAGCTAAACTTAATCCATAGTCTTCTATAAACTGTGCCAAGCTTTCATCATCCTCAAAATAACTACTTTTAGGATCGTATACAAAACTTCTTCCATAAACTATGCTGTTTCCTTCTATTCTAGCTGCTGCAAATTGCTTAAAATCTTTTAGCGCATACATTTTATCATTACCTATTTTAAATTCTGCTTCTAAGGTATCATTTAGGTAATTTGTTATATCTACTTCTATATTAACTTTTTCCTTTGGAATTACTTTAAAATAATTTAATAAATCTTTATTTATAAATCTTGTATTTACTTTAGGTTTAGTTTTTTCTTTTATATCAAGAGTTTTTAGCTTTAAATTATAAACTATATTTACTTTTAGTTCATCAATTCCTTTTAAAGTGATTGATGCTATATGCTTACATATAAAGTTATTGTGGAGTGTAGTGTTTTGATTGAAATCTTCACAAGTACAACCACTACTTATAATCTCTTCATTATCTATGTCTATAATTAAAAAGCTATCATAAATTTCTCTTTGGTATTTAGAAACTATGCTTCCATAAAAACTAATTTTATTTTCTTCTTTAGAATAATTACTTTCTTCTATGTAACCTTTTTTATAATAGTCTCTTCCTCTATCTAATCTATATTTATCTATGTTTTGTAGTAATACTTCATTTACTATTTTAAAATCCATTTACTCACCTAATTTCTTTTAAGTCATGACTTTTATTATATATTTTTTGTTAAAAATAATAAAGACTGTAGTTTATTATTTTTAAACTACAGTCTTTACATTACTTTAATTTTATCTAATTATTATCATTTCATGTCCATAAATTTTATCAATTTTAAACTTGATTTTGTTATTATCTTTAGTAAAACTTATACTTTCATCACTTTGATATTTTCTAATACTACTTATATTAAAATTCTCTATTTCTAAAGTAAATTCAATATTAAATAAAGGTATTATATCTTCTATAGTATAAATATCTTGAGATCTTTTTTCTGTTATATAGTGAAGTAAATGTAGTACATATCCATTATTATCTAAATCATATTGTAATGTTGTTAATATTGTTGATGGCCCGTTGTGACTTACTAGCTTACTACCCATTAATAAATCAATTGCATCTTTTATAATTTCTTTACACCATCTAGCTGCATTTTTTCTATATATACTAAATATAGGATGAGCAAAATAAATTTTATTTTTATGTAAAGTGGCAGCTGGATTACCTATTTTTTTACTAGATGGAGTGTGTTGGTGAGAACAGAACTTTCCATCTTCTCCCCTATTAAAATATGGATTTATTGTATCTAATAAGATATCTGAATTAACACACTTTGTATCTATTTTACTTAAGTACATTACAAATTCTTCTTTTGGCAAACTCTTTCCTATTTTATCATTTGGCATTATAAAGTCTCGATCATACTTTGATTTTCCTAATCGCTTATTTCCAAAGAAATCTATTTCTTCATTTAAATCTAAACTTTCATAGCTTCCTATTACTTTTCCCCCATTTTCCACATAAGCTTCAAGTCTTTCTTTTAATTTTAAATTTCCTTTTATAGTATCTGGTATGATTATTAATTTGTAGTTATTAAAATCAATGTTCATATCAATAATATCAAATTGATATGATAATTCTTGTAACATTCTAACAGCTCCTATTAAAGCTTGAGATGTTCCTTTTTCATTGTTAAAACCTTCTGGTGTTAATAATCCTATTTCAGATATAACTTTAACATTTGATAAATATTTTTCTTTTTCTTTAACAGATTTATATACTTTTCCAATTAATTCATAAGCTGATTTTGATAAATTACCATTTGGATGCAATTGATCTCCTATTGAACATTTACATCCTTGTGCTAACATATTAAAACATTCAAACTCTAAGGCTGCTTGGTTTTTTAAAGAATGGAAGTCTCCCCAATAAGTATGGAACTTCCCTGTCATTCCTAAAATTTCCTTTCCTAAAAGTCTTGCAAATCTTACAGTTGTTGGGAAATGATCATAACCCCATCCCCCACTTGGAAGTGACTCTAATTCTAAATGTGTAAATGCACCTAAAGAATCCCAAAATCTAGGTCCTATATGTGAGCTATTATAAAAAATAGTAGCATCTTTTACTTTAGAATTTATTAAATCTGTTACTTCTTTTCTAAATTCATTTAACATTATATTTGAATAAGCTAATCTTTCTTCTTTTATATTAATGTCTATATTTAAACCTTTCATTTTTTCTTTACAATAATCACAACTACAATCTACTGCAAACAAAATATCCATAAAAAATCCATCTATATTTTCATACCCTACTGATTCAATTATATCAATTATATGCTCTTTAAAATATTCTCGGTATGGTGAATTTAAACATATTGTATTATAAAAGTGTGGCTTATCTACATTTTGAGTACAAATCGGATTTCCGTTAATATCTTTACTTAACCACTGAGGATAATTTTCACTTATATATCCATCCCATTGGACAGTCGTGTAAATTGGTACTTTTATGTTTAGTTCATGACATGCTTTTATTTGTTCAATTAATAAATTTTTATTTTTTAAGTTTGGATGAATCATATCTGGTTTATTTCTAGATGGATAATATAACCATCCATGATGACACCTAGCAAAGCATGTTATGGAATTTACACATGCTTCATCAAGAGTTTGTGCAAATTTATTACTATTAAAATCAGCACCTATATCATTAATATATTCACTCGTATGAAAGTCTAAATGTATTTGTCTAAAGTTTAATTTTTCCATGTTATCCCCCTTATTATTAAATTTTAAAAATAAATTTAATCTTCTTAATAATAATTCTATTTTTCATATTAATATACCTACTAAATATTTAATAACTATTAAATAAAAATAAGGTAGCTTTTAAGCTACCTTTAAATATATATTAGCTAGTTATTTGTTTAGTTAAAGCTCCTTGTCTTTTTGAGGACATTTTTTTATCTACAGTTTGACTTTCTTCATATTCTGATTCAAATTCTTTACTTGTTTGAGTATAATTTACCATAGCATGCATTGTCTGAGCTTCATTTTTATATTCATCATATTTTTTAGACTTTTTCATATAATCACCCTTTCTTAATTTCTTAAGATTAGGTTATGATTTTTAAAGTTTTTTAAACGATATAAAATTTACCTTATTAGTCTAAATTAAGTTTCTTGGTTAATGTATAAATTTAAATTATATATAAAATAATAATTATAAATATATTTTGTAATATTCCAAGAGTCATTACTTTAATAAATGCTCCCATAAATTCTAAATTTGAAATATCTGGTTTTAATCCTATATTATTATTTATTGTATTTAAAATGGTTACTAAACTACTTATTGTAATAAAAATCAAAATTGCTGAGATGTTTTTGTACTTAGCAAATATAGATAATTGAGATATTGCAATTGAATTATAAACTATAAATACTATTATAGATAATATGCTAATAAACAATAATATTGAAAGAATAATAACTATTAAATCTTTATTAGTACGTGTTAACTCTTGAAAACTAATTACCTTATCATCTATATACAAGGTAATTCCTGAACCATATATCATTCCTATAGATGTCGCTTGTTGAATCATAAATATACTATAAGAAATTATAGTAACTATAATAGTTGCAATAATCCATAATACAGACGATATATATTTAGATAGTATTAATTTAGTACTACTTAAAGGAAGAGTAAACATTAAATATCCTTCATCTTCTAGTAAATTCTTTTTAAACCTTTGTATACATATTACTATTGTTAATGTAATTAATGCTACAAGCAATGCCATAGTAACTATACCAAAAATTTGTTTGTTAATTAATGATACGTTGCTACTTATAAATATACTATTTATAATACACATACCTAATATAGCAAGATACATCGGTATTAAAACTTTACCAGTTGCTCTTAACTCATATTTTAATAGTTTTCTTAACATTTAAACTCCTCCTTAAATAAAGCATCTATAGACATACCTTTATTCTCCCTTATATCATCTACTTCACCCTTTAATATAATTTTTCCATTAGAAATTATTATTACTTCATCACATATATTTTCAATTTCATTTATAAGATGTGTTGATATTAAAAGAGTTGAGTCTTCTTTATAATTTTTTAATATAGTTTTTATTATATAAGCTCTTGATGCTGGGTCTACGCCACCTATAGGTTCATCTAGTATATATAATTTTGCATTTCTTGACATAACCAAAATTAATGCTACTTTTTCCTTAGTTCCTTTTGACATAGACTTTATTTTTTCATTTATATTTAGGTTAAGTTTTTTAATCATATCATTTGCTTTTTTTATATCAAAATCTTTATAAAAATCATTAAAAAACTTTAATACATCTTTAACTCTCATATCTTCGTTTAAATGATTTCTATCTGGTAGGTAAGATATTATTTCTTTAGTTTTTATTGATGGCTTTAATCCATTTATTTTAACTTTACCTTTATCACATTGAGTTAATCCATTTATAATTTTTATCATAGTGGTTTTACCACTTCCATTTGGTCCTAATAGTCCTACTATCTTTCCCCTTGGAATATTTATATTTAAATCTTTAAATACTTCTTTATACCCATATTTTTTATATACTCCCTCAAATTCTACTATACTTTCATTCATTATTACCCCTCCATTATATTAGTTTTTATAAGGTTTCTAATTTCATCTTTTTTATATCCTAATTGTATTAGTTTTTCTTTCAATGAATTTATTTCTTTGTTTGCTATTTCTTTTCTCATGTTTTTTATTTTATCTTCATCACTTGTAACAAATCTTCCACTTGTTCTTTGACTATGTAGTAGCCCTTCCCTCTCTAGCTCTGCCAATGCTCTTTGCATAGTATTTGGATTAACTTCTGCTTCTGATGCCATATCTCTTACAGAATTTAATTTAGATCCTATTTCAAATTCCCCTGATATTATTTTAAATTTTAATATATCTACCAATTGTAAATATATAGGTTTATTATTGTCAAATTCCCAGGTCAAGTTTTATCACTTCCTTATTGTATTAATTACTTAATACAACAGTATAATATTTTAATATCACATGCAACAATATTTACTAAATTTATTTAAATAAAAAAACTATCTTAAAATACATATAAAGCTTAGTATTTTAAGATAGTTTTTTTATAATGCTAATGTTTCCTTTTGTATAACTTCTTCTTGTATAGTTTTAGTAACTCCACATTCTTCATTAGTATACTTAGTTTCAAAATTAGCGATTTTTTTTACATCATCATGTCCATTTTTCATGGCATAACTATAATACGCACTTTTCATCATTTCTATATCATTTAAATGATCTCCAAAAACCATAGTTTCTTCATAACTTATATCAAACATCTCTTGTACTTTTTTTATTGCTATTCCTTTGTTAGCTCCTAAGCTATACATATCTAGCCAATATTTACCTGATGGAGTTAATGTTACATTTTCTATATTTTCTTTTTTAAATCTAGAGTAACTATTTGTTTCTGCATCTTTCATATCAAACATATTAACTTTAAATATTACATCATCTACATCTAGTAATGAATCTACTTTTATCACTGGAACATTCATTGGAAAATGTATATTAAGCAATTCTATTGCTTCATTATTTTCTAAATATAACCCCTTTGTTCCACAAAGTACAGGGTATGCATCTTTCACATCACGACCTATTTTTACAAGTTTCTCTACAGTGCTTTTTTCCAAGAACTTAGAATATATACACTTGTCTTTATAATATATAGCTGTTCCATTTTCACATATAAATAGTAATTCATCTTTATACTCATTGAATTTATAAACTATATCTAAATAATTTCTTCCTGTAGATATAGCAAATATTATATTTCTTTCTTTTAAAGCTTCTATAGTTTCCTTAAAGTCATTTGGAATTTCGTGATTACTATTTAGTAATGTCCCATCCATATCAGTTGCTATTAATTTAACCATGATACTCCTCCTGTTTATTTAAACATTTTCATAAAAACTATCCCTATAAGTATAGCTACCAATAAAGAAAAAACTGCTCTATGTGTTTTCTTTAATTTGTATTCATTATACGCTAATGTTAATTGTTGAAGTGATAATCCAACTAATATCATTTTAGTTATAAAGTCTCCTTCAACTATTTTTAACATAGATAAAAATGCACATATAAATATACTTACACATAATCCTATGTTAAGTTGTTTTAAATTCTCATTATAATACATTCACTACCCCCTAGACTTTACTTATTACTATTATACATAAAAAATGTAAAAACTAAAAGATATGCATATAATATTGCAAATATTTAATATACTGTTGTCTACATACTTAAAAACCTATACAATATAGTAACTAATACTAATGAAAGAGGAAATTAAATGGATGAAAAGTTTTATGAAAAATTATTAAATATAGATACTACAGGTGAAAAACTTTGGGATGAAAGCATAACACATTACCATCCTTATCAAGCTACTTCATATATTGCCCTTCATATATTGTTTAAAAATTATACTATGGATAAAAGTGATTATGTGGTTGACTTTGGCTGTGGTAAAGGAAGACTTATATTTTATTTAAATAGTTTTTTTAAATGTAATGTTACTGGAATTGAAATGGATGAAACTTATTACAAAGACTGTTTAATTAATAAAGAAAATTACTTAGATAAACATAAAAGATTATCTAATCAAATAGATTTTAAGTGTATGTTAGGTCAAGATTATAAAATTAAACCTTTAGAAAATAAATTTTATTTTTTCAATCCTTTCTCAGTTAACATATTTAGAAAAATTATAAATAATATTTTAGATTCTTATGATGAAAATCCAAGAGTTATAGATGTAATACTTTATTATCCTTCTGAAGATTATATATATTTTCTTGAAAATAATACCGGTTTTTTATTATTTGAAGAAGTTAAACTACATGGGTTATATGAAAAAGATTGTTGTGAAAGATTTTTAGTTTATAAACTATATTCATAATTTAGTAAAAATAGTTGGCAACTTGCCAACTATTTTTTATCTGCTTTGTTTTTAATTTTTCTTATTATTAATATTGCTAATATTATTATTAATATTAGTATAGCTACTGATAATATTAATATATTTTTTATATTTGGTACTTTACCCTCTACATGTATGTTATTTAAATTATTTAATGTAAAGTCCCAGTTATATGTGTATATGCCATTTTTTACAGAGTTAGATGTAGCATTTGATTCAGTAAGTTCTATTGGTACATTTAAATGAAGTCCTAAATTAAATCCTGAACCAAATAAATTAAGCACTCCCATTTCTTCTTTACCCATATTTTTTTGCATATAGTCTTTTAATTTTATATTAACATCATACATTGTGTATAAGAATTTCTCATTTTTCTTTATGTCTATAATGTCAGCATATTCACTAAGATTTTTGTTATCCTTTATTTTTAAATCGGTAATATTTCCTAGATTTTCAGTTATTTTAAAACCACTTTTACCTGATTCTTTTATTTTTTCAACGTTATCAAATTTTGATTTTAAATCTTGTTCTTTTATATTTTTCATTAAATAATCGTTACTTAATATTTGAGTAGATACACTTACATTTCCTTTTTTATCTACATTTAAAGTTATATCTGAATCTACACAACCTGTTAAAATTACAACAGTCATAAATATTACAATAGATATTAGTAATTTCTTCATATTTTCCCCTTTCTTTAGTCATAGCTTTAGTGTTTGATTATATGTACATTACTGATTATATAATAGTAAATTATATATGTTTTGTAAATTGCTATTTATATTTATACTTCTAATTATATATTAACTAAGTTATTATATAGTTATATTCTTAACTTAATTAATTGAAAAGGTGGATAGTATTATGTATAAAATAAAACATTTTAAAGATTTAAATACAAACGAATTTTATGAAATAGCTAAAGCTAGATACGAAGTTTTTGCATGTGAACAACATATATTTGAAGAAAATGATTTTGATGATATAGATAAAAATTGTTATCATATCTTTCTTGAAAAAAGTAATAAAATAATTGCTTACGCTAGGATAATACCAAAAGAATTTAGCTCTTATGAAGATGTATCTATTGGTCGTGTATTAGTCTTAAAGGAGTCTCGAGGATATGGTATAGCCCGTAATATGATGATTGAAGCTATTAATTTTGTTAAAGATAATTTAAAAGAAGACCATATAACTTTATCAGCTCAGGAATACATAAAAAGTCTATATTCATCCCTTGGGTTTAAGGAAATATCTAAAGTTTATAATGAGTGCAATATACTGCATGTAAAAATGAGATTGTAAATTAACATCAGTATAAATTTATAGTATAATGTTAAATAATACTATAGACAAACATTATTCAATTTTAACTTAGGGAGATGTTCTTATGAACGAGAAATTATTTTTCAACGGAGACATATTAACACTAGAGGATAAGCTGTATTGTAACTCAATATTAGTCAAAGATGGTAAAATATTTAAAGTTGGAGAAAAAAATGATTTATTAAAATTTACAAGTGAAAATACACAAATGATAGATTTAAAAGGAAAAACATTAATGCCTTCATTTATAGATTGTCATAGTCACTTTTTTGCTTATTCTCAATCTTTACTTCAACCCTCATTAGAAAATGCTTCTAATTTTAATGAAATTATTAATATAATAAGTAATTTTATTAAAGATAACAATATTCCCAATGGAAAATGGGTTGTAGCTACTAATTATGACCATAATAACCTAGATGAAAAAATTAATCCTACTAAAGAGATTTTAGACAAAGCAGCACCTAATAACCCAGTTGTAATAAAACATCAATCTGGACATAGTGGTGTTTTAAACTCTCTTGGATTAAAAGAATTAAATATTACTAGCGATACTAAAAATCCTGAAGGTGGAATCATATACAAAAAAAATAATGAGCCTACTGGTTACCTTGAAGAAAATTCTTTTATAAATTATGTTCAAAAAATACCTATGCCTTCATTTAATGAATTGGTAAAATCAGTTTCTAAAGCTCAAGAAATATATAAGTCTTTTGGTATTACGACTATGCAAGAAGGTATGATAGTTCCTTTAATGACAGATATATTAAATTACATAAAAAAATCAAATATGCTAGAGTTAGACTATGTTGGATATATAGATATAAAAGAATCTGATGTATTACTTAAATCTTTTAATGGGTGTATAAAAAATTATGTCAATCGCTTTAAAATAGGTGGATATAAAATATTTTTAGATGGATCTCCTCAAAGTCGTACAGCTTATATGCTAAATCCTTATATAGATGCAAAAGATGGATATAGAGGCTATCCTACTTATAAAGATTGTGAGTTAGAAAAATACATAGAGTTGGCTATAAAAAATAACATGCAACTATTAGCACATTGCAATGGAGATGCTGCTAGTTATCAATTTATTAATCAATATAAAATTGCAAAAAAAATATGTAATTTAGATAATGATATTAGGCCTGTAATTATACATGCTCAATTACTTCCTAAAGATCAATTAGATGATGTAAAATCTCTTAAAATGATACCATCTTTCTTTTTAGCTCATGTTTATCATTGGGGAGATATTCATATTAAAAACTTTGGTTTTAAAAGAGCTAGTGAAATAAGCCTTTCTAATTCTTGCTTGAAAAAAAATATAAGATTTACACTCCATCAAGACTCTCCAGTTATAAAACCTAATATGTTAGAAACTATATGGTGTGCTGTAAATAGAGTAACTAAAAATAAAGTATTATTAGGCGAAGATGAAAGAATTTCTCCACTAGATGCCATAAAAGCAGTCACTATAAATGGTGCTTATCAATATTTCGAGGAAAATACAAAAGGTAGTATAAAAGAAGGTAAATTAGCAGATTTAATTATTCTAGATAAAAACCCACTAAAAGTTAATCCTATGGATATTAAAGATATAAAAATTTTAGAAACAATTAAAGAAGGTAATTCAATATTTAAATTATAAATAAAAAACATTACCGAAAGTTAAAACTTTCGGTAATGTTTTTTATTTATATAAATTTACTTGTGGTATTTATTCCATTTCGAATCATAAAAATCATGATTTGCATTACCCCTATATGCTTTATCTTCTATATCATGATAGTATTTATTTAAGTTATTGTTGCAATAATTTTTACACTCTTGGCAATAACTAAAATTATATAATTTAGGACAAATAATAAATAACAATGAAATATCAATAATATTTTTTTCAAAATGTCTAACACATATATTCTCTAATCCAATAAAAATAGATTCTATGATATCTTTACATTCTTCATAGGAAAGGTCTTTTAAAAGTACAAATTCACAAAATGGAATACTCCAATGAGCTGAGTGAAGAGATTGTTGACAATTATCAGCTGTATATATTATTTTAATATTTTTTTTACCTGTTATAAATAATTTAGGACCTAATATCGTATTTAAAACAGTATAATCCTCTATGCATATTTTGGCATTAACCTCATTTATACACTCTATCTCAGGCTTTTCAGATGGAATACATAACATAATATCATCTAAACATTGTTTATAGTATTTTTCACATTTAGAGTTTGGATATTTATCTAAAGATGTAATTCCAGTGATAGATATATTATCAAACATATCCACTCCCCCTTAATTTTATTTTTATATAAACATTAAAATACTTACTTATTTTATATATGCCATTTACTTAAATATTGTTATTATATTTATTTAGATTTTGATGTTGTATTTATTAAAAAACAGTAACAATATTTAAGTAACAGTGTATAAATTTAATTATGGACTCACTATTTATTTTCATGCTCTTTTATTTTTTCTTTAATATAATTTTTAACTTCTTCTCTAGGTATTCCTAAAACAACTGAGAACTCATCCTTGATTAGATCTTCAGCTACTTTCATAAATCTGTTATCTATTTGCCCAAGCTTTTTTCCTTTTTTTATAGCATTATCTTTTTTTTCATAAACACCTTCTATTAAAGTTAATAAATCTGAGCATTCATGTGTTTGCAATAGATTTTTATAATAAATTTGTAATAACCTTGAATTTTTCTCATTACATTTTTTTTCTTTTATATAAGGAATACTTTCAATTAATTGTTGAACTTCTTCATAAGTAATTAAGCTTCTCATAAACACACTAGTATCTATTGGTGTAAATATTTTTCCATTTTCATATAATGGTTTAAGTGTATAGTAAACTCTTTTTTTATTAATCCCTGAAATATTGAGTACACCCACATCTTCTACCTTACATACACCATCATTACCATAAATAATATATTCTCCAATTTTGTACATGCTCTACATCTCCCATCTTCCTTTATATTTTATACATAAAATAAAATTTAGCGAATCTGATTATACTTGTACTCTATTTTTAAAGATATAAAAAAAGACCCCCGCAAGGATCTTTAAAAACAATATATATATTATAATATAGTTATGTTTTCAGCTTGAGGACCTCTAGCACCTTTAACTATATTAAAGTTTACTCTTTGACCTTCTTCTAATGATTTGAATCCATCAGTTTGTATAGCTGAGAAATGAGCAAATACATCATCTCCACCTTCTACTGATATAAATCCAAATCCTTTTTCATTGTTAAACCATTTTACTATTCCATTAGTCATTTTGACTGTCTCCTATAAACCGATCAAGATTTTTCTTGATTTACTTTTGTATTGCTACAATATTTATTATAACACAAATAATAAATATTAGCTAGTTTTATTATTTTTGATATATTATTTCTTCCAATTATACTATTCTAATTTTTAATATTTCTTTTAAATGTATATTATGTACCTTCAAAGTAACATATATAAATACATATTATTAAAAATAAGGCTATCACTATATTTAATATAAAAAATCTATAAAATAAAAACAGGTATTGATTTTTATCAACACCTGTTTTTATTTTATTCTTTACTATGCATATTGTAAGTAATTTTTGCACTTTTGGGATCATTTCTATCCCATCTTTCTTCAAATGTACGTTTATATCCAATCGTTTTTATCTTCCATTCTCCATTAACTTTTTCATAACTTTCACGATAAAATGCTCCGCCTCTAATTCCCATGTTTCTATCTAATAATATTAAATTATCTCCTAAATACCAGTATGCAAAAGCTTTAGTATCACTTTCAAACTCAATTTCAGGCGTATGACATTGATGCATGGTTATATGTTCTGGTGGCATACAATTTCTAAAGAAATTTACAACTTCTTCTTTACCTGTAAAAGAAAGTTTTCCATCTGAGTAACTTGTAGTTACATCCTCACAAAAACATTCTCCTATTGTATCCCATAACTTTGAATCTAAACAACGTAGATATTTTCCCTTTAAACTTTTTATAGCTTCTATATCTTTAAGTCTTGTAATTTCTTTTTCCATTGCTATTAATCTTTGTTCTAACTTTTCAATAGTACTCATAATTGCTCCCCCTTTTTTAATTTGCAAGTACTTTTTCACCATCTGGATTTTCTACATCTCCTATTTTTCTTGCAAGTGTTGCTCCTGCCTCAATAGCATGATGCACTTGTCCTGGCTTATTTGCATCTCCTATAACATGTACTTCAATATCTTTTAGCTCCTCTGCTAAATTATTTACTGGTTTTGCACCACAACAGAAAATTATTTTACTAAATCCATTTAGCACTTCTTCTTTTCCATCTTTTTCAACGATAACTCCTGTACCATCTTCTATGATTTCTAAAAGTTTTGTATTAGTACTCATTACAACACCTTTTTCATTAAGCATTTTCATAAGAGGTACTTTATTATTTGGGCATAGATTTGGTGCAATTTCACCTAACATTTCAATCATATGAATTTGTACAGGTCCTACTGCATTGTGTAATATTGTTTCTGTAACTTCACATCCTACAAGACTGCCTCCAACTACAAGAACCTTTCCATGTATTGCATCTTTAACTTTTGCAGATAATACATCACTACCTGTAATAACCTCAATATTTTCTATTCCTTTTACCTTTGGTATAAATGGAGTTGAACCAGTTGAGACAATACATACGTCTGCATTTAATTCTTTTATATATTTTGCGGTTGCTTCTGTATTTAATTTTACTTCAACATTAGATTTTTCAACTTGAGTTTTTAAATATTTAACCCATCTTGTTAAATCTTGTTTGTGAGGAGGAATAGATGCAAGATTTATTTGACCTCCAAGTCTATCTGACTTTTCAATTAAAGTAACTTTGTGACCTCTTTTAGCTGCAATTCTTGCAGTTTCTAATCCAGCTGGTCCACCACCTACTATTACTACATTTTTCTTTATTTTTGCTTCTGTAATAGCCATTTCTTTTTCACGACCAAGTTCGGGATTTATTGCACATTTTGCAACTGGGTTAGATCTTTCTCTTGTTATACAAGGTCCACCACAACTTGCACATGGTCTTATATCTTCATATCTTCCTTCAAATCCTTTATTTACAAGTTCAGGATCAGCAAGTAAAGGTCTACCAAATACTACTCCATCTACAACGTCTCTTTCAACTAAATTTTCACCAAGTTTTATATCATTAATCTTTCCAACTACAAATACAGGTACTTTAGAAACTTTTTTAATGGCTTCAGCTTCTTTTATGTTTACTCCTGGTGATTCATAGTGGCAAGGAATTATCTTCCAACACAACTCATATTGAGTACCTCCAGAAATTTCAAAAGCATCTATCCCGGCTTCTACAAATTTAGGTACTAAATACAACATATCATTTAATGTGTTTCCACCTAATACTCTTTCATCACCTGAAATTCTCATAAGTATTGGGAAATCATCTCCAGCTTTTTTCTTTATATTTTTAATTACATCAAGTGCAAACTTAGCTCTACCGTCTAAATTTCCTCCATAGCAATCACTTCTTTTATTTCTAAGCGGCGATAAGAAAGAACCTGCTAACATATATGCATGGGCACAATGAAACTCTACTCCATCGCAACCTGCTTCTTTAGCTCTTCTTGCAGCATCACCATATTGTTCAATTATGGATTCAATCTCTTCTATTTTAAGTTCTCTAACTGATTTTCCTAAACCATTTATATAGTTTGAAGAAGCTACTGGTGTTTTCCCAAACATCCATGAAATAGATTCAGGTCCCGGGTGTGTAATTTGAGGAAATAATTTTGAACCATTAGCATGAATTTCATCTACAAATTCTTTAAATGTAGGAATAAATTTATCTTCTCCTAAACTAATTGTAAATCCTAGATATGGAACTGAGCTATCTACTGTAACTGCATCTACAACAATAAGACCTACCCCACCTTTGGCTCTTTCAATCCAGAAGTCTTTAAGTCTGGAACTTACATTTCCATCTTTTTCTTCATAACCAAGGCTCATAGGTGCCATTAAAACTCTGTTTTTTATTTCAACATTACCGATGTTAATTGGTGTATATAGTTTAAAATTATCCATAATTACTTCTCCCCTAAATAAATTTTAATAGTTGTTTTGAATTTAATTAAGTGTAATTATTTCGAATTTAGTTGTTTTAAATTTTATTATTTTGAATTAATTGAATTTAATCTGATTATATTTGAATTGATTTAAATGTAACTGTTTTGAATTTTACTGAAAATAATAAGTTTTTAAGTGATTAAAATATATTTCAATTTTATTCTAGCAATACTTTCCATATAACGCAACATTATTTTCAAACTATTTTCTTATGAAAAATTATTAATACATTGTAAATTCAGGATTTTTATTATATGCTTAATTTATTTTTCAAATTTTTTAGCTATTATTTATTTTCAGTTGTTGCGCTATGTGGAATAGCTTTTTATTATTTTTTTAATTTTCATTAAATTATGCTATACTATAAGAAAAAATTATATATTTCGAAAGGGGTTTATATAAGTTTGTCTTCTTTACAAAGTTTAGATAGGGCTTTAGATATGTTAAGTCTTATTCATGCAAATGGTGGTAAAATGTCCGTTTCTTCTATTGCTGAAGTTATGAACTTACACAGAAGTACTGTTCATAGAACTTTAACTACAATGTATCAAAAAGATTTTTTGTCAAAAGATCCTAAAACAGGGCTGTATACAATAGGTAATAAAGCACTTGTTCTTGGATTTTCAGCTGCTAATAATTTACCATTAGCTACTACTGCAAGACCATATATGGCATTTTTAGCAGAAAAATACAATAGTTCAGTTTCTCTATCGGTAATTGAAGGTTCAAATGTTTTTGTGATAGGAAACTACTCTGGTTACTACACTACAACTTTTTATTCACTACATGATGACCCTCTAAATTGTGAGGCTTATCGTCCTGCTGTGGCTCATTGTATGTTAGCTTATAACTGCCAGTTGGAATCTTCTAATAAAGCAATACAGATTTACCTTTCAAAAGTATCTAATAGCAGATTCAAGGATAACTTTTTCACAAATATTGATGATTTAGTTAATTACTTAAAAAAGATAAAAAATGATGGCTATGCTTATGAATCTGGGGAGTATCACTTCGATGAACTTTGCTACTGTGCACCTATTTTAAATAATGGAAAAGCTATAGCAACACTTAGCATATACGGACACAAATCTTACTTAAATAAGTTTCATAAACAAGATATTATTAAAGATTTATTAAATATTTCAAAAACAATATCTGATTTACTTTCTAACAGTTAAAAAAGTTGCAAATATTAAATTTTGCAGCTTTTTTAATTTTTTATAAAACTTTACAATTTTAAATTTTTAAAAATTTATTGACAAATTAAATTACGTATCTTACGATTATCTCAATAGTTGTTTTGAAAATTTTAATCATTTCTAATAATATAATTATTTCGAACACTCAATTCTATTAATTGAATAAAAATTTATTTATCACCTTAAATTAAATTTTTTAGTTTTGTTTTATCTTCTCTAGTTTGTAAATCCATTGTAATTGTTTTGTAATTAACATATAAACTAAATTTGAAAGGAATTAATTTTATGAAACTAAAAAATAAAGTTGCCATTGTTACTGGTGGATCACGTGGTATTGGTTTTGCTATAGTTGATAGATATGTCAAAGAAGGTGCTAAAGTTGCAATATGTGGAAGTAAAGCTGAAACTGCAAATAAAGCACTAAATCTTATCAAAGAAAAATATCCTAATGCTGATGTTATGGCAGTTTACGCAAACATGTCAAGTAGTGATGAAATCAATGAAATGTTTAAACAAGTAGTTGATAAATGGGGATATGTTGACATATTAGTCAATAATGCTGGTATTACAGCTACAAAAGATGTTGATTTAGTAACAGATGAAGAGTTTGAAAAAGTTATGGACGTAAATGTTACAGGAATATTCCGTTGTACAAGAGCTGCTGTTAAAATTATGAAAGAACACGGTGGTAATATAATTAATACAAGCTCTTTAGTAAGTGTAAATGGTGCTGGAAGACAATGTGCTTATACTGCTTCTAAGTTTGCTGTAAATGGTCTTACAAGATCATTTGCTAGAGAACTCGGTAAATATAATATAAGAGTTAATGCTGTTGCTCCTGGTTCTGTTGCTACTGAAATGGTAAAAGAATTTGTTACAGATCAAATGGTTGAATATATGAGACGAGTAACTCCACTTGGAAAAATGGCTGAGCCTTATGAAATGGCTGGTGCTTATGTGTACCTTGCCTCAGATGATTCTTCATATACAACTGGTGCAATATTAAATATTGATGGTGGAATTGTAATGTAATTTTATAAATATAACGTATAACTAAATAATAAATTTTAATAGTGAAAGGTGATATGATTATGAAATATAATTCTTTATTTTCTCCATTTAAAATAAAAGATTTAGAAATAAAAAACCGTGTAATACTTCCAGCAATGATGACAAAAATGGCTTCTCCTACTGGACTTGTTACGCAAAATTTAATTGATTATCACGTAGCAATTGCAAAAGGTGGATGTGGGCTTAATTTTACTGAGGTCTGTGCTATACACACAAGTACTCATGGTAATGGTTATGTAGCTCTTTACAAAGATGAACATTTTGAAGGTATGAAAAAACTTATAGATAACGTACATAGCGCTGGTGGTAAAATAGGTGTTCAAATTTGGCATGGTGGTCAAGTTGCAATAGCTCTACTTCCAAAAGATAGAACTCCTATGGTTACAGAATGTATGACTCATGAAGATATAAAAGAAATTGTTGATTGTTATGGAAAATCAACTAAAATGGCAGTAGAAGCTGGCTGTGATGCTATAGAATTCCACGCTGCTCATACTTATCTTCCTCATACATTCTTAAGTGCTGCTTTTAATAAACGTGATGATGAATATAGTGGTTCTTTAGAAAATAGAGCAAGATTTTCACTTGAAGTTATTCGTACTATGCGTGCTAATATGCCAGAAACTATGCCTTTATTTATGCGTGTAGATGCATTAGATGATTATGTTCAAAATGGACTTACTATAGAAGATGTAATTGAGTTTTTAAAGATGGCTAAAGCTGAAGGTGTTGATGTAATTGATATTTCAAGAGGTAATAATAAGTCTGCTGCTTTAAAATATGAAGTTCCTTCAATTGACACTCCTCGCGGATATAACATTGAAAATGTAAAAAAAATACGTGACGCTATTAAAATGCCTGTTGTTGGAGTTGGTAGAATCAATCATCCTGAAATTGCAAATAAATTTATAGAAGAAGAAAAATGTGATTTAGTTGCCATAGGTCGTGGTCAAATTACAGATCATGAATTCTGTAATAAAGCAAGAGATGGTAAAACTGATAGTATACGTTTATGTGTTGGTTGCTTGAAAGGTTGCTTTGACTCTATAATGAATCCAACTATTCCTACAATTACTTGCATGAGAAACCCTATGGTTGGTAAAGAAGGTCAACCTATTACTAAGACAACTAGACCTAAGACAATTTTAATAGCTGGTGGTGGTATGGGTGGTATGATGACTGCTAATATGCTAAAAGTTAGAGGTCATAACCCAATTTTATGTGAAGCTAGCAATAAATTAGGTGGTCAATTTAACTTAGCTGGTGCTGCTCCATATAAAGGAGAGATGCTTGATGCTGTTGATTGGGAATCTAAAGAAGCTACTCGTTTATGTGTTGATGTTAGATTAAATACAGTTGTAACTCCTGAGTTAGTATCTCAAATTAATCCTGATGAAGTAATAATTGCAACTGGTGCTGTTGCTTCAAAACCTGAAATAAAAGGTATAGAAAGTAAAAATGTATTTACTTATGAAGAAGTTTTATCTGGTAGTGTAGAACTTTCTGGTAATGTAGTTATACTTGGCGGAAAAATGGTAGGTTTAGAAACTGCTCAATATTTAACTGATAAAGGCGTAAAATGTACAGTTATTGATGAAGCCGAGAAGCTTGGTGCCGATTTAGGATGGATTAGAAGTATGAATATGCTTGAAAATATGTATGTAATAGGTGTTAATCAAGTTACTGGTGCTAAGGTTGTGGAAATAAAAGAAAATGAAGTTGTATATGTTAAAGATGAAACTGAAACTAGTGTTAATTGTGATGCAGTAGTAATTGCTCTTGGTGCAACTTCAGTAGCTTTAGAAGACGTTCAATCAAAATGTAGAGATTTAGAAATACCTTTCCATATTATTGGAGATGCGAAAAGCCCTCGTGTAGCTTTAAACACTACTCTTGAAGGCATTGAGATTGCACTTAATTTAGATAGTGAAAATGCACTTAACGTATAATTAATTTTTAACTTTATTTTAAAAAGGATGTAGATAAATTTGTCTACATCCTAATTTTTACTAAAAAGGTTTTTGTGTATACATTTCATAAGGTTATATAAAATATTTAACAAATTATTTATTTTTCAATTTATTTATAAGCTTATTTAGAGTTGTTTCTTATATGTGCCGCCACTTTAACATCTTCTTTTTTTATATGATTGATTATCCAGTTTGCAACTTTACTGTTGATTTCTCCAACCAAAACAATGCTTGGTCCATTTTCTAAAAGTTTTTTATTTATATTTTCAACAGTATCTATAAAGTGTTGATGATATTTTTTATGATTATTATAATCTGGGTATTTAGATTTTATTTGTAAAACTTCTTCATGAGCAAAGTGGGTTTTTGTATAAGAAGATAAGAATTTTACTGTTTTTTCTAGTTCAGCTCTTCCTTTCCCTTTGCTACAAGCTTCTAATAAATCATTAATCGCTTTTATAAGTTCTTTATGTTCATTATCAATTTGAGTGCTACCCGTTAGTAAGTCATCAGTCCATTTATATGCCATTTTATCCTCCATACTACATTATTTTATATATTTATACGCCTATTAAAACTTTAACTAAAGCTTTTTAATAAAATAATATTTTTGAAAGATTAAAAATAATTATTTTATAGTTCCTATTTTTTGAATTAAAAAACTAAGTATCGTAGTTATTAATATTACAAGAACTCCATAAGCCATAGCCAGACCTATTTTATATTCAAACACTCCACTAACCATTGCAATCGATACTGGTCTGTTATTTATACTATATAAATATGCAGAACTTGTATATTCTCCTACACATCTAACAAACCCTAATAAAACTCCAGATATTATACCTGGTTTGATTATTGGTATAGTAATTTTTCTCAATGTATACCAAAAATTTGCTCCTAAACTTTTTGAAGCTTCTTCGTAGTTAGGATTTAAATTATACATTGATATATTTGTACTTCTAAGAATAAGTGGTAGTATACTTATAAAATATGCAATAGGTAAAATCATATACTTTCCTACTAAAGCTTGATTAAAAGAGAAAATATTAGGATGATTAAAAGCATTAATTAAATTTACAGCTATAGCACTTGCTGGTATTGCTAAAGGTAGCATAGCTAAAATTTCTATTAGTAATTTAAATTTACTTTTTGTTTTTACAATTATATAAGAACACGGTATTGAAATTACAACGCCCATAATAGCTGCTATTAAAGACATATTTATACTATTTAAAAATGGTTTTATAGCTCTTGATTTAGTAAAAATATTTGTATAATTTTCTATTGAAAAATCCTTAGGAAAAATTTCTATAAGCCAAGTTCCTGGAGTTACAAAAGACAATATAAATATAGTTATAACAGGAAGTAAAATAAAACCTATTGTTATAAAGCAAAAAAGTATAAATATAGCTTTTAATAATTTATCTTGAATTTTAACTTCATTCATAGGAGTTCCTTTTACAATACCTTGTATTGCACTCTTTTTTTCATAGTATCTACATACTAATAAAAAGGTTATTGCCATAAGAGTTAAGATAACTACTTGTACAGACGCTATATCCATACGATTATTAGATTTTGCAAAAAGCATTTGCGTTGTTATTACTTTATAGCTATCTCCAATTAAACTTGGTGCTGAGAATGAACCTATAGAAGATATAAATGTAATTAAACTTGAAGCTATTAGAGCTGGCTTTATAAAAGGAATTATTATAGTTTTAAATATATAAAACTTATTAGCACCTAAGTTTTTTGCCGCTTCAATAGAAGAATAATCTATATGCTTTATTGCTACAGATATATTCATAAAAAAGTAAACATATTGAGTATATGCATGTACAAATAAAATTCCCCAAAATCCTGTAAATCTAAAAGGTTCCTCTTTTAAGTTAAAAAGTATTTCTATAGACTTTGTAATAATCCCACTTTCCCCATAAAGTTGTATAAAAGCTAAAACTATTATTATTCCTGGTACCATAATTGGAGTTAATAATAATTTGCTAATAATATTTTTAAATGGAAATTTAAAATAAGTTACTACAAAAGCTAAAAATGTTCCAACTATCCCACATACAATCACAGATGCAAATCCAAGAAAAAGCGTGTTTTTTACAGCCACAATATTAGGTTTTACAGAGAAAAATTCTTTATAATAACTTAATGTAAACCCTTCATCTCCTCTAATGCTTAAAATTAAAGTTCTAATAGCTGGAAATAGAATATATCCAAGAAGTACCCATAATACCCCTATGAAAACTAAATTTTTAAATAAATTTATTCTCTTATCTTTTAATTTATCAATCATATCTCTACTCCTGTAAAACTTTTATTGATTCTTTTGGTATTTCAATAAACACTTCTTCATTTATGCAAAATTTATCACCTAAATTAGAGTTTATTTTACTAACCTTAAATTTTAAATCTTCTACATTTACAATATAATCACTGATATTACCATTAAATTGTATCTTATTAATAATTCCTTTTAATGTATTTTTTGAGTGTTTTTCTTCTTTTAACATATTAATATGTTCTGGTCTTATTGACATAAATTTCCCTTTAGCACCTTCATTTATATGTAATTTTATTTTTTCATTAACATAAGCGAATGAATTGTTGTTTTCTTTTATATATTTTTTTATATTAAAAAGATTTGTAACTCCTATAAAACTTGCAACAAATGTATTTTTAGGATTTAAATAAACTTCTTTTGGAGTTCCAATTTGCATGCATTTTCCTTTGTTGAAAACAGCAATTCTTTGCGACATGGTTAAAGCCTCATTTTGATCATGAGTTACAAATATAGTTGTTATTTTTAATTTTTTTTGCAAATCTTTAATTTCAATTCGCATTTCATCCCTTAACTTTGCATCTAAGTTGCATAATGGTTCATCTAATAATAAAACCTTAGGCTCTATTA
Source organism: Paraclostridium tenue (assembly GCF_039521565.1). Taxonomy (NCBI): domain Bacteria; kingdom Bacillati; phylum Bacillota; class Clostridia; order Peptostreptococcales; family Peptostreptococcaceae; genus Paraclostridium; species Paraclostridium tenue. The sequence continues at coordinate 139,776 of NZ_BAAACP010000007.1, forward strand.
CCAATGCTCTTGCTAAAGCCACCCTTTGTTGTTCTCCTCCTGAAAGTTCAGTTATCTTTCTTTGTTCATAACCATTTAATCTCATTAACTTCAATACATTTAAAACCTTGGTTTGAATTTCTTTTTTTGATAATTTTTTTATTTTAAGTCCATAAGCAATATTTTCATAAACATTCATATGCGGAAATAATGCATAATTTTGAAATACTAAACCTACCTCTCTTTTTTCTGCTGGTACTTTTGTTATGTCTATATTTCCTATGAATATACTTCCTTCCTCTGGTTGGGTAAATCCAGCTATTGTTCTTAATAAAGTAGTTTTCCCACATCCTGATGGCCCCAAAAAGGTAAAAAACTCTCCTTCTTCTATGTCAAAGGACACATTGTTTATAGCTGTTGTATTTTCAAATACTTTCTTTAGATTATTTATAGTAAGACCTTTCAATTTTTAAAACTCCTTTTCATTTTTTATAAGACAAAAAGAGGCATTTATATGCCTCCATTGCTTATTTTACTTCTTTATTTGAATCTTTTATTTCTAAGTCCCATTTTTGCATCCAAGCACCTTGATTCTTAGCTATTACTGACCAATCTACATCCATAACTTTGTAATTTGCATCTTGCATCCATTTAGGAGACTTTTCAATAGCTGCTTTTAATGTCGGCATACGATCAAATTCATTAGCTAATTTTGCTTGTGTTTTTACACTTCCTACATATTCTATAAATGCATTTGCTGCATTTGGATTTTTACAATTTTTAATTTTAGCTACTCCATCAGTAATAACTGGTGATCCACTTTCTGCATTTACTATTTCAAGTGGTAGTCCGTTGTTTTTATTTTCTATAATAGAACTTAATACTGCAAAACTAACTGCTGCTTCTTTTCTACCTATAGCTTGGAATTGCAGTGATCCACTTTCATAATATTTTTTTGTATTTTTATCTAAATCTTTCATATACTTCCAACCTTCATCAAGTTTACCAACTTTATCGTATTGGTATAATAGACTTGAATATGTTGCTTTTGCTGAAGATGATCCTGCATTTCTAAATACTAGTTTATCCTTAAATCTTTCATTTGCTAAATCACTCCAATCTTTTGGAGCTTGATCTTTGCTTAACATTTCACTATTGTAAAACATCATTACTGGTGTTTGGATAGTTCCATACCATAATCCATCTTTACTTTTGAATAAAGGATCTAAGTCTTTTGCCCACGATGGCTGAGTTTTTTCAAATACATCTTTATTTTCAAGTTCTAAATATGTAGCTGAAGACCCTCCATACATTACATCAGCTTGTGGGTCATTTTTTTCTGCTTCTACTTTTTCAGCTAATTGTCCTTTTAAGTTTATAAATTCGACATTAACTCCTGTTTCTTTTTCAAAGTCTTTTGCTACTGATTCTAATAAATCTTCTGGATGTGTAGAATATATTACTAAGTTTTTCTCTAATTCTTTACTTTGGGACTTTTCATTTGTGTTTGACTTTGAGCTACACCCTGTTAATGATAGTACTAAACTTGCTCCTATTAATAAGCTTATTATTTTTCTTTTTCTCATTTTTTCCCCCTGTTTTGTTGATTTATTTTTTGATTTGCTTTTTGAAGTAAATATTTAATTCTAGTAACTTATGATATCATTTTCCTTTTTTCTACATATATCCCTAATAAATATTATCATTTGTTTATTTTTAATTCCAAAAGTTTTTTTCTATATACGTAATGTTTTATATAGATTTTTTCTATAATTAGTAAGAAAAATAAAAATCTCTCCTTATTTATACTTAAATATAAGAAGAGATTTTTTAAGATACACTTAAAATAAACTAAACTATAAATTCATTTTATTTTAATTTTTCCATTTTCAATATATTTCTTTCATTTCTTATTTTCATCCATTCAAGTTTAGTTTTATGATTTTCATAAAGTTTTTTAGTTGAGTATTCTATTGCTATATCTTGATCCATATTTGTCCAAGCTTTTGACATAATATAAAAAGTATCTTTTATATCTTTATTTATTTTATCTAACTCCCAATTAGAGTTGTATTTACTTAAATCCATTAATACACGTCTACATTGTTTTTTCTTTTTTGTTACCTTAAATCAACTAATTATATAATTAGTTTTAGACATTATTATAATAGTGGTGCTCATTGCAAGCGTCGCTACTCCTCCTGAATTAGGATTATATTGTTTGAAGAACCACCTCTTGATCGACTACCTTCCTAATGATCCTCCACCACTAGGTCTAGCTAAAGATACTGTTGTAAACATAATAAATATAAATAGAAATATTGCTAAAAATTTTAACCTTTTCATTAATTTTTCCCCCTAATAAACAAAAATAAAGTCCATTCCTGTTAATTTATAATCTACTTCTTTATCACTTATATATTTTTATCTATAATGTTTATACTACTTACAAAATTAGATTAATATATTCTACACACCCTATAACTTTAATACAATTTATAAATTAATCAATATCAATTGATATTGTAAATACTTTTTTAAAAATTTATTTATAATATATACACTAATTTAGATTTCCCTAAAAGTATAAACAAAAATCTCACTTTTACAAGGATGAATAAATAGTTATACATTTATCTATTTACTACTTTTTATTAAATTCCCATTTTCATCATGATAATTATCTTCTCCAACCACAGGATTATAATGTCCATCAAATATATATATACTTATTTTCAATGTTTCATCTTTTGGAATCTCTTTGCCTGGTTCAATTGATTGTTTAGCAACTATTCCTTTTAAATTATATACTGGTGTAGGTATAGCTTTACCTAACTCATATTTTATACCATGTTCTTTAGCAAATTCATACACCTGAATTTGTTTGTATCCTATAAAATCAGGTATTTTACCATTTTTATACTCTATTTTATTTGCTTGTTTAACTTTAGCTTCTATTTTTTGAACATTATCAGTTTTTTTAACCTTTTTCTGTTCAGATTTACTCTTTTCAATTTTTTTAGTTTCAATTTTGTAAATTTTCTTTGGTGGATTATTATTAGCTAAATCATTATTATTTAATTTCATCATAAAAAAAGCTACTGTTAATGCCATACTTATAACTCCCACTATAACACTTATAATTGCTAATTTTTTCATTTCTACTACCTTTCTATGCTTATTTTCCCCACTTAAAAGACTAGCTCAGTAATTATACTAGACTTTAATTTTTATAAAAAATATAATTAAATATGCTCTATATTAAATGTTATCGTTTATTTTTATATAAAACTTTAATTGTATTTTTATTTCACTTATAATCTACATAATTTAATTTTTCCTTTTCCTTACATCTACCAGGTAATTTATATTTATATAAATTAATCTTAGCATTTTATATCTAATATAAGTTTTCATACTTCTAACTAGTCTTATTTATTATAAGTTTTAAAAAGTATTAACAATATAAATATTAAGTAAAAAGACAGGTCTATCACCTGTCTTTTTTGTCTACTTCATACTTTCCTTCTTGGATTTTTCAATATGAATTTTAATATTTAGATTTTGAAAATTTCTCTTCATGTTGTAAAAGCCACGATTTTTTATCTAATCCTCCACCATAGCCAGTAAGACTTTTATTAGCTCCTATAACCCTGTGACATGGTACAACTATATTTATAATATTTCTGCCGTTGGTATTTCCAACTGCTCTTACAGCTTTTTCATTTCCTATTTTTGTCGCTATATATTTATAAGATACAGTTTCTCCATAAGGGATATCTGTTAAAGCATTCCAAACTTTTTCTTGAAACTTTGTTCCTTTAAGTTTAAATTTTATATCAAAATTTTTTCTCTCTCCATTAAAATACTCTTGTAGCTGTTTAATTACTTCTTTTAAAATTTTTGGTGTTTCTGTATTTTCTCTTTTTTCATCTACATATAAAATTGATATTAATTCCTCTTCTGTTGTTCTTATTTCTAGTATTCCTATAGGCGACTCGTAATAGTAATAATAATTTTGAATCATGCAAACTCCTCCTTAATATAAACAAAAATAACTATAATTTGAACTATATTCTTTTTCTTTTTTTAATAATACTTATTTTGATTAAACTTCATAATAAAATTCATTGTGTTTTACAATAAATATCACAAATTTATATAATTTAAATAAATCTACTAAGGGCTGATTTTTATGAAAAATAAATTAGTTAAAAATATTTATATATCTCATGAGATAATTACTTGAGTTATATCATTTATTACGATAAATTTTTACTAATAAGTTTATTAAATAGAAATAAATTTTTTGGTATTTTGGATTCCCTTATTCTATGTATAGGTAATCTATATAGTTAATTTCTAATTAGTAAGAAAAAACTAACAATCCTTTAAATTATATATATTTAATAGTGTCTATACTTGGATTTATTCTTTGCATATCAACTTTTGCAAAATAATTTATATGTTAACTTTAATTACTTTATTGTTAATATAATTTAAAAACTTATTAAAATCATCACCAGATATATTAAAAGTTTCTGTATTTATAGCAGGATGGAAGTTAAGATTTTGACCATCTAATAAATCACTATCTATTAATACTTCTACTTTACTATTTATATCATTTATAATACTGAATGGATTTACACTTCCAGGTGTTACCTTCATAAGTTCATATAATTTTTCTGGTGATTCAAATGAAAGCCTACTACTTCCTATTTGAGCTCTTATATCTTTTAAATCTACTGCTTTGTCATGTTTTACTACTACTAAATAATTTTGGCTTTGGTTTGAGTTTTTTAAAAATAAGTTTTTGCAGTGATGTCCTGGCATATCTTTAGTTACACTGTAAAATTCATCTGCTGTAAATACTTCATCATGTTCTAAAACTTTGTATTTTATTTCTAATTCATCTAGTTTTGCATATATTTCTTTTTTCATTCTTTTCCCCCTTGTTGCATTAATATAAGTCTATTATTACATATATTTTATTTCGATTAAAGTTCTAATAATATAAAGAACTACTAAACATAAAAAACTCATATTTATTTAATATGAGTTTTTTTATGTTTAGTATATCAATTTCATTAATTAATTTATTATCTTGAATAAGTAGTAATAACTCCACAAGCCCATCTTGCGCCTGCATCTCCTGCAGGTTGTGTAGTAAAATCATCATAACCTTCATGAAGAATAAAAGATTTTCCTATAATTTCATTTACGGTAAATCTATTAGTCAATGTAGAAAGTACACCTATTCCATCAGCAGACAAAATCGGTGGTAAATCTCCTGCATGCATTGGATGTTCTTCATTTGTTGAATTATAATGAGATTTTGCAGCAGTAAATGGATCACTTTCATTTCCTATAGTACAATCTCCAACCTCATGAATGTGGAATCCATGGAAAGAACTAGTTTGATTATTTATATTAGGAATTCCTGTTATATAAGCTTTTACATATACTCCATCTTCTAGTTGGTATAAATATACCATTCCTCTTATACACGGAGCTAAAGGCCCTCCTTTTATTTTAGCATATGCATTTGGTTTAGATGGATTATAACTAGAAAATACTTTGTTAATATCATATTTTTTACAAGACTTATCCATAATGCGCCTCCTTATTATTTTAAGTTTATTCCACTTTATATATTATGATTTGAACTTCAAAAATGTTATTATTTGCAACATTTTGTATGTAGTACTTAGATTTTTATAACTATATAACAAAGTAAACTATGCTAAAAATGAAAAAGGCATTGATGTTATAATCAATACCTTTTTCATAGTTTTATATTATATAAATAATAAGTTAATTTATATAATAAATATAACTTAAACCAATAACATTAATTTTCATTTTTGAACCAAATAACTCCTATAAATGTCTTAATAATTTGGATTAATGTAACCACAAAAAGCATAAAACTTATATAGTAAAATGCTCTTATTTCTTCCGCTGAATATGCAAGTACAAATCCCGTAAAGAAAAGTACAAATATAACCATAGTAATATTCATAATAGCTACTATTTTCTTTAACATTGACTTTCTTTTCATATAAAATATTAATACTAATAACATTAATATAATTAGTGCTATTATAGAAGCATATTGTATATTTGTTATAGGATATTTCTCCTCCCAAACATAATTTTTATGTATAACATGTCGTAACATTCCCATTTTCTTATGTGTGAAATAATTGACCATATACGCCCCAATTAAAAACAAAACTTCTAGGATTGTTGTCAGTATATAGAAAAAATTTTTTACTTTTTTCATAAAAGTATCACCTTCCTTGTCTATAATTAATATAAAATAAGCACTGCAATTAGTACAGTGCTTTTTTATATTAATTATTTTACATAATTTATTTTGCAGCTTTATCTGTTGGCAATTTACCTACTGTAGTATATTCACAGTTTTTGCTATTTGGGTCTCCTACTTGTACAGGAAGGTTATTATGCATTTGCCATTCATTCCATCCACCATCATAAACAGTCATTCCTTTCCATCCTGCATCATAAGCTATTAACCAAGGAACTGAAGCTCTCCAACCAGTTCCACAATAAAATGAAAGTTCATTGTCTTTATTAAAACCAGAATCTGACCATAACTTTTCCATTTCTTCAGCAGTTATAACAGTCCCGTCTTTATGTAAATAATCTTTCATATTGTACGGATTAGTTCCTGCATGTCCCCAAACTGCACCTTTAGGTTCACCAGCTCTATCAATATAAGTATATCCACTTGTTTTACCATCAAACTCATCTTTACTTCTTATACTTACTAAACGGAAGTTAGAATCATCTTTTAATTTATCTTGAACTTTTTCTATAGACATCACATATTCTGGGTGTGCTGGAATAGTTGTTCCAAAATCTTTTGCTGGTGTTGCTTTTTCTATTGTAGTTTCTGTTTTATAACCTGCTTTTTTCCATGCATCAATTCCACCATTTAATACTTTTACATTGTCAACACCGGCCCAAAGATATGCATGTGCTACTCTACTTACTGCTGAAACATCATTTCCATATAAGATAACATTTTTATCTTTTGTTACTCCTAAATCTAACATACCTTTTTCAACAACTTTAGGTTTTGATATATTCCAAATTGGTTCAGATTCAATACTTGAAGTATCTACATGTAAAGCTCCTGGAATATGCCCTTTTGTATAAGTTGGGCTATCTTTGTAATTTCCCCATGAAACTTCTAATATAGTATAATTTTTAGACTCTGGTTGATTTCCATCTATTACACTTTGTATCCATTCTGGTGACACAAAGACTTTTTTAGTGTCTACCTGTTCTGCCTTTACATTTGATTTTCTTTCTGTTGTTTTTTGAGAATCATTTGAAGACTTGCTGCATCCTACTGCCATTGTTGCTACCAATGTAATACCAACTAATGCACTCATTAATTTTCTTTTCATAATTGTCCTCCGTCATTTTCCATCGTCTTAAAATAATTGCAATTGTAGCTAATTTTAATATCACGCTTTATTTTTTTAATCATAAAAGATTGCTATATTTAAAATAAATCTAAAAAATTTAAATTATCAGAAGTTTTCCACCGATAATTTTATCATAATTCATAAAAATCTCCAACGTATATAGAAAATATAAATAGTTCTCATTCATACTATTTATATTTTCTATATATCAATTGATTTATTTAAGTAAAATATTACCTTTATAAAAAGTATATTTATTATATATAAAAACAATTTTTTATTTAATTTTTATGCAACTCATCGAATTTTAATATTAATTTTTCATCATAAAAATAATTATATTTAGTTCAATTTATTAATTGATATAAAAAAACACTTATCTGTATATATAATCATTTTATTGTATAAATTAATATAACTTATACAATAATCAATTAAAAATCGTAGTAATTTTAAAATTAAATTATAATGTTTTGCTTTTTTATGATTTTATGTTATAATAGTTAGATATCTAATTATACATTCTAACAAAATAAAGGAGTGATTTAATGGAATTTAATTATGTCAAAGGAATCTTTACTCTTAATTTAAATATCGTCGCTACCATATCACTAGCTTGTCTATTAATGATACTTGGTAGGTTTATTAGAAAACGTATTTCGATAATAGATAAACTATGTATACCAGGTCCTGTTATAGGAGGTATACTATTTTCAATTTTAGTATTTTTACTTAAGCAATTTAATATATTAAACATTGTACTAGACACTAGTCTTCAATCTACATTTATGGTTGCATTTTTCTCAACTGTAGGTATAGATGCAAGTTTCACACTTATAAAAAAAGGTGGAAAATCAGTATTTACATATTGGATATTTTGTATAATACTTATATTCGCACAAAATATAATCGGATTATTAGGTGCATTTTTAACAGGAATTGAACCATTACTTGGTCTTATGTGTGGGGCTATATCAATGGGTGGTGGTCATGGTACAAGTGCCACTTTTGGTCCAACATTAGAAGCAATGGGAGTTACAGGTGCTAATACAATAGGGCTTGCTGCTGCAACTTTAGGTCTTATATCTGGAGGATTAGTTGGAGCTCCAACTTCTAGATTTTTAATAGAAAAATACAAATTAAAGCCTAAAGAAGAACCTGTAGTAAATTTTCATGAAGGAATTCCTGATGAAGAAGGTGTACATAGTGAAGTTACAGATTCAGATGCATCACTTCCAACTGCATCTAAATTAGATACATCAGAATTTATAAAACATTTATTTATAATAAGTACTTGTATGACTATTGGATATATGCTTAGTGGATTTTTAACTACACTTACAGGATATGTTCTGCCAGAATATGTTGGTGGTATTATAGTAGCTATGATTTTTAGAAATACTAATGATGCATTTAAAATTGTTAAAGTAGATTACTCTTATTTTGAACTTCTAGGTAATGTTAGTTTAAAATTATTTTTAACTATGGCACTTATGAGTATTAAACTTTGGGAATTAGAAACACTTGGACTTCCAATGTTGATTATAGTTTTAATGCAAGTATTATTTATAGTATTGTTTACTGTATTTGTAATGTTTAAATTATTAGGTAAAGATTATGATTCAGCTGTTATGGTCGGTGGATTTATAGGACATGAACTTGGTGCTACTCCAAACGCACTTGCAAATTTAAATTCAATATGTGGTAGATATGGGTATTCTCAAAGAGCATTTTTCACAATTCCTATAGTATGTGCTTTCTTAATAGATTTAGTAGCACTTCCTACTATAATAATGTTTATAAATATTTTTTCATAATAAAAAAAGAAGATATAATATATTATATCTTCTTTTTATTTTACCGTTTAAATCCTTTTTTAATTTCATTAGTTTAACAAAGTTTAAATTTATTAAATAATTTATTTTTTAAAAACTATAACAACTTTAAATAAATCTCCATCAATACTAACATCAATACTTCCACCTTGAAGCTCAACAAAGCTCTTAGCTATAGCAAGCCCAAGTCCACTTCCTTCTGTATTTCTAGCTTTATCCCCTCTTACAAATCTTTCAACTAATTCATTTACATTAAAAGTAATTTCTTCAGCTGTCATATTCTTAAAGCCTATTTCAACTTTATCAGTTTTATCTAATATATCAATATAAACTCTAGAATTTGGCATAGCATATTTAGTTATATTAATTAATAAATTTTCAAATACCCTAAACATACGCTGACTATCTAACTTAAGTATTAATTTTTCATCTGGAAAATTATTTCTTAGTGTTAAATTTGAAGATTTCATTTTATCATCAACTTCAAGTAATGTTTGTTTCATAAGAGAAACTATATCTACATCTACGATATTTAAATTTACATTTCCACTGTTAGCTTTACTAACTTCAAATAAATCTTCTATTAAAACTCTTAACCTTTCAGATTTTCTATCTAATGTATCTATATACAACTTACGTTTTTCATCACTTAAGTTTTCATCCTTTAATAAATCTACATAGGTTATTATAGATGTTAGAGGAGTTTTTAAATCATGACTAACATTAGATATTAACTCTGTTTTCATTTTTTGACTTTTTACTTCTTCATCTACAGCCTTTTTAAATCCAATTTGAATATTACCTATTTCATTCTTTAATAAATTAAATGTACCTAAATCTTCTTCTAGATTAGTATTTAAATTTCCATTTGCAATATCCTTAGTTATATTTAGTAGCTTTTTATAATCTTTATTTATTATTGAATATTTCTTTTTGATAATCATATATAAAGTAATAGTGTATATTGGAAGCAATAATACTAGTCCAAAAAACCATGTAGCACACATCAACCCTACTACTATTAAATTTATAAGTAATATAGTTATCAATTTTTTATTATTTTCCCTACCTATTTCTATATTGTAAACATCTTTTAACTTATTAATTATAGAATTTGATACTTTATAAATTAGTGAATTTTCTTTTAAGTATTTCTTAGTATTAGATTTTAAGATATGCTTTAATACAACTATTGATATAAATACTATAGAAAATAAAACTGACCAATAGGCAACATTTAATAAATAATTTACTATATTTGAAAAATCTTGACTTACTTGTAGCTGTGTAAATTTTATAATTGGATCGTTATTTACAGTTTTAATTATTAATTGATTAGATTCATAATATATATATATATAAGCTAAATATATTACTATTAATAATATTTCTATAGGTATATTAAATATTTTTTTAAATATCTTTATCTCTTTTAATTCTTTATATGGAATTATTATAGCTACTAGTATAACAAATGTTATAGCTATATTTATAAATAAATATGAAGCTTTAGTATACGAATAATCTTTTACTCTTTGTTCACTATTAGATATATCATCTATGTATTTAAGATGTTTAGGTATTGCATATACATATTTCATATTTTTTATAGGTTTTAAGTTATAATTACTATCTACATCATAATCAAATAAGTTATTTTCTGAACCTATACTTAACTGGTGCTCTATCTTATTTTTATTAACTCCATATATAGCCTCAATCTTCATATTTCCTTTATCGTCAAAATCTAATATCATATAAAAGCTATATTTATTCTTTAATTTTTCTTTTAAACTATTGCTTTCATTATCATCTAATAAATTTAATGCTAAATTCATATTATGTTTTACTAACTTATTTTCTTTATCTAGTATGTAATATTCTAAGTTTCTTAAATTTGAATTTATATATTCATTATTTTGATCTATATCTTCATCAAAACTATCTCTAGCTGCCATTTTATCTTCAGTATAAGTACTATCTAATCCTGGTTTTAACTCTAACATAAGTTCTGATGGTCTTATTTTGTTATTATTATTTTCATCGTATAGCTTATAATAAAGACTATATATAGACTTTTCAATACTCTCTATTAAATTATAATTTTCTTCATAAACATTATAGGTAAATTTATCACTGTCTTTTTTTATCTTAGGATATACTAATACCATTCCAATTGAAGCTATAAGTATTGTCATAATTATTATTATACTTATAGCAGTTTTATTGCTTTTCAATTTTGTATCCAACGCCCCACACCACCTTCAAATATTTTGGATTTTTAGGGTTCACTTCTATTTTTTCTCTTATATTTCTTACATGAACCATAATTGTATCTGTGTTTACTGCTCTTTCTTTCCATACCTTTTCATATATTTCATCTGCTGAAAATACCCTTCCTGGATTTTTCATAAGTAAAGTTAATATTTTAAATTCTATAGGAGTTGTTTTTACAAAATTACCATCAACACTTAATTCTTTAGTGTTTATATCTAGTTCTAGTCCTCCTATTGTATAAAAATTTTCATCACTTACACTTTTTTGAACAACATTTAAAAACTTTTTATATCTTCTAAGCTGAGAATTGACTCTAGCTAAAAGTTCAAGAGGTCTAAATGGTTTTGTGACATAATCATCAGCCCCTATATTAAGACCTGTTATTTTATCTATTTCTTCAGATTTTGCTGATAACATTATTACTGGAAAATCATAATTTTCTCTTAATTTCATAGTAAATTCTATACCATCCATTTTAGGCATCATTATATCTACAATACCTAAATGTATAGTTTCTTTTTCTAATATCTCTAGACCTTCTACCCCATTGTTTCCAATAAATACTTTATATCCTTGATTATTTAAATAAGCTTTTATAGCATAAGCTATGTCTTTTTCATCTTCTACAACTAAAATATTAAATTTCATTATCTTTACCCCACTATATTATTTTCTCTAGTATATAATATCATAAGGCATTCATTGTTTTTAACATTTTGTTTTAACCTCCTTTAAAAGATTTTCTATACCTTTATGTTAATATCAATTTTTTAAGATAAATTGTATATAAATCTAAAGATTTTCTAAATATTATTTATAGAATCTTTTATTAATTAGAAATAATTTTTATATAGTAATTTTACTTATTTTTAATTTCTAATTAAAATACAAAAAGCTGTATCATTTTTTTATGATACAGCTTTTATATTTATTTAAAATATAAATCTATAAATATTTCTAATTATTTATCTAGTTCTTTAAAACTTATTCCAACAGTTTTATTTAAATCATATTCATCTACCATATCTCCATATTGTTTATATGGATGCATGTATCTTACTTCAAACTTAGAATCTCCATATTTGTATATTACTTCTGTTACACCAACTTCTTTTTCAAATTTACTTTCAATTTCTTCAATTCCTTTAGGTAAAACACTTTTTACATATTTTAAAGATTCTTCCATAGTAAGTTCTTTAGGATTTGACTCACTACTATAAGATTTTTCTTTTAATTTTTGGTTTAAATCTTCTTTATCATTTTCTTCTTTTTTTATGTTGTTTTCAACATAATTTTCATTTGAATGTTTTTGATTAGAAACATTTAAATTTTCATTTTTATTTACATCACTATTACATCCAACCATTAATATTAATACACTAGTTACTACTATTAAACTTATTAATCTCATATTCTTCATCCCCTTATTACCTTTTTATATCATTTATAGTTAATCATTTTTACACTCACATTTTTCTTTCCACTTATTAAGTTTTTTGTTATAAACATTTTTTATACTTTCTATATCTACATTATTATCATAACTTTGGCTTATTATTGAACTAGCAACTATTATAACATCTAAACATTCTTCGACTATATCTTCTTTTGATTTGTTTTTATATCCACATCCACAAGCATTAGAATGACTTAATACTGCTTGTGATACTTCTCCTACTTCTTCTGCTAATTTTAATGTTCTTTCTACTAATGTCTTTGTATCTATTGAAGTTAATTTTTGTATTTCTTCAAAATTTACTAATGTCTTATTTTTCATATTTTTACCTCATTTTTACATTTTTATAAATTGAATTTAATATTATCTTATTATTTTAACATATTTATAAATTTTTCCAAAATCATATAAAAAAATCCATTATATAAATTTATATAATGGATTTTTTTATATCTTAAATTATTGATTTATAATCATTTTTAAACATTAAAATAAATTAATAAAGTTATCTCCATATCGAATTAATCCATGGAAACCAGTTTCATCTAATTTTAAACCTAATGCAAATATATGGTAAATTATAATAGCTACTATTATCCCTATAATTAATTTTTTCTTATTCATAAAATTCATCTCCCTAAATTTAAAATGTATATTATCTTTATTCTTTATGTACTTAACTTTTTAAGTTAAATTTTAGACATAATTTAATTTTACATTAATAGTTAGAAAATTAATAGTATAAATTCTAATTTTTAACTTCATTGTAAATATTTGTAAAAAAAGCTAGTCAAAATTGACTAGCTCCTACATTTTAATTTACATTCACTACAATTTCCTAGACATCTATCGATATCTTTTATACAAGTCCTAAATGCTACCTTACTACTATTTTTAACCTTTATAACAGGTATTTTTTTCTTTCTTGCATCTCTTATTGCCATCTCTGCCATGCTATGAGATATTGTTGACATAAATAATACTATAGCATCAGGATTTCCAATTCTTTTTTTAAGTCCTGAAGGCATCTTCGTATATATTTTAGTATTATATCCCTTTTCATTTAGCATCTTTTTATAATCTTTTTCCATACATTCGTGCCCACCTAAAATCAATACGCACATAAAATCACCATCTTTACTTAATTATATTTTATATAACTGTCTCCAATTTATTTTTTAAATTTATTTCTTTATTTAAATTTAATTTTTGTAATCTCTTATAAATAACAAAACATATACCTAATATAATTATAGTTCCTACACTCAGGTTAATAATATTTGAAATTTTAAATCCTATAGTTATTAAGCTTCCTATTTGATATACATAAAAAGCTCCAACCCATGCAACAAAGAATTGATAAGAAAATGATATTAAAGTCATCTTAATTCCATACTCTTTTTGCATAGTCGCAAGTGCTGCTATACATGGAGTATATAATGAACTAAATATTAAAAATCCATATGCACTTACCGAAGTAAACAATGTTGGCAATACCGTATTTAAATCACCATATAAAATTTCCATAGTAGCTACTACTATTTCTTTAGCGGAAAGTCCTGTTAATATAGCTACTCCTGCTCTCCAATCACCAAATCCAAGTGGTTTAAACATAGGTGATACCAAGTTTCCAAGGCTTGCTAAGAAACTTTCATTTATTTCAGCTGTAAATCCACTAAAATTAAATGAAGATAATCCCCATATAACTATAGACATAGCAAACATTATAGTACAAACTCTAACTAAGAAGCCTTTAGATTTATTCCAAGTATTTTTAAGTAATTGAGAAACTTTTGGCATTGAATATTTAGGGAGTTCTAATATAAATGGCGCTGAAGTATAACTATTTTGACTTCTAGTTATAAATAATGCAACTCCTATTGCAACCAATATACCTACTAAATATAGTGAAGTCGTAACTATTGCTTCATTCTTCGGAAAAAATATTGATGCAAATATTGCATATATAGGTAACTTAGCTCCACAAGTCATAAGTGGTGCTATCAGTGCAGTTATTTTTCTATCTTGTTCACTATCTAATGTCCTAGTTGCCATTATAGCTGGTGAAGAACAGCCAATTCCCATAACCATAGGTATAAATGTTTTTCCCGATAATCCAACCTTAACCATTACTTTATCCATTAAAAAAGCTATTCTAGACATATATCCACTATCCTCAAGTAAAGTTATTCCTAAAAATAATACAAATATTAGTGGGAAAAACGGTAATGCTCCTCCAAGACCGCCTATTATTCCATCTACTATTAAAGAATAAAACCATTCACTCGAATTTACCATCATTTCACTTACTGGTGTTTGTATGTATGTTTCTATTGCACCTGCAAAAAACTCTTGTAATGGTCCTCCTACCCAATCAAAAGTAAATTTAAATAGTATGTATAAAAGTCCTATAAATATTGGATATGCAAATATTGGATTTAAAACAACATTATCTATCTTATCACTTAAAGTTTTTTTATTTTCTTTTTTAGTATTTAGACATTTACTTAAAGTTTTTTCTAATTCGTTATATACCTTTATTTCTTCTTCTGGATAGTTTTTGTATATAACTAGTGATTTAGAAGCTTCTATGATATCTTGTTTAAGTATAGCGATATCTGCTTTTTTCTTAGCTACCATGGAAACTACTTTTACTCCTAGCTCTTTTTCTAATTTTTTAACATCTATATCTATTCCCTTACTTTTTGCCATATCTATCATATTTAAAACTAATATTATAGGTTTATTGTATTTCATAAGTTGAGTTGTTAAATATAAGTTTCTAGATAAATTAGATGCATCTACTATGTTTACTATTACATCTACATTTTCATTATCTAAATAGTTTTTAGAAATTTTTTCTTCATTTGAATATGTATCCATTGCATATATACCTGGCAAATCAACAATATTTATATCATTTCCTAGCTTACCTTCACGTTTTTCTATTGTTACTCCCGGCCAATTTCCAACTCTTTGTTTAAGACCTGTAAGTGCATTAAATATTGTAGTTTTACCTACATTTGGATTACCTAGTAAAGCTACTTTAATCATAATTATCCCCCTAATTAATTACTTTATTTTTATATATTTAGCTTCTTTTTTTCTTAGTGCTATGTCAAATCCTCTAAAATTAATTATTATCGGGTCTCCCAAAGGTGCTATTTTTTTTAGTGTTATATGAGTTCCTTCTGTACATCCCAATGCTAATAATCTTTTAGTAAAATCATTTTCCCCATCTATATAATCTACTACACCGCTATCTCCTACATTTAATTCATAAATACTCATTCATTTCCTCCCTTATTTACATTAAATATTATATATATTCATTTCAATTGATATTAATTATCACTATATTGTATATGGTAGCATTTTTGATATTGATTATCAATAACTTTCAATGTATTTTTTCAAAAAATAAATAACATTCATTTATATGACATACAAAAATAATTCTAAGATTTGTATACTCAAAATTTTAGCTTTAACTTCATAATTTGTAATTTAGTGTTATAATATTGGTATTATTTTATAGTGTTTTAGAAAGGATATTTATATGGATAAAGTAAATAACAAATCTATGTTGAGTAAAGCTCTTGATAGTCAAGAAAAGACAATTATTATTGATGATAAAAAAATAATCAAAGGCCTTAAAGTTCTTGATAATGTAGTTATAAAAAATAGTGATAGAAATAGATGTAAATACTCTCTTAAAAGTAAAAGTTATGATTCTGCATTTTTAGGATTTATAGGTTTTGCTCCTATGATTTCTGATATGGGTAATATTACTTTTATGGAAGCTATGGGTGTAATTTCTAGTGTTGGGTTACATGAAACTTTAGCTATATTTGCAGATTATAATATTAAACTTAAAAATAATGAAATTATATTAACTAAAATCTAATAAATAAAAAAGAACTGTTAAACTCATATAAAATTTAACAGTTCTTTTTTGTTATATAGTTTCTTCTAACTTAGATTTTCTAAGTACTACTTGTGAAAAGGTAATAGATGCTATACCACATAAAAACATTAACCCTGGATAGTAAAGATATCCTAATATCTCAACTGGAGATATACCAGCTATACCTGTTGCTGTTAAAAGTTGAGCTCCATAAGGTATAACTCCTTGCCAGCAAGATGAAAATATATCTAATATACTAGCAGTTTTTCTTGGGTCTATATCATATTTATCAGCAATATCTTTAGCTAAAGGTCCTGCTGTCACTATTGCTATAGTGTTATTAGCCGTACATAAATCTATTACACTAACTAATGCTGCAATCCCAAACTCTGCACCTTTTTTACTTTTTATTTTACTAGTTATAAAGTAAAGTATATAATCTATACCACCATTAAATTTAATAAGCGATACAACTCCATCAACTACTAAAACTAAAAGACTTAATTCATACATTCCAGCCATTCCTTCAGATAATGCACCTATAAGTCCTAATAAATCAAAAGATTTTGAAAAAAGTCCTATAATTCCTGCAAATAAAATTCCACCTCCAAGTAAAGCAAATACATTTACTCCAAGTAAAGCACCTGTTAAAACTAATATATATGGTAATACTTTTATTATTTCATATTCATAAGTTTGGCTCCCTGCACTTTTATAACCTAATGTCACTAACGTCAATAATATAGCTGTAACTATAGCTGCTGGTAAAACTATTAAAAAGTTTACTTTAAACTTATCTTTTAATTCACATCCTTGTGTTCTTACTGCTGCTATAGTTGTATCTGATATCATAGATAAGTTATCGCCAAACATCGCTCCACCTACAACTGCTCCCATTACTAAAGGAACTGGTATGCCAGTTTTTTGTGCAATTCCAAGTGCAATAGGCGAAAGCGCTGCAATTGTTCCAACTGAAGTTCCCATAGATATAGATATAAAGCATCCTATTATAAACAGTCCTGCTACTAAAAGGTTAGATGGTAGTATAGATAAACTTAAGTTTACTGTTGAATCTACTCCACCCATTGCTTTAGCTACACTTGAAAATGCCCCTGCAAGTAAAAATATTATTATCATTAATATAATGTTATTATCTCCTGCTCCTTTGCAAAATACATTCATTTTAGTTTCTAAGCTTTCTTTTTTATTAAATAGTAAAGCTACTCCCCCTGCTACTAAAAATGCTACTAGAGCTGGCATTTTATAGAAATCTCCAGTTATAATCCCACTACCTACAAATAATATTAAAAATATTCCTAGTGGTAATAATGCTAATGGATTTCCTTTTTTAATTTCTTTTTTCATACTATTAATCTTCCCTTCTTTATATATTTTTTACTTGCTAACCTTAATTTGGGATATTAAAAAACTCCCATCCCTAAGAAATTAATCTTAGGAACGAGAGTTGACTTCGTGTTACCATCCTAATTTATTTGTATTTCACAATACAAACCTCATCAAGTACGCCAAAATTTTGGTTATACTCTATCACTGTAACGGGTGAACCCGTTGTAGCCTAAATTTAAAAGATCTCGGTACACAGCTCCAAGGCCATTTTCACTTTAATATCCTTTGCTTTCTCTCACCAATAAAAGCTCTCTGTAAAAGTATTCTTAAAGTTACTTTCCTTTTCATAGCATTTAATTTAACTTTTTATTTGTTTATATTTTTAATGATATACACTTAAATTTAGTTTGTCAATTATTTTTTTAATTTTCTAAATTTTTTCAGTTTGACTTTTATATAACTATTTTCCACTGATTCTTTAAATATTCATTTTTATTCCATTATCTTTTAGCCACTTAATTTTCTGTTTGTAATCTGGTATAACTTGTCCTACTGCATTATAAAAATCTTTAGAGTGATTTCTATGTTCCATATGACACATTTCATGAACCACTATATAATCAATTATTTCCATAGGTGCCATAGAACATCTTAAATTAAATAATATTTCATTTTTATAGGTACAACTAGCCCATCTTGTTTTTTGATCTTTAATCTTAATAGAAGTTACGCTATCTTTAAAATATTTTTTATAATAATCAATTCTTTTTTTTACTATATCTAAAGTTTCATCAGCATACCATCTTTTTAAACTTTGTTGAATATATTCTTTATTGTCAATATTAGTTCTAACTACTAGTTTTTCATTTTCTAAATTTACTTTAGGTCTTATTAAGTTTTTATCAATTATAACTTGAAGCTTATACTCTTTACCTAAATACAAAAATATATCTCCATTTTCATAATTTCTTATAATCTTTTTATCATTTTTCACTTTAAGTTCTTCTAATTTTTTGACTATCCAGTCAGCTTTATCTTTTACTCTATCTATTATAAAGTTCTTATCCACTCCATTTGGAGCTAATACATTAATAACACCATCTGGTTTAATTTCTAAACTCATAGTCTTTCTTTTTCTATATATTATATTAAAGCTTATTTCTCTATCTTTATGAATAAATGTTATTTTCATAGAATGTCTCCTTATGACTTTATAAAACTTATTTATTAATATGCTTTCTAATATCATTATATATAAATAATTATAAAAAGCAAAAATGGTTAAGTTTATGATAGTTACTATTTACTTTTATACCTTAAAAAGCTTTTAAAAAATTTTAATTTAATTGGTTTATATTGTATATTTAATGGGAATATATATGGTATTACTAAGAAAGAGGTGTTTAAAATGTATGATAAAATAATATTACCATATGAATTTGATGAATTAGAACCACATATAGATGCTAAAACTATAGAAACTCACTATAGTAAACATCTTCAAACTTACGTAAATAATTTAAATAATCTTTTAAAAGGTTATGAAAAATTTACGCTAGGAAAAACTTTAGAGGAATTACTTAAAAATGCATCTGAATTACCAGAAGAAATAAGACAAGGGGTTATAAATCAAGGTGGTGGAGTTTATAATCATAACTTGTATTTCTCTATTTTATCTCCAAGAGCATTTACAATGCCTGGTGGAAATTTACTAGAAAAAATAAATCAAACTTTTGGAAGTGTTGAAAGTTTAAAAGATGAATTAAATAAAAAAGCTATAAGCCTATTTGGATCAGGGTATGCATCTTTGGTTATGGATAAAGATAAAAACTTATTTATTAAAGCAACATCAAACCAAGATACTACTCTTCAAGATGGTTTAATTCCTATACTTACAATTGATGTTTGGGAACATGCTTATTATCTAAAATATCAAAACCTTAGAGCTGAATATGTTAAAAATATGTGGAAAATTATAGATTGGAACAAAGTATTTGAATTATACAATAGACATTAGAAGATATAAAAAGAGGATATCTTAAAACTTATTGTTTTATAACAATGTATTTTAAGATATCCTTTTTATTTTTAGTAGTTTATTTTTTCAATGTAGTGACAATTAACATCTATATGGTTTAAAAAAAGAAGTAATCTTTCATAAAGTGGATGAGCTTCTTTTTTATATTTTAGTTCTAAATTTTCACCAATTTCTTTAACAGTCTTTTTACCATCAATTTGTAAAAATACAAAACTACCATACTTATCAAGCTCAGTTTTTTTATACATAGGAATTTTAAATTTTAATTTTCTAAAAAATCTTTGTATTTTATGATCTTGCTTTTCAAGTATTGTAACAATTCCCTCTTCATTTACTTCATATTCAATTTTGTCACTTCTTTTAAATATTATGTTTAAAACATCTTCATTATTTTTCATTATTCTTTATTCTTTACCTTAGATGTAATAATTGGCCATGTAGTAAGTCCAACTAACACTATCAATAGAATTGTTGCCATCATATTTCCAGCAGCAAATCCACTAGGTCCAGCTCCTTTTATAACACCTGATACTTGTAATATTATACCTACTAATCCTATTATAGAACCACCTGCAACAAGTCCAGATGATAAACTTATACCATTAGAAACTTTAACTTCTTTTTCTTTTTCACTCTTAGAAGTTTTTTCAACAAATACACGGATTAATGCTCCTACTAATATTATAGAAGTTGTTGCAATTGGTAAGTAAAATCCTATAGCAACAGTCATTATAGGTAAGTCTAGGAAGTATAAAACTATTGCCATAAATACTCCAACGATTACCATAACCCAAGGTAATTGACCAGACATTATACCTGAAGTAAGTGTTGATATTAAGTTTGCTTGAGGTAGTGCAAATGGAGGATTATCTCCTGCAACTGCAAGTTGATCTGAAAGTAATATTGTTGTACCTACAACAACTATTACACCTACTATACCAGCTATTGCAAAATATTTTTGCATTTCATTTTTACTACCACCTATTATGTAAGTTACTTTTTGAGATTGAGTATATCCACCAGCTATAGATATAGAAACAACTATGAATGTACCAAATAATAATAATGATTTGTTATCTGCTAAATCAGTCCATCCCATTATAACAAATACTAATGTTGCTATAACTAAAGATGCTATTGTCATACCAGATACTGGAAGATTTGATGTACCTATTGTACCTGTTAAACGTCCAGCAACTATAACAAATAGTGCTGCTAATAAAAGAGATACTATAACTCCTACTATTGCCATCACTATACTTCCTGAAATAAAGAATGCTGCTACAAATGCAATTACAGCTCCACTTAATAAGATTATATTTTGAAGAGTTGAGTTTGCATCAGCATCTCCTGATGTTGATGATTTAGCTTTTAATGTTTCTTTTACAGAAGCTATTATAGTTGGTATAAGTTTAACTGCACCTATTATACCTCCACAAAGCATCATACCAGCTCCTATGTATTTTACATAGTTACCAGCTATAGCATTTACATCCATTTGGTTAATAGCCATTGTTGGGTCATTCCATACTTTAGCTCCTTCTCCTGCCATATCAGTGAAGTATCCTATTAAAGGCATAATACCAAAATGTGATAATAAAGAACCTGCAAACATTGTTAATGCTACTTCAAGTCCTACTATAAATCCAATTCCTAAAAGAAGTGGGTTAACTTCAACTTCAAATTTAAATTTATAAAATTTACTTCCGATAAAACTTATAACATTATTGGCTACGTTTAAAAATGAACCTGTTAATACAGTAATAAGTCCACTTATACCAAATCCCATACCCATGTATTTCATTGAATCTCCACCACCATCTGAAGCAACAAGTGTTTCAGAAATTGCCATTGATTCTGGGTACATAAGTTTACCATGTTCTTCAATAATTAAATAGTTATGAACAAGGGATGCAACTCCAATACCAAATAAAACTCCACCTATTCCAACTATGAATCCTTCTAAAAATGAAACTTGACTACCAATTAATAAGATAGCAGGTAATACGAAAATCATACCACTGGCAACTGATTCTCCACCACTGGCCATACCTTGTACTATATTTTTACCTAGAATACCTTTTCCGCTAGCAAAAGCTGCGATAAATGCTGAACCGATTATAGAACCAGGAATCCCTGCAGCAACTGTAAGACCAGCTTTCATTCCTGAATATGCTGTAGATGCTGAGAAAATAACTGCTAAGATGATACCAATGATTAATACAGCTATATTTGCACCTGTTCTAGATTTGTCTGTTATGTAAGGAACGTAATCTTTTCCAGATACTCCTCCATAAGCTCCCTTAGGTAATTTTTTACCACTCATTAGAGTTCACCCTCCTTTTGTTTGATTGTATTTATTATATCACATTATTTAGAAAACTTACTTTTTCAGAAAATTTAATTATATTTTAATTTTTTTTGAATTTTTTTAAATTAATTAAATTAATTAAGATAAAATGTAATATTTTATCTTAATTAATTATTTTTATATATTTTGTTCTTATATTCATAATATAGAATTTAATTACTCTTGTTTTTTTAGTTATATTAATAATTGCTACCAATTTATATTTTATAATACAGCTAAGCTATAAATCCTGTAAATACTACAATTATAATTAAAAAAATCATAAATTTAGTACAACTTTTATTTCTTTCATTTCTTATATCATAAAAATACTTTTCTATAGTTTCTTCTAAATCTATTGGTACTTTTAACTTCTTATTTAAAGTTAAATTATCATAATTACTTTTTATAGCCTTATGTACATCTTCTAATTTTTCAATATCCACATCATTAAATATATTTAATCTTTCTAAAAGTGATTTTCTTTCTTCTTTAGTTAAATTTATAACTAAAGAATATATAGTTTTATCCTTTATAAAACTTTCTTTATTTATACACTTTTTCAATTCAACCCTATTTTTATATACTTGATCTACTAATGCTTTTAATACATCATCTTCTTTTTCCCTTTTTAAATTATATATAACCTCATATATTACTTTATTATATTTTTTTAATATTTTTAATACTTCTATTGTCTTCATACTTCTCCCCATACTTTTAACTAAAATAAATCTTTGATATGAATAAAAATATTAGATATACTGTTTGCTATATCGGCATTAATAAAAATCTCTTTAGTGTATAATAAATAAAAGCTTATCTAAATATAGTTAATTTCAATTAATTATTTTAGATAAGCTTTTTTAATATATTTTATAATATCATTGCACCTATTACTCCAAATACTAACAAAGGTATATTATAATGCATAAATGTTGGAACACAAGTATCCCAAATATGATCATGTTGTTTATCAGCATTAAGCCCTGCAGTTGGCCCTAGTGTACTATCAGACGCTGGAGAACCTGCATCTCCTAATGCTCCCGCAACTCCTATTAAAAGTATTATTGCTTTTACACTAAATCCTAAACTAACTCCTAATGGGCAATATATAGCAGCTATTATAGGTAATGTTCCAAAAGAGCTTCCTATACCCATAGTAACTAAAAGTCCAACTAAAAGCATAAGTACAGCCCCTATAAGCTTACTATTTCCAACTAACCCTGAAACAGATGCTACTAAGCTTTCAACAGCTCCGGTTTCTCTTAATACACTTCCATAACCAGCAGCTACAAGCATGATAAAGCCTATAAGACCCATCATCTTTACACCACCATCAACTAACTCATCTATTTCATCAAATTTTATAGATTTAGTTATAAATAGCACTATTATTGCGCAAAGGCCTCCAAGAGGTAATGACCCTGTTAAAATTTGTATAATAAATGCAGTTACAGCTCCTAAAAGCGCACACCAATGCTTTTTAGTCATTTTCTCTTCTATTTCATTTTCTTCAATCGCTTCTATATTTGCATCTTTATAATTTCTTGGCTTTCTATAAGTTATAAATACAGCTACTAATAAACCTAAAATCATTCCTAGTGCGGCTATCCACATTACACTAGTTACCATGCTTGTAGTTATTCCCATTCCATTAGCTATCATTTGATCTCTTATAATATTTTGAAATATTAATCCAAATCCAACTGGAATTGCAATATATGGGGTTTTTAATCCAAAAGTTAATGCACAAGCTACCCCTCTTCTATCTATTTTTAATTTATTCATAAGACCTAACAGTGATGGAATTAATATTGGTATAAATGCTATGTGTACTGGAATAAGATTTTGTGAAAAACATGATATGAACGCTATCAATAAGATAAGTGTTAATTTTTTGCCCTTAACTATCTTAGATATTTTTTTTGCTAAAATTGATGCAAGCCCCGTTTTACTAACTGCTACAGCTAAAGCTCCAAGTAATATATAACTTAGTGCTGTTTCAGCGTTTCCTCCCATTCCTCCAACTAAAATACTCATAGTATCTCCTATTGGCATACCTGAACAAACTCCTGCAACTATTGCTGCTATAAGTATTGATAAAAAAACATTGAATTTAAATAAACAAAGAATTATCATTACAGCAATAGAAATTACTACTGGATTAAATAAAACCATATGTAATCCCCCCTTTTAACTTTAAGTTCTTTATATTCATTATATTCTGAAAATTAATATTTTATTATAATAATGTATTAATTAAAAATAAAAAATAATTATTATAGAAATTAAAAAAGATCCCTAATTGGGATCTTATTAAAGACAATCTATAATTATAATATAGTTATGTTTTCTGCTTGAGGACCTCTAGCACCTTCAACTATATTAAAGCTTACTTTTTGACCTTCTTCTAAAGTTTTGAATCCATCTTTTTGTATAGCTGAGAAGTGAGCAAATACATCATCTCCACCTTCTACTGATATGAATCCAAATCCTTTTTCACTGTTAAACCATTTTACTATTCCATTAGTCATTGAAATGTTCTCCTAAATACCTACATGAAACTTTTGCTTCATTTATTTAATATCAGTAATCTTTTTAACTACTGTAATACTTATTATAACACTTATTTCAAATATGTATACATTTTTTAGAAATATTTTTTATTTTTAATTTTTTTGTATTTAACTCACAGTAAATTAAACATAATAAAAAGCCAGTAATTTTTACTAGCTTTTATTATGTTTAATTATTCTCTACTATTTAATAATTTTATACTTACACTATCAGATATACATTGATCTTCAGCTATATTATCAAAAAAATCTTGTATATCTTCATATTCTGTGTCTTCATCTATACTTAATCTATATTCACTATCATCTTCAAATCCAAATACTATAGTATCTGTATCTTCACAGTACCATAAAAGGTCTTCTGTTATTTGACAAAGTCCCATAAAATCAACTTCTTTAGACTCTCCTTGTTCTGTAAATTCAAATCTTAAATCTGCTATATCTATCATTTTTTCCTCCTGATGCTAAAAACTTATGTCTAAATTCTATAATTTAAATTTTCACTGATTTATTTACAGTATTATAATATATCAGCAATTGATAAATTGTTCAATTAAAATATTAGTTATAATAGATTTTTCAATTATTTGTTTTATCTTTTAATGGCATCTATCACAAGGATCAGTTTTACCTGATTCAGATTGTGTTCCTGAAAATATAGTTTTACTTTTACTTAATGCAGAACATTGTTTAGTTGTATGATATGACTTTCCGTTTGGCGTCCAATAAACAATTTTTCCTTTATTTTTTACAGGTTCTTGTGCTAACTTTTGTGATGTTTTCGGCTTTGTAGCTGATATATTATTTTTAGGGTGTTTACTATAGTTCTTATCACTTGAATTATCATTAGAAGTAACTATATATCCTTTTTCACTACCACTTTTATAACTTCCTTTTTTACAATCTACTTTTAAGCCATTTCCAGTAGATATAAATATTATATTTCCACACTCATCACTTCTATGTACTTCGATATTTTTACTTTTTAAAGTCTCCATAGTTTCTTTATGAGGATGTCCATATTTATTGTTTTCACCAGCTGTTATAACAGCATATTCTGGATTTACTTTATTTATAAATGAAGGAGTTGAACTACTATGAGATCCATGATGACCTACTTTTAACAAATCAACATCTTCTACATTTATCTTAGATTCTATTTCAGACTCTGCATCCCCCATTAAAAGTACTTTATCATTTCCATTTGTATATTCAAGTACTATTGAATTATTATTAGGATCATCACAATTTGCTACAGATAAAACTTTAAACTTTGATGTTCCTAATTTAAATTCACTATTTAATAAAGGTACACTAGGATGTAATCCTTTATTTGCCATAGCATTTATAAAATCTGAATATGTCTTTGAATTTGCACTTCCATTGCTAACATACACATTTTTTACAGGTATTTCTTTTACTACTGCATCAAGTCCACCTATATGATCTGCATGTGGATGTGTTGCAAATACATATTGTAATTCTTTTACTCCATTGTTTTTAAGATAATTTACAACTCTTTGTTCATCATCATTATCTCCACCATCTATTAATGCTGCTTGATTTCCTTGTTTTATAAGTATAGCATCACTATTTCCAGTATTTATAAAGTGAAGTTGTGCTTCTTGATTTTCTGTATTTAATAAGTTTTCATTATTATAAGCCTTTACATTAGTTTTATTTTTAACTTCAGAAATTTTATCTTTTGAACAACCTGATATTGATATAATCACAAATAGAATTATCATCAGCGTTATAACTTTACGAAAATTTTTTAAAATGTCCATCATCTTCCTCCTAATATGTTTTTAGCCGTATATTATTGTAACATATTGTATATAAATAGCAATAAAAGAAGTATGTAGAAAATTTTCTACATACTTCTTTTTACTAATTAATCTTTTTATTTAATTTTTTTAACTCATGCCTTAATATATTAAACATATCCTTAATAATTAAAAATATAGGTATAATCATAAAAACTATCATAAAATTATAATCTATAGCTTTTAATATTTTAAATCTAGATAAATTAAAAAATGACCTAGTCATTCCACAACCAAAACATTTTTTCCCAAGTAAATTATACCAAAGGCAAAAGCTTCTGCTTTCGATAAAACTAATAGGTATAGAATATATAATTATAATTCCTATTATATATACACACAACCTAATTCTTTTACCACTGAAGTGCTTCGCCATTTTCATCTGTTATCTTGTCTAATATTATTAATATAAAGTCTACAATCACCCATATACAACTAATTATAGTAGTTATTCCACAAGTAACTATTCCAGCTAAAGTAAGTGCTAATATAATAAATCCTTGAGAATTATCACCTACATAAAATCTATGAACTCCCATTGTTCCAAATATCAAACATAGTACTATAGCTAATAATTTACTCTTACTACCTACAGAACCAACTTTAGAATTTGATTTATTTATACTTTTTATAACTGAAAACTTATTATTTAAATTAACTCCACAATTAACACATACATCTGCATTTTTATCAGTTTCTTTTCCACATTCTGGACAATAAGAATTTCCATTTCCTCTTTTAACCCCACATTTAGTACAAACAGATGATTGTGAACTCATTTCATTAGAACAATTTTTGCAATATATATTTTTATTATTATTTGTATTCTTTGGTATATATGGCTTATTTAATTCATTTCCACAACTTATACAAAATTTTGAATCTTTATTAGTTTCATTCCCACAAAACTTACAAAAGCTATTGCCATTTCCTACTTTTACTCCGCAATTAGTACAAACATTAGCATTTTCATTTAACTTGCTTCCACAATTTTTACAATACAAAAACTCTCCCCCCTAATAACCTTGCTCTAAACTTTTTATAAGCTCAACGTTATATCTTTCTATAGTATTTAATTCATTTATACTTCCATTAAAATTTGGATTTGGGATATACCAACTAGTATTGATAAAATAATTGAAATATTCATCTTTATTAAAGATATATCCATATCTTGCAAATATCTCATTTCTAATTAATGCTAATTCATTTTTACTGTATTTATATAGTTCTGATTTAGTTAGATATCTAATATGACTATCATATATAATATATTCATTATTATTCTCAGGTAAGTTATTTTCTTTTATATGTTCATTAATTTTTTGATTTTGAATTTCTATCAGCTTATTATAATATTTAAAATTTTCTTGTTTAAAATTATATTCTTTAGCTTTTGATAGATATTTTAATGTTTGGTCATAATCTCCATTCTCAAAATGTTCTTCTGCTTTTTTTACATAATTTTCAATATACATACTACTCAAGTCTTTGCTATTTATAATCTTTTCTAATTTAATTAGTTCTTCTTCAAAACTTCTACATTCGCTTACTTCTTTTCTTATTTTCTCCACTAACTCTTCTGTATATTTAATATCTATAGCTTTAATATAATAATCAATAGATTTTATATTAGAACTTTCTATATCTCCTTTTTTACTATAGTAATTTAATAAAATTGTATCTTTAAGTGTGAAAAATAATATTACAGATATTATCCCTAAAAGTGATAAAGCCACAACTACTTTTAATAAGTTATTTTTCTTTTTCATAGTTTTTTTATATAATTCTTTAGTAGTATCATAACCACATCCATCACAAAAACGAGCTTCTTGTTCTAAGATTTTGCCACAGTTTTTGCATGTTTTCACAAATTATCCCCCCTATAAATATATTATATAACCTTTATATTATATTAATGAATACATATACATATTCCATTTGCAATTATTATATATATGCTTTGATTTTATGGTATTTTAATAAAAAATAAACTACCTAAATTAATATACTAACCTATATTTTAGTTAGAATAATATAATTAAGTAGTTTATTTAAAGTTATTTTAGACAATGCATATATTCTTTAGCTTCACTTCCTTTTACTATGTATCCTTGTCCTTTAGAACAAAATATAGAGTTAGAGGTATACTCACTATCACTGTCTTTATCATAATTTCTATTTTCTAAAATTTCATCCCTATTATGACATTCATCATATCCATCAAATATAAAACTAATGCTTCCAGTTCCCTTACTAAAGCTAATTAATTCCAATTGATAGTCCATAAATGTAGACACAGGTCCTCTTCCTTCTATAATACACATTTCTTCACTTATAATAGGATCTTTAAAAGTACCACTCATTTTTTGTATATCAGATAATACTCTTCCTATATAATCAATGCCTATCTCAATTTTAAATTTATAAAATGGTTCTAGTAATAGATTGTCAACTTGTTCAAGACCTTGTCTTAACGCCCTAAGAGTCGCTTGCCTAAAATCTCCACCACTAGTATGTTTAGTATGTGCTCTTCCTGTAATTAGTGTTATATTAATATCTGTAAGAGGATATCCACCAAGTATTCCATTGTGTTCTTTTTCAAATATATGAGTTTTAATTAGATTTTGATGCCCTATAGTTAAATCATCTACATGAGCATTGCTTTTAAATATAATCCCACTATTTCTAGTAGATGGCTCTATAAGTAAATGAACTTCAGCATAATGTCCTAATGGTTCAAAATGTCCATATCCTATAGTTTTTTCTTTTAAAGTCTCTTTATATAATATTTCACATTTTCCAAAATCTACATCTATATTAAATCTATTCTTAACTATCTCTTTTAATATTTCTAGCTGTATCTTTCCCATAACATGAATATGTATTTCTTTTAAATTTTCATTCCATTTTACATTTAATGCTGGTTCTTCATCATTTAATATTTTAAATACATTTAACACATCTTTTATATTAAGGCTTTCATCAAATTTAATTTTAGACTTTAGTGTTGGTACTATATCAATTTCTTTATCTATACTATAATTTTCGTAAAATTTATTTATATCTAGATTTTTATCTAATATATATTCATTGGTTATAATATTAGTTAGTCCTGTAACCGCAAATATTTGACCTGCAAAGACTTCATTGACATTTTCATATTTATTTGAATTATAAACTCTTATATTATTTATTTTTTCAGTAATTACTTCGTCATTTATTATATATTTAAGTTCGTCTTTAACTTTTAAATTCCCACTAATAGCTTTTATATAAGTTAATCTATTTTTATTTTCGTCATATCTAACTTTATATACCTTACCTATAAAATTATTATTTCCTTGGTAATTTGTATATGTCAAATAATCTAACTTTTTTATAAAATCTTCTATACCTATATCTTGCAATGCTGAACCTTTAAGAAATGGGTATATATCACAATTTTTTATACTTTTTATTAATTTATTTACCCAAAGTTCTTTATTATATTCTCCATTTAAATATTTATCAAGTAATTCTTCATCTCTTTCAGCTATAAATTCAATAATTTCTTCACTTAAATTTATTTCATTATCTATATACAGATTAGTGCTTATATCTATTACATCTTCACTTAAATTTAATTTTATATCTTCTATTAACTTCTCAATATTTGCACCTTCTCTGTCTATTTTATTTCCAAAGAAAAATACAGGAATATTATATTTTTTAAGTAGTCTAAAAACTGTTTTAGTATGTGGTTGTATTTTTTCTACAGCACTTATTATTACAATTGCATAATCCATTATACTTATAGCTCTTTCCATATCTGGTGAAAAGTCTATATGCCCTGGAGTATCTATCAAATTATAATTTGAGTTATTATATATAAATTTTCCTTGTTCTGAAAATATGGTTATTCCTCTTTGTCTTTCTATTTCATGATTATCTAAAAAAGTATCTTTATTGTCTACTCTCCCTCTGTTTCTAATTGACTTTGTATGATATAGTAACTGTTCACAAAACGTAGTTTTTCCAGCATCTACATGAGCCAGTACTCCTATTGTTTTATTCATATATTCCTCCAATATAAAGTATTAAAATAGGTTACTACAAAGTATTTTTAATAAAATACTCTATAGTAACCTGTTTATATAAAATATATCATATTTTTACATATATAACTATATAATTAAAATTAGCTTTCTATTAATTGTTAGTTTCAACTTCTTCTTTTATAGTGGGATTTTGTATATAAACTTTAACATCATCTGCCTTAACTCTTGTTTTAAACCAATTTTTAATAGTTTCTATATTTTTATTTAAAGAATCATCTTCACTATATATTATAAGTATAGGTATTTCTTTATTTTTATCTTGTTCTCCAAAAACATACCCTGTATATACGTCATTTATTTTAGGGTATATAGCTTTTAGTTCACTAGCTATCATTTCTACTTCTGTTTGATTAGATATTTCTTTATTGTTTTCTTCTTTATTATTAGAAATATTATTATCTTTTATAAAATCACTATTTTTATTTTTTATATCATTTATGTATTTTTCTATATCATTAAAATTGTTATCATCTTGTTTAATAATTAATTTCTTATTGCTAAATCCATAGTGATGAAGGCTTTGTTGTAATTCATCTAATTGACTATTAGATATTCTTTTACCCATAAGAGCCAAAGTTATTGTATTATCTTTTTCACTTATATTTTTACTTATTACATATTGTCCATTTAACTCTTGATTAATAAAAGTATTTAAGTTACTTTCATCTATGGTTTCTCTTATCATGTTAACAGCGGAAAACATACTAGGGATTATTACTATAATTGATGCTATTATTATAAATTTCTTAACGTTTTTTTGCTTTTCATCACATATGTTTATTCTAGTTGGTATATTTAAAGCTTTTGTAACTATAAGTGTTGATATGGTTATAAAAAAGCAATTTATAAAAAATAAATATCCTGCACCTAAAAATATATCATACTGCTTAGTAGCAAGTCCATAACCTGCTGTACAAAGAGGTGGCATAAGCGCAGTTGCTATAGCAACTCCTGGTATAACATTACTAGGTTTATTACGAGTTATACCTATCATTCCAGCTGTACCTCCAACAAATGCTATTATAACGTCCCATATTGTTGGACTAGTTCTTGATAATATTTCACTACCTGCTGTTGTTATTGGTGTTAAAGAAAAGTAAAGTGTTGATGTTATTATACTTATTCCAATTGAAAGCATCAATATTTTAAATGCATCTTTTAATAATTTAACATTGTATGTTCCTACTCCATATCCAATCCCTATTATAGATCCCATCAAAGGAGATATTAACATAGCACCTATAATTACTGCTGTTGCATTCATGTTAAGCCCTACTGATGCTATTATTATTGCACATATTAATATGATAAAATTTGCACCGTGAACATTCATACCTTCTAATATATTTTCATGTATTTCTTCATGAGTAGCTTGATTTCTAGTAAATTCATATATGAATTTATCCTTATTAATCTTCATAGCTTAATCCTCCTAAGTAGTATATATTATGTCACTCATTTACGATTTTAATTTACTACAATAGGTAAATTTATACAAGCCAAAAATTTTTACTACAATATAGGTTATATAAATTCATTTGTATGTTAATACTTTAAATTGGAGGTAGTTATATGGATGAATTTATAAATTTTTTAAATAATAATTTATTTCTTAATGGATTTAAAATGATTAAATTAACTAGTAGCAAATTACTTATATTTAAATCTTTTAATAAGTATTCTAAATGCATTTATATAAATATTATAGATAATATTATACAAGTTAAAGTGGATAAAATATTTGATGTATATGGTTTTTATAATGGTATAGAAAGATTGATAATTTCTAAAAATGAATTTAATGATATGAAAAGTTCATTACTATATATTCAAAAAAATTGCAAATAAAAGCCCTCTAAATTTAGAGGGCTTTTGTATTTATAAATATATTATGATTCCTTATTTAAAACATCCAATTCCTAAAACACTAGGTCCTGAGTGGCAAGCAACACAAGCTCCTATTCTAAATGGATATACATTTCTTGGATTTAATTCTTCTTTTACCTTTTCCATAAATTTTTTATGTTCCTCTATGTCATCTCCATATCCAACATAGACATCTTTATCAGAAAAATTATCTCCTACTTCAGATCTTAATTGTTCTATTAATGTTGATATTATCTTTTTGCTTCCTCTAACTTGAGTTTTTTGCTTAACTAATCCATCTTCTATCTTTAATATAGGTTTTATATTAAGAAGAGTACCTATTGCAGCCTTAGTGCCAGATATTCTTCCACCTTTTTGTAGATAATCTAATGAATCAACTGAAAAATATACTTGTACTTTTTCTTTATATTCTTCTAACTTACTTATTATGTAGTCTATATCATGCTCTTCACTTGAAAGCTTTGCTGCTTCTCCTATTAAAAGGCCACCTCCGATAGAAAGTCCATATGTATCAAATATATATACATCTCCTTCTATATCGCTTTTAGCTAACATAGCTGATTGATAAGTTCCTGATGCTGCAGAAGAACCTGCTAGATATAAAACTTTTTTACCTTCGCTTACGTACTTTTCAAAAATTTCCTTAAATGTAGCATAAGTTACTTGTGATGTTGATGGTATACTTTGTGTGCTTCTTAATAACTTGTAAAACTCATCTCCATCTATATCTACTCCTGCTTTATATTCTTTTCCTTCAAATATGATTGTAGCAGGAAGTATTTCTATATCATAATTATCCATTATGTTCTTTGGCACATCATTCATTGTATCGCAGATTATTTTTATATTACTCATATTATAACTCCCTTTATAAAGCAACTTAATTTTTCTATTATTTTTAATTATACCATGTTTCTTATTTTAATATTATACATTATTTATTTCATTTGACAAACTATTTATTATTCCCTCCTTTTATTTAATTTTATTCTAAAATAATTATACCTGTATATTCTTTTAATATCAATTTTTATTAATATTAATATTTTTATGTGTATTATTTTACAGTTATAACTTAAGTTTTTTGTGGAAATTTAAGTTTAGAAAGGATGTGTTTATATGAGTCATACTTTAAAAAAAGGTGAATATGAAAAAGCTGTTGAACATGTAAAAAGAATGCTTGAAAGTAATATGGGAATATCAGATATAATAGCTAAATCAAATTTAAGTGAAGAAGAAGTTAAAAATGTAATTAAAAAAAGACAAGATGAATTAAACGATAAAAAACCAGATTTTTATTAATTTTTTTAATATGAGTATATAGTTTTTAATTTTAAACTATATACTCATATTAATTAATTTATATTAAATAAATGTTTATTTTCTAAAAAATATTATTTAATGCATATCTTTATAAACTTTTTCTTACCTATTTGTATTATCATAGTATCAGATATATTTAATTTGTTGATATCTTCTAATTTTTCATTATTTACTTTTATACCACCTTGTGATATAAGTCTTCTAACTTCACTTTTACTACTTACCAAACTATTTTTAACTAGTTCTTCTATTAAATCAAATTTTTCTTTTAAAACTTCTACAGTTTTTATATCATTAGGTATTTGGCCTTTCTGATAAACTTCTTTGAATCTATTTTCAGCCTCATTGGACTTTTCTTCTCCATGGTATAATCTCACTATTTCCTTAGCTAAATTCATTTTTATATCTCTAGGATTTACTTTATTTTCCTCTAAGTTTCTTTTTATATCATCTACTATATCAGGATGTATATCTGTTACAAGTTCATAGTATTTTATTATTAAATCATCTGGTATAGTCATCGCTTTTTCATACATTACACTAGCTTCTTCATCTATTCCAATGTAATTACCTAAACTTTTACTCATTTTATTTTTTCCGTCTAATCCTTCTAATAATGGCATAAATATAGTTACCTGAGAATCTTGATTAAATGCTTTTTGTAAAGACCTTCCCATTAAAACATTAAATCTTTGATCTGTTCCGCCTAATTCTATATCAGCTTTTATTTTAACTGAATCAAATCCTTGCATTAAAGGGTAGAAAAACTCATGCAAAGATATTGGAGTTTGACTCTCGTATCTATTTTTAAAATCTTCCCTTTCAAGCATTCTAGCTACTGTAGTTGTTGATGCTAACCATATAACATCTTCAAAACTTAACTTAGATAACCAATTACTATTAAAAACTATCTCGGTTTTATCTTTGTCTAAAATTTTAAGTATTTGCTCTTTATATGTTTTAGCATTTTCTAATACTTGCTCTGTTGTAAGTGCTTTTCTAGCTTTAGATTTTCCAGTTGGATCTCCTATTTTTCCTGTAAAGTCTCCTATAATTATTACCACTTTATGACCTAAGTCTTGTAATTGCTTCATTTTTCTTAAAACAACAGTATGACCTAAATGTATATCTGGTGCACTAGGGTCTAGCCCTAACTTAACCGTTAATGGTTTATTTTCTTTTTGTGATAATTCTAATTTATTTTTAAGATCTTCTAGACCTATTATTTCATCTACACCTTTAGATATTATCCTTATTTGCTCCTGTATATTTTTCATAATTAATCCTCCTAAAATTTATAATTAATATTTAATCTTTAAGGATAGTAATTTAATTGTTATACGGCGCCAATACAATAAAAAACTCCCGTCCTTATATAAAAGGACGAGAGTACTACTCACGTGTTACCACCTTAATTTATCATTACCTCACGATAACGACCTCTTCAAGTACGCCAATTACTTTGGGATACTCTAGCACTATAACGTGTGCAAAATCCGGCTACTGCCTACTGGGTGTTATCTTTCGGAGTGCTGCTTAGAGAGGTATTCAAATTAACTTGCCTTTGCTCCTCTCACCAACCGGAAACTCTCTGTAAGACTACATTAATTTTACTTTTTCTCATCAACGCATTAGTTTATTTACTTAATTTAATAATATGATTATTACCTTTATTTTGTCAATACTTTTTTAAATTTATTCAATATTTTTTATTTTCTAATTCATTTTCAATTATATTTGAAAATACTTCAACTATTTTAGGATCAAACTGCTTGCCTGAACATGCTTTAATTTCTTTGATAGCTTTATACTTACTCATTCTTCTTTCATGTATTCTGTCATTTGTCATAGCATCAAATGAGTCTATAACAGAAACGATTCGAGCTACTAATGGTATTTCTTCTCCTTTAAGTCCAAGTGGATATCCTCTTCCATCCCACCTTTCATGATGAGTTAATATATCCCTTGCAATATAGCTTAATTCTGGAAGTAATAATGCTAATCTATAGCCTTTTTCAGCATGAGTTTTCATAATTTCATACTCATCATTTGTTAGTTTATCAGGTTTTAATAATATATGTTCTGGTATACCAATTTTTCCTATATCATGAAGTTCTCCAACCAAAGCCAGTTTCTCCAAGATTTCATCATTTAAACCTAAGGCTTTTCCTACCTTTACAGAATACTTTGCGACCCTTTTTGTGTGTTCTTGTGTTTCTAGATTCTTTTCTTCTAAACTTTCTCTTAGAGTATTTAATATAGATACTCTAACACTTTTATTATCTAATATTTTTTGTCTATACACTTTATCTTCAGCATCTCTTAATGCATCATCTAAGCTTGTATGTTCATTAATCATAGAATGACCTTGTGATATACTTAATTTAAAATTATCATAAATTTTTTTATCACAAAGATTATTTACTTTTTCGATAAGCTTTAGACAATCTTTTTCGGTTGAATTTGGGATAAGTGTTATGAATTCATCTCCACCCCACCTAAATACCAATCCTTTATCACCACATGATTCCTTAAGTACATTAGCCATTTCTTTTAAAAGCCTATCTCCATCTAAATGTCCTAATGTATCATTTACTATTTTAAGTCCATTTACATCACCTATTACAACTCCTATAGGAAATTTTTTATTTTCTATAAATTCACTTACTTTTTCATCAAAATATGCTCTATTATATAAACTTGTTAATCTATCTGTATAACTTAAATATCTAAGTTTTTTTTCTAATTTTTTTTGTTCTGTTATATCTCTTGCAACTCCAATTAATCCTAATACATTACCATCTTCTCCTATTATAGGTGCTTTTACGCTGTTTAAAGTACAGAATTCATCTTTTCCTGGTATAGGAAATTCTTCTTCTGAGTATAATGTTTCTTTTGTTTTTAAAACTATATCATCATGCTCTTTACATGCTCTAGTAAAACTGCTGTCTAGTGAAAATTCTAAATCTGTTTTACCTATTATATCTTTAACTCCTATTTTTTCATAAAAATTTTTAAATTCTTTGTTTATACTAACGTATCTAAGCTTATCATCTTTATAAAAAATCAACTCAGGTATATTGTCTATTACATTTTTTAACATATTTATTTGTTGGTTATTCGATTTAAAAGAAACATCAGTTACATCTATTAATATTGCTACTTCATTTTTTGATTTATCATCACAAAAAAGAATTATTGGTTTATATATTTTATTTTTTATTTCATATGTAAAAGATGAATTAAATTTAGGCATAATCATAATATCATATAACTTTTTTAATTCTTTGCTTACACTTTTCTCCATACTAAAATTTATATCATTTATACTTATATCAAATTTTTTTTGCAAACTGTTATTTATAAAAATAATTTTACCTTCTTTATTTCTTATCCAAAGTGGAATATCTATGCGTTTTAATATATTTAGTATAAATTCCATAGTTGTACCTCCTTGTTGCTTTTTATAAAAACCAACTTAATTTAGTTATTAAATATATTATATTATAATAGTTTACTTTTTTATCATAAAGTATTTATTTTAAAAATAAAAAAATCCATAGAAATATCTATAGATTTTTTTATCTTATTAATTATTATATAACTTCATAAATGCAAATTACTCATTATCTTCTATAACTACTGCAGTTCCATAAGCTAACATCTCTGCTGCTCCTTGCATAACTGCAGCTGAAGTTAATCTAAATCCTATTATGGCATTTGCTCCTTTATTTTTAGCTTCTTCTACCATTCTTTCTATAGCTATTTTTCTAGCTTCTTCCAGCATTTCATCATATCCTGTTAATTCTCCTCCAACTAATTGTTTAAAACTAGCTCCTATATCTTTCCCTATATGTTTTGCCCTTACAGTACTTCCTTTTACTAAACCAATAACTTTTGTTATCTTCTTTCCTGGAATATTTTCAGTAGTTAATACTAACATTTAATTCCTCCTAATTAATAGTTATATTTATATTAATTCTATCACAATTAAGCATATTTAAATGTTACATAAGTTTACAATTCACTCATAATAATAAGCTATTTAGATTACCATAAGAACTAAATCCACTATTAATCTCCATAGTTCCAAGTCCTAAAAATGTGGCTATGCCTGAAATTATAGCAAATATAGTTAAATATAAAATCCTCAAAATAAAATGTTTATTAAATTTAGAAAAATATAATATCAAATTTTTTTAAACTCTCAATAAAAGTTAAACTTCATAAAATTTATAACAATTAAAAAAGAGTTATCTAAAAAATAACTCTTTTTATATTAACCTAAAATCCTATCGGTATTCCAGTAACCATCCAAACTATAAATAGTATAGTCCAAGCTATTAAGAATGTCATAGAATATGGTAACATAAGTGATATTACAGTTCCTATTCCAGTATCTTTCTTGTAAGCTTGCATAAATACTATAACCATTGCAAAGTAACTCATAAGAGGTGATATTATATTTGTTGAACTATCTGCTATTCTATATGCTGCTTGAACAACGTCTGAACTTATTCCTAATTTTAAAAACATAGGTATAAATACCGGTGCCATTATAGCCCATTTAGCTGATGCAGATCCCATAAATAAATTTATAAATCCTGTTATAAATACAAATCCTACTAACAATGGTATTGCACCTATATTTATTGATTGTAAGAATTCAGCCCCTCTTACAGCTATTATTGTCCCTAAATTTGTATACTCAAAATATTTTATAAATTGTGATGCCACAAATGCTAAACATAAATATCCACCCATAGAACTCATTGCTTTACTCATATGAGCTGCTATTTCTTTTTCATTTTTTACAGTTTTAGCTATTTTCCCATAAACTACAGATGGTACAAAAAATAGTATAGCTATTATCGGTATAAGACCATTCATCAAAGTAGAATGATCTACTATAGAATTTAAGAAGTTTGGTTTTTCTAAATTTCTTAAAAATGAATTTGGCATAGCTACAAGTATTATTAATCCTAAAACCATAAATAGTAAAGTTAAGTTTGCAGCTTTCATAGCCTTAGCTTCTTCAGGTTTTATAGTTTGTAAATCATTAGCTCTTGACATTCCATCTGAAAATTTAGCATCTTTATTATTATATTTTCCAAGTTTAGGCTCTATAATTTTAGTAGTTATCAAAGTTCCTAATATAGTAATTAAAAATGTTGATACAAACATAAAAAAATAATTTGCAGTAGCACTTATATTTACTGTTGGGTCTATTATATGAGCTGCTTCATTTGTTATTCCTGCAAGCATAGGATCAACAGTTCCTATAAGTAAGTTTGCACTAAATCCTCCAGAAACCCCTGCAAAAGCTGCAGCTATACCAGCTAAAGGATGTCTTCCATAAGCCATAAAAACTAAAGCACCAAGAGGAATTAATATAACATAGCCTGCATCAGACGCCACATTTGACATTATTCCAAGGAATACAACCGTTGGAACTATCAGCTTTGCTGGTGTTATACTTACAATTTTTTTAAGAAGTGTTCCTATGTATCCTGAACTTTCTGCAATCCCAATTCCTAACATACCTACTAACACTACGCCTAAAGGAGCAAATGATGTAAAGTTAGTTACTGCATTTTCTAACATATATTTAAACCCAGCTCCATTTAATAAACTAATCGCTTTTATAGTTTGTTCTCCAACTTTCATTGTTTCTCTATTTATAAGTTCTGCTGTTACACTTAAATCCATCTTTTCTGCTATTGCAGATATAATTGCTATTGCCACACATAGCATTGCAAACAATGTAACTGGGTGTGGTAACTTATTTCCTATATATTCTACTGAGTCTAGACATTTCATCAAAAGACTCCTTTTTTTAACTTCTGCTTTTCCCATAAAACATCCCCCTTTTTTCTATTTGCTATAATGGTAGCACATTAATTCTATCAACCACAACAAATATTTTTAAATTTTCAATTTGTTTTTAAAATTCCGTTTTTTAATTTATAAAATATTTCAATTTCATTTTTCTTTTCTTATGTCTTATTTAAATAAAATAAAAAAACTACCTTAAATTTAAGGTAGTTTTTTTATTTTATTTAAA